>JBBILG010000006.1:0-33700 GCA_037445085.1 Methylobacillus sp.
AACCGCTGACCTCTTGCATGCCATGCAAGCGCTCTCCCAGCTGAGCTATACCCCCCGAAAAGAGGCGCCATATTAATAAGCCGCCAGCGCCTTGTCAACGGATTTGTGTCGCAGATTTGCGTACGGACTGCACGCCGAATCCGGCCGTTTTCTGCACCCGCCTCCGGTTGCGCATCAATCAGCCATGATGGCGGGCCTGCAAGGCGCGGCGGTGATAGCGGAACAGCGTGCGGGTCAGCCACTCTTCCTGTTCCGCATCCATCTCCAGCAGTTCCGCGCGGCACAGCTTTCCCTCCACGGTGCCGACGCGGGCAAGAAACCGTAGCGGCTGCGGCAGGCGCGGGCTGAGGTAGAGCTGGATTTGCAGCAGAGTCCCCGGCGCCGGCGTTTCCTGCCGTGCCTGCCAGGCGATGCTCCTCACCCCCAGGGTGACGGGAGACCGCGCAGGCAGGCGGGCATGTTCTTCCAGCAGCCGGGCGAGCAGCGCGAGGGCGACGTCGAGCTTGGCTTCCAAGCGTTCAATGGCCTTCTGCGTTGCCGGTTCGGATTCGGCCGCTTCCTTTTCCGGCGCCGCTGCTTCCAGGGTGGCCAGCGCTTGCAGCAGGGCAATATTGGACTGTCGCCACTGGGCCGTGCCACTGGCGGGGGGGTCCGCGGCCGACTGCCAGTCCAGCGGCAGGCTGGCCTGGTAGCTGATGCCGGGCGCGCTTCCGTCCAGGGTGCTCATGGTTGTCTGGTCCGGATGTTTCATCGGATCGCGGGAGGATGGCTGGCGATCAGCCGCGAGTGTTGGATTGGTGCTCAAACGAGACCAATTCGACACGCGGCGCCGGCTGCCAGCCCGGCTTGCGGCGCTCGGCCACGACATTGGTGAAGATGCCGCCGCGCACGTAGAACTTGGCGGTGAGACGCATGAAGCGCGGCTGGGTGGCGGCGACGAGATCGTCGAGGATGCGGTTGGTGACCGCCTCGTGGAAGGCGCCCTCGTTGCGGAACGACCAGATGTAGAGCTTGAGGCTCTTCAGCTCCACGCATTTCAGGTCAGGGATGTAGTCCAGATACAGGGTGGCGAAATCCGGCTGGCCGGTCTTCGGGCACAGGCAGGTGAATTCCGGGATTTCCATGTGGATGTGGAAGTCGCGGCCGGGCTGCGGGTTGTCGAAGGTTTCGAGCGTCTTGCTGGGTTGACTGGACATGGGGGCTACCGTATAAATCGAATCAGCATGCAGAACACCGTGCCGGGCGTGGCCGCCAGCCGGGTCTTGCCAGGTTACATGGAAAACGTACCCAGGATTATACAACTCCAGCCCGATTGCCGCCCAATTGCGTCTGACCCATCTCAAGCTCGCCGGCTTCAAGTCCTTCGTCGACCCCACCACGCTGCACGTCCGTGGCCAGCGCGTCGGCATCGTCGGCCCCAACGGATGCGGCAAATCCAACGTCATGGAAGCGATCCGCTGGGTGCTGGGGGAATCGAGCGCGAAGGAAATGCGCGGCGATTCCATGCAGGACGTCATCTTCAACGGTTCCGCCGAGCGCAGACCGGTATCGCGTGCCAGCGTGGAGCTGCTGTTCGACAACAGCTTGGGCGCGGCGGCCGGCGCCTGGGCGCAATATGCGGAAATCTCGGTCAGGCGCGTGCTGCAGCGCGACGGCGGCTCCGATTACTACCTCAACAACACCCGGGTGCGCCGCCGCGACATCGCCGACCTGTTCCTCGGCACCGGCCTGGGCGGGCGCGCCTACGCCATCATCGGCCAGAACACCATCTCGCGCATCGTCGAGGCCAGGCCCGAGGAGCTACGCGTGTTCCTCGAAGAGGCGGCCGGCATTTCCAGATACAAGGAACGCCGCCGCGAAACCGAACTGCGCCTGCGCGATGCACGTGAGAACTTGGCCCGCGTGGAAGACATCCGCGGCGAGCTCGCCAAGCAGATTGCCCGTCTCGAAGCCCAGGCGGAGGTCGCCCGCCACTACCACGCACTGCAACAGAAGCTAGAACAGGTGCGCGCGCAGGCCTGGCTGCTGAAAAAGCGGGATGCTGCCCAGGAGTGGGAAAAATCCCGGCGCCAGGCAGAGCGCCTGGCCGGCGAGCTGGAAGCGCAAGTGAGCCGGCTGCGCAGCATTGAAGCCGGGCTCGAACAACTGCGCCAGCAGCACCATGCCGCCGGCGACGCCCTGCATGCCGCCCAGGGGCGCTACTACGGGGCCAATGCGCAGATGACCGCCGTCAGCCAGCGTCTGCAGCATACGCAGGAGACCCGCGAGCGCCTGCAGCGGCAGATATCCCTGCTTGAGGAGGAGCAGCAGCGCGGCATCACGTTGCGTCAAGGCCACGCGCAGCGCCTGACGGAGTTGCAGGGTGCCCATGCCGCGGCCATGCGGGCGGAACAAACCGTACAGGTGGCACTCCAGCAGGCGCGCGCCGCCGTGCCGGCAGCGGAACGGCTGCTGCGCGATGCCCAGGCGTCCTGCGGCCGGATACAGGCCGCCATCCACCAGGCCGAGCAGCAGGTGCAACTGGAACGCACCCATCGGGAACACGCAGCCCGCACCCTGGCCGACATCATCCAGCACTTGCGGCGCATTGAGGAAGAAGAGGGGCGCCTCGCGCCACCGGATGCCGAGCTGCTGCAGGCGCGGGAACGCGAATGCGCCGCACTGGCGGCGCGCGTGGAGGAAACGGAAGCACAACTGGCACAGCAGGCGGATGCCGAGCTGCTGCAGGCGCAGCAGCTCAAGGCCGTCCAGCACGAAGTGCAGCAGGCGGCGCGCCACATTGCCCATCTGGAGGCCCAGCTCGCCGCCCTCGGCAAGTTGCAGCAGGCGCTGGGGCACGAACAGAAGCTGGATGGCTGGCTGCGCGGCATCGGCATCGACGGCGGCCACCGCCTGTGGCAATGGCTGTGCGTGGAACCGGGCTGGGAGACGGCGCTGGAAAGTGTACTGGGCAACCGCCTCAACGGTATCCCGAGCGAGGCGGCCACGTTCCCTGCGCAGCGGCCGCCGGCGTCCGTGGTGCTGTTCGAGCCGGCCACGCCCGCGCCGGATGCACCGGTCGCCGGTCGCCGCCGTCTGGCCGGGGTGGTGCGCACCGTGGATGCGCGCTGTGCCGGCGCGCTGGCCGACTGGCTGGCGGGCGTCCATCTGCTGGAAGATGGCGAGGATCCGCAGGCAGCACGCCTTGTCCTGCGGCCGGGCGAGGCGCTGGTGGATCGCGCCGGTGACGTCTATACCCGCCACAGTGTCGCGCTGTATGCCGCCCAGTCCGGGCTGCACGGCGTGCTGGAACGTCAACGTGAACTGGACCAGCTTGCCGCCCGACTGCCGGAGCTGCGGCTGTGGCAACAGGCGCGGGAAGCCGGCTTGCAGCAGCAGGAACAGGCGCTGCACACACTGCGCCGCGAAATTGCGCGGCAGCAGCACGCGTTGCGCCAACTGGTGGCGAACGGGCATGCGCAGCGTCTGGAATTGCTGCGGTTGCAGCAGCAGGCGCTGCACGTGCAGGAGCGCCATCGGCAGTTGACGGACGAGCGGGAGCGCCTGCGGCAACGGTGCGCACTGCTCGAAGCGCAGCAGGAGGAACGCGCGGCGGCCATGCAGGTACTGCAGGAGAAGCTGGCGGCAGCGCGCCGGCAGCTTGACGACGCAGCAGCGGTGCGGCAGCGGGCGGAGGCCACCCTGCACCAGACGCGGGAGCGCCTGCTGGAGGCAGAGCGCGATGCGCAGCGCGCGGGATATGATGAAAAATTATTATTGAATGGTATCAATGAGTTAAAACTAAAAATTGATTCATTACATGAAGGTCATGACACCGTTTCTGCGCGCCTGACAGAAGTGGGGCTACAGCTGCAAGCCGCGCGGACCGATACGTTGCAGGCGGAACTGGAACAGGCGCTGGGGCAGCAGCGCGTGTGCGAGGCGGCGCTGGCTGCGGCGCGCAACGCCCAGGCCGAGGCCGAGCAGCGGTTGCAGGAGACCGAGCGCAGCCGCCTGCAGGCGGAGCAGCAGTTGCATCCGCTGCGCGACCGGCTGGAAGAAGCGCGCCTGCAGGATCAGCAGGCGCGCTTGGCCTTCGAGCATGCCGTGGGACAGTTCGCGGCCACCGGCTACGACGAGGCGGCACTCGCGGCGGAGCTGGCACAGGGCGTCCGTCCGGCCGCGCTGGAACGACAGGCCGTCGCGCTGGATGCGCAGATCGCCGGACTGGGGCCGGTCAACCTCGCCGCCATCCAAGAGCTGGCCGGCGAGCGCGAGCGCGGGAACTACCTGGACAGCCAGGCGCAGGATCTGGAAACCGCCATCGCCACCCTGGAGGATGCCATCCGCCGCATCGACCGCGAGACGCGCAGCCGCCTGCAGCACACCTTCGACGAAGCCAACCGCCATTTCGCCGACCTGTTTGGCACCCTGTTCGGCGGCGGCCAGGCGCAGTTGCAGCTGCTCGGCGAGGAAATCCTCGACACCGGCATCCAGGTGTTCGCCCAGCCGCCGGGCAAGAAGAACAGCACCATCCACTTGCTGTCCGGCGGCGAAAAGGCGCTGACTGCGCTGGCGCTGGTGTTCGCGCTGTTTCGCCTCAACCCCGCGCCGTTCTGCCTGATGGACGAGGTGGACGCGCCGCTCGACGACACCAATACCGAGCGCTTCTGCGCCCTGGTGCGCAAGATGTCGGAACGCACGCAGTTCCTGTTCGTCAGCCACAACAAGATCACCATGGAAATGGCGCAGCAACTGGTCGGCGTGACCATGCAGGAGTCCGGTGTGTCGCGCATCGTCGAAGTGGACATCGAGGCGGCCATGCAGATGCAAACGGAAATGGCGCTGTAACGTATATAATCGGGCCAAATAAAGGCCAAACCAAAATACTGGGACACGATAGCATGTCGGAATTGCAGATCGCCCTGATCGCCCTCGGCGTCGTCATCGTCGCCGCGGTCGTCCTCTACAACTGGTGGCAGGAGCGCCGGCTGATGCGCGAGAACGGCTGGCGCTTCGACGATGCGGCGGACGACCCGTTGCTGACGGAAAGACGGCCGGCGCCTGACGAAACGGACGAGGTCTTCCGTATCGACGAGCCCGCGGCCAGGCTGGACGATACCCTGGCCGTCCTCCCCGACGCGCCGCCCGAAGCGGGAACGGTGGCACCGGAACCCCGCCAGGAACCGGCGGCGTCTGCGGCGTCCCCCGTCGAATCCGGGCGGGTCGCCCAGGCGCCGGCAGCGCCCGCTACCGTGGCTGGCTACGGGGAACTGCCGGCCCATGTCAGCGAACAGATCGATCTCGTCGGCCTGCTCGCCTTTGCCGATCCGCAGCCGGCGGCCTCGGTCGCGGCCGTGCTGAGGCCGCTGGCCGCCGGGGAAAAGCTGCGCCAGTGCCTGGTGCAGGACGCCGACGGCGTCTGGTATGACCTGGCAGCGCAGCAGAATGCATCGGCGCTGACCGCCGCGGCCTGCACGCTGCAACTCGCCGACCGGCGCGGACCGGTGAGCGAATCCATGCTGCGGCAGTTCCGCGAGAGCGTGCAGGCCGCGGCCGCCACCCTGGGCGCGGCGCTGCAGTGGCGCGGCGCGGAAAAGACCTTGCCCTATGCGGTGGAACTGGACCAGTTCGGCATGGATGTCGATGTCATGGTGGGGTTCCACATCCTGCCTGGCGACAACGGCCCCTTCGCCGGTACCAAGCTGCGCGGGCTGGCCGAGGCGGCGGGCATGCATCTGCAGGATGACGGGGCCTTCCACTGCCTCGGCGAAGCTGGCGAGACGCAGTTCACCCTGGTCAGCCAGGACAAGCGCCCGTTCAAGCCGGAGACCTTGCGCACGCTGTTTTATCGCGGCCTGACTTTCCAGCTCGACGTGCCGCGCGTGGCCAACTGCAGCGAGGTATTCGGCCAGATGGTGCAGATTGCGCGCAAGCTGCAGCTCGCCCTGGGCGGGCAACTGGTGGACGACAACCAACGCCCGCTCAGCGATGCGGACATCGACAAGATCCGCCAGCAGCTCAAGGCCATCCAGACGCGCATGGTCGCGCGCGGCATCCCGCCCGGCAGCGCCACGGCACTGCGACTTTTCTCCTGACATGGTCGTGCCGGAGCAGGTGAGGCTGCGCGCGGAGCATCTGCGCGCGGAAATCTCCCGTCACGATTATCTGTATTACGTGCTCGACCGGCCCGAGATTCCCGACGGCGAGTACGACCGCCTGTTCCGCGAGCTGCAGGCGCTGGAAGCGCGGCACCCGGAACTGGTCACGCCGGATTCGCCCACCCGGCGCGTCGGCGGCAAGCCGCTACCCGAGTTCGCTCCGGTGCGGCATGCGGTGCCCATGCTGTCCATCCACACGGAAACCGACACCACCCCGGAAGGCGCCCGCACCTTCGATGCGCGCGTGCGGCGAGAACTCGGCCTGGGCGAGCGTGACGCGCTGGTGGAATACGCTGTCGAACTGAAATTCGACGGTCTCGCCATCAGCCTGCGTTACGAGCATGGCGTACTGGTGCAGGCAGCCACGCGCGGCGACGGCGAGACCGGCGAGGACGTCACACAGAACGTGCGCACCATCCGCTGCATTCCGCTGCGCCTCCACGGCGAGGCGCCGCCACTGCTGGAAATCCGCGGCGAAGTCTTCATCAGCCGCCCGGACTTCGAGCGCTACAACGCCCGCCAGCGCGAGCTGGGCAGGCCCACCCTGGTCAACCCGCGCAACGGGGCCGCCGGCAGCATCCGTCAGCTCGACCCGGCCGTCGCCGCCGCGCGGCCGCTGTCTTTCTACGCCTACGGCATCGGTGAGACTCGCGGCTGGGCGCTGCCGCTCACGCACAACCGCATCCTCGATGCGCTGGCGACGTTCGGCGTGCCGGTATGCGAGCACCGCGCGGTGGCGCGGGGCTCCGAAGGGTTGATCGCCTTCCACGCGCGCATCCTTTCCATGCGCGATGTCCTGCCGTTCGATATCGACGGCGTGGTGTATAAGGTGAACTCGCTGGTGCTGCAGGAAGAGCTCGGTTTCGTCACGCGCGAGCCGCGCTGGGCCTGCGCGCACAAGTATCCGCCGGAAGAGGCGCTCACCGTGGTGGAGGACATCGAGGTGCAGGTTGGCCGCACCGGTGCGCTGACGCCGGTGGCGCGCCTCAAGCCGGTATTCGTCGGTGGCGTCACCGTCACCAACGCCACCTTGCACAACGAGGACGAGATTCGCCGCAAGGACGTGCGCATTGGCGACACCGTGGTGGTGCGTCGCGCCGGTGATGTCATCCCGGAAGTGGCGCGCGTCCTGCCGGAACGGCGTCCGCCGGACGCGCGCGAATTTCGCATGCCCGCCGCCTGTCCGGTGTGCGGCTCGCACGTGGTGCGCCCGGAGGACGAGGCGGTGGCGCGCTGCACGGGCGGACTTTATTGCCCTGCACAGCGCAGGCAGGCCATCCTGCATTTCGCCGGCCGCCGCGCCATGGACATTGAAGGGCTGGGCGAGAAACTGGTCGAGCAACTGGTCGATAACGGCCTGGTGAACAGTCTTGCCGACCTCTACCGGCTGGACGCGGTCCGGCTGGCCGGGTTGGAGCGCATGGCCGAGAAATCCGCGCAGAACCTCGTGAATGCGCTGGAGCGCAGCAAGCGCACTACCCTGGCGCGCTTCATCTACGCGCTCGGCATCCGCAACGTGGGCGAGGCAACCGCCAAGGACCTGGCGCGCCACTTCGGCAGCCTGGAACGACTCGCTGCGGCCGATGCCGAGACGCTGCAGCAGGTGCCGGACGTGGGGCCGGTGGTGGCGGACTCCATCGTGCAGTTCTTCGCCGAGCCGCACAACCGGGAAGTGATCGCCGCCCTGCGCGCCGCTGGCGTGTACTGGGAAGAACACGGAGGGCGAAGCATGGAGGCAGGGCCGCTGGAAGGCAAGACTTTCGTGCTCACCGGCGCACTGACCGGCCTGGGCCGCGAGCAGGCCAAGGCGCTCATCGAGGCGGCGGGGGGCAAGGTAAGCGGCAGCGTCTCGAAAAAGACCGATTTCGTGGTGGCTGGCCATGACGCCGGCAGCAAGCTGGACAAGGCGCATGCCTTGGCCGTGGCAGTGATCGACGAGGCCGCCCTGCGTGCCATGCTGGGGGCAGCATGAGCGACGAGGCCGGCCATTGCGCGACGCCTGCCATGCTGGAGGCGGTCACCGGCCTGGCAAAGGAGGCCGGCGCCGCCATCATGGCCGTGTACGATGAGGACATCGCGGTGCAGCACAAAGCGGACGATTCGCCCCTTACCCAGGCCGATCTCGCCGCTCATCACGTCATCGACGTCGGCTTGGCGCGGATCGCTCCGGATATTCCGGTAATTTCTGAAGAATCTTCCGTAATTCATTATCATGAAAGAATTTCATGGCGGAGACACTGGCTGGTGGATCCGCTCGACGGGACGCGCGAGTTCATCAAGCGCAACGGCGAATTTACCGTCAACATCGCCCTCATCGAGGATCATCGGCCGGTGCTGGGCGTGGTCTACGCCCCCGCGCTGGGCCTGCTGTTCCATGCCGTGCGCGGCCAGGGCGCCTGGCGCCGGCTCGGCGCCCAGCTGCCGCAGCGGATCCGTGCCCGGGCATTCGACCCCACCCAGGTCACCGTGGTCGGCAGCCGCTCCCATGCCGGCGAACGGCTGCTGCGGTTCCTGGCCCGCATCGGCCCGCACATGCTCATCAGCATGGGAAGCTCGCTGAAAATCTGTCTGGTGGCGGAAGGCCGTGCCGACGTCTACCCACGCCTCGGCCCGACTTCGGAGTGGGACACCGCGGCGGCCCAGTGCGTGCTGGAAGAGGCGGGCGGGTGCCTGGTGGACCTGGACAACCGGCCCCTGCATTACAATATCCGCGATTCCCTGCTCAACCCGGGCTTTTTCGCCGTGGGCGATCCCCGCCAAGACTGGTCGCGTTATCTCGAATGAATCAAATGAAGAAACTCCTGCTGGCATTTCTGCTGCCGGCGGCAGCCCCCGCCCAAGCCGGCGAGGCGGCCGCCCTGATCGAACAGTGTAACGAGGCGCACCGCACCGGCCATTACGAGCAGGCCGTCGGTCACGCCGAGGCGGCGCTGCGGCTGCAGGCGTCGGCCGACGCCTGGCTGTGCCTGGGACGGGCGCAGGGCGGGCTGGGCCGCCACGAAGCGGCGCTGCAGGCGCTGAACCGGGCCGAGCAGGCATCCGCCACGCCGCTGCAGCGCATGGTGGCGCTCACCCTGCTGGGTGACCAGCATGCCGCGGCCGGCAGCCATGAAGTCGCACGCAGCCATTACCAGAGCAGCCTGGAAGCGGCACGCCAGGCGGGCAACCGGCGCTTCCAGGCGATCAACCTCAACCGCATCGGCGATGCGCTGGCGGCAGCGAAAGACCACACTGCCGCGCTCACGCAGTACCGGCAGGGCCTCGACCTCGCCGGCAACGACAACGAGCGCGCCAAAAGCCACGCGCGCATCGCCGCGGCCCACCATGCGCTGGCCGGGCACGATCTCGCCATCGAGCACCAGATCAAGGCCGTGCTGCTGCAGGAACGCATGGGCAGCCTGGCCGACTATGCCGAGGCCATGCTCGCCCTCGTCCGCTACTGTCTCGCGGGGCGTGCTTACCGGGATGCCGAGCGCTGGCTGGGCCGGCTCATCCCGGTGACAACGCTCAACGAGGCCCCCTACTGGGAAGCGCGTGCCCGTGCGCTGATGGCCGAGACGCAGGCGGCGCTGGGCAACGCCGAGGCCGCCGCCGCGGAACTCGCGCAGGCACGCGCGCTGGCGGAGAAGGCTGGTGATCAGGAATTCTTGCAGCAGTTCGACCGGCAGAACGGTCAGGCCGGGACGCGCTGATTCCTCATTGCCCATCCGCTACGGCATTGGCTGCCCACAGATGGGCCGCCACCATCGCCCGCCAGGGGGAAAACTGCGCGAGCCATTGCCGGGTTTCCGCCTCGCCCAACCGGGCTGTTCACGGGTTTCCTACGGCAGAAATCTTGGGCTGACATGATCTCTTTGGCATTTTTGTATAGAGGAACGACGGGGAGTCCTCGGTGTTGAGCTGGAAGATTTTGAGCTTGAAATACTCCATGTCACGGAAGCCCCTGGCGCGACGGCGCAGGAGCGCGATGGAGACGTTACCGGCCTCCAGCCGCGAGGTGGTGATCGGATGATCGGCGTAAGCGCAGAGGCCGGTGCGGTGGGACCGCAAGGTTTTCACGAACTTGCCTAGCCCGGCGATGCCGGCTGCCTTGGCCATGCCGCACCAGTCGCCGAGGCGGGCGGTCATGGCGGCGGGCTGCCAGACGCGCTGCAACTGCTCCTTGAGCGCGTAGAGCGAGGCCAGCGGTTGATTTTGCGCCAGCAGTTGATCCAGTCGTCCCTGGTCGGTTTCCTTGAGACTAATGCGATTCGACAACAGCAGCCACAAGCTGTTCGAGCATCTATACAAGGGCATGGCGCCGAACTTCCCCGCGCTGCCGGGCACCTACTCGTTCGACAAGATCGAGGCGGCGATTACTGGCAAGACGGATTTACGCGGGCGCGAGTATACCCTGTGGCAAGCGCTGGCATCGTCCATCGGCATCAAGCTGCACAGCTACGACACCGACATGCTGCGCTGGCAGGCCGGTCGTGACGCGGAAGAAAAGATCATGGAGATCCGCGGCAACATCAACCGCGCGGCGCGCGACTACGGCCGCAAGGGGATGGACAAGGGCGAGTTTGACGACACCGTGCAGCGGGAACAGGAAAAACTGCGCAACGTGGCCGAGGGGCTGCGGAAGAAGATGAACTAATCGAGATCCGCCGCGATGTCTGCGGCGGACTTGTTGTAGTAGAGCATCAACGTCTTGAGGTCGCGCGTGCCGACGATCCGCGCCAGATCGTACACGCTGACCTTCTTGGCGAGATTGGTGCAGGCGTAGTGCTTCAAGTCGTGGAAGGTGAGATTATCGACCAATGCCTTTCCGGTGAGCTTGCGCCAGTGCGCGTCTACCTGCGACTCCTTGAGGCCGAATACCTGTTCGTCGAACAGGCCGCGCATCTGCTCAAGCAGATGGATCGCCGCTTTCGATAGCGGCACTTCGCGGCCGCCTGTCTTGGTGCGCTCGATCTCGTTGTTCTCCGGGATGACGACGACGCGCCGATCTACGTGGACGTTGGCCCATCGCCTCTGCGTGATTTCCTTGCAGCGCATCGCCGTCTGCATGGCGAAGATGGCGGCCGCCATCACCCTGGCGATGATCGTGTCAGGCGCCTTGTCAGGCGAATATCCTGACGAATGGGTAATGCGCTCGATCCCGGCCTGCGTGGCCAGCCGGTCGCGCGGCTTGTTCTTCTTCGGCCGCTCGACTTCATGCCAATGGTTCTTGGTGATCCACTTCCATTCGCGCGCGGCAATCTTGAAGGCGTTGGAAAAGACATTCCACTCGCGGTTGATGGAAGAGCCAGAGATCGACTTGGCGCGCGCGTCGCGCCATGCGGCGACGTGCCGCTCGTCAAATTGTGACAGCGGCACACTTTCAACTGTGACGGCCACACCATCGACGACGATTTCGCAGCGCTTGAGCAGGCCGATCCTGATTTGCTCCCATCGCGTGCCGCTCTTCTTGGGTGACACTTCTTCGGCATACTTGTCCAGCAGATCGCCAACGGTCTTACCAGGCTCGACGCTATCGCTGCGGTATTTCCCTGTTATGATGTCCGCTTCAAGGGATGTGGCCCAGGCGTTTGCCGCGGCCTTGGTGAGAAACACGTCGCTGGCGCGCACGCCGCGCATGCGGACAATGGCTTGCCACTTCTCGCCGCGCTTTCTGATGGTCGCCATTTGGTCACACCACTGGGCACAAATTGGTCACACACAGATGCTACAAGATACGGCAAAAGGCGTAAATATGCGGGGTTTGCAAAGTGCTGCGAAGGGCGTCAAATCGGGCTGGAAGCCGCATAAAACAAAGGCCGGCGAGGTGCCGGCCTTGTTTGATTTGGTGCCCAGAAGAGGACTCGAACCTCCACATCTTTCGATACTAGTACCTGAAACTAGCGCGTCTACCAATTCCGCCATCTGGGCAGCGAATGGAGACGGGCATTCTAGAGGAATTTCGAGCTTTGTCAACGCCGGAGAAAAAAAAGAAACACGCCAGGGATCCCTACGCCGACCGTGAGGCGGCCAAGTACGAACACCCTCTGCCCAGCCGGGAATACATCCTGCAGGTGATGGAGGAGGAGGGCGCGCCGGTCGGCGTGGAGAGACTGTGGAAGCTGCTGGACATCCGCAAGGGCGAGCGCGAGGTACTCGACCGCCGCCTGAACGCGATGGAGCGCGACGGCCAGATTCTGCGCAACCGCAAGGGGGCGCTGTGTCTTGCCGAGAAAATCCATCTCATCCCGGGTACGGTGCAGGGCCATCCGGACGGCTTCGGTTTCTGCATCCCGGATGCTGGCGGTGAGGATCTGTTCCTGTCGCCCAGGGAAATGACCAAGGTGCTGCATGGCGACCGGGTCATGGTGCGGCAGAGCGGCGTCGACCGGCGCGGCCGGCCCGAGGGCAAGATCGTCGAGGTGCTGGATCGCGTCAACCGGCGCCTGGTCGGCCGCCTGCTGCGCGAGGCCGGCGTGGTGCTGGTGGCCGCGGAGGATCGCCGCATCAGCCAGGATATCCTCATCCCGCCGGGGCAGGACATGGGCGCCAGGTCCAGTCAGGTGGTGATGGTAGAACTGATCGAGCAGCCTTCGGCATATGCCCAGCCCATCGGCAGAGTGGTGGAAATCCTCGGCAACTACGCCGATCCCGGCATGGAAATCGAGATCGCGCTCAGGAAGCACCATCTGCCCTACGAGTTCAGCGCAGCCGCCATCCGCCAGACGGAACAGTACCCGCCGACGGTACAGCCGCAGGACTGGGCCAGGCGCATCGACCTGCGCGAACTGCCGCTCATCACCATCGACGGCGAGACGGCGCGCGACTTCGACGATGCGGTGTTCTGCGAGCCGCAAGGGAAAGGCTGGCGCCTGGTGGTGGCCATCGCTGATGTCAGCTTCTACGTGAAGCCCGGCGAATCACTGGACCGGGATGCGTTCGAGCGCGGCAACTCGGTATATTTTCCGCGTCGCGTCATCCCCATGCTGCCGGAAGCGCTATCCAACGGCCTGTGTTCCCTCAACCCGGAGGTCGAGCGCCTGTGCATGGTGTGCGACATGCAGATCGACGCCAGGGGCGAAATCAGACGCTACCGGTTCTACCCCTCGGTGATGCGTTCCCGGGCACGCATGACCTACACCCGGGTGTACGACATGATCGTCAATCCGCAAGGGGAGACCGCCAGGCAATACGCCTGGCTGCTGCCGCACGTGCAGCACCTGGATGCGCTCTACCGGATTCTCGCCAAGGCGCGCGAGAAGCGCGGCGCCATCGAGTTCGAGACCATCGAGACGCTGATGATCTTCAACGACCAGGGCAAGATCGAACGCATCGTGCCCTCCGGTCGCAACGACGCGCACCGGCTGATTGAGGAGTGCATGCTGGCCGCCAACGTGTGCGCGTCCGATTTTCTCAAGGAGCACGGCCATCCGGCGCTGTACCGCATCCATGAGGGACCGACGCCGGAAAAGCTGGAAAAGCTGCGCGGTTTCCTGGCCGAGTTCGGCCTCCCTTTGGGCGGCGGGGACACGCCGCACGCCAAGGATTACTGCAAGCTGATGGAGCGGATCCAGGGACGTCCGGACGAACAACTGCTGCAGACCGTGCTGCTGCGTTCCATGCAGCAGGCCGTGTACAGCCCGGACAATGTCGGCCACTTCGGCCTCGCCTACGAGCACTACACCCATTTCACCTCGCCCATCCGCCGCTATCCCGACCTGCTCATCCACCGCGCCATCAAGGCGGTGCTGGAAGACAAAAAGTACCGGGCGGGCGACTGGCATGCGCTGGGCATGCACTGCTCGATGACCGAGCGCCGCGCGGACGACGCTACCCGCGATGTCGAGCTGTGGCTCAAGTGCTACTACATGCAGGACAAGGTGGGCGAGTGCTTCACCGGCACCGTGGCCGGCGTCACCGGCTTCGGGCTGTTCGTGGCGCTGGACGAGGTGTACGTGGAAGGATTGCTGCACGTCACCGAACTTGGCAACGATTATTTCCATTTCGACAGCGTCCGCCACGAAATGGTGGGCGAGCGCACCGGCTTGCGTTATCGCTTGGGTGACCGGCTGCGCGTCAAGGTGGCGCGTGTGGACATGGAAAGCAGCAAGATCGACTTCGTGCTGGACCAGGAACCGGAAGCCCGGCCATCACGCGCCGCGACCGGAACCAGGAAAGGCGGCAGGAAGAAATGAGCGGCACCCGTATCGTGTTCGGCTTTCACGCGGTGTTGAGCCGCCTGCGCCAGAACCCTGCCAGCGCGCAGGAAGTGTGTGTGGACAGGACGCGACGCGACGCGCGCATGCTGGATTTGCTGCGCATGGCGGAGCAGAAGGGCGTGCGCGTCATGGAAATGGAGCGCGAGCGGCTGGACGGCCTGGCCACCCACGGCCGCCATCAGGGCGTGCTGGCGCGCGTGGCCGACACGCCGCTGCCGTACCGGGACATCCACGACATCCTGGAATCCGGCCTGCCCGAACCGCCCTTCTTCCTGGCGCTGGACGGTGTGGAAGACCCGCACAATCTCGGCGCCTGCCTGCGCGTGGCCGATGCCATGGGTGTGCACGCCGTGATCGCTCCCAAGGACCGCGCGGCTGGACTCAACGCCACGGCGCGCAAGGTGGCCTGCGGTGCGGCGGAAACCGTGCCCTTCATCGCCGTTACCAACCTCGCGCGCACCCTGCGCGAACTGCAGGACGCCGGCGTGTGGGTGGTGGGCGCCGCCGCCGGGGCCGAGCAGGATCTGTTCTCGGCCAAGCTCACGGGGCCGCTCGCCCTGGTGCTGGGCGCGGAGGGCACGGGCCTGCGGCGGCTCACGGCGCAAACCTGCGACGCGCTGGTACGCATCCCCATGTTCGGCACGGTGGAAAGCCTCAACGTATCCGTGGCCAGCGGCATCTGCCTGTACGAGACCAGGCGGCAGCGCAACGCGGCAGGGTAGTCCCGCCACGCGGCCTTGCCCGGATTTCACGGAAGACCCAGGCGTTGTCTGATGCGTAGGAGCACGCTGCCCGGATGCAAATCGGCCAACTTCGGCAGTTCCATGCCGTCCAGCGTATTCTTCGCCACCAAACCCAGTTCGGTGTCACCTTCCACCAGCAGGCGGCGGTTGAAAAACAGCGTGTCCGGGTCTTCCTGCCGGGTCGCCAGCAGATGGAAATCGCGCAGCGAGGCGCTGATGGCGAGGTCTGGGGCGGGGTGCACGCCGGTTGCCACAAAACCGTGCGGCCCGGTGGTGAAATAGAGGTGCAGGCCGACATCCGTGACCCGGATGGCGATGCGTTTGCCGTACAGCGGCTGCAGGTCGCCGCGGCGGATGATTTCCCCCAGCGCCAGGTTGAGGATGCGTGTTGCCACGAAGGAGGGCGGCAGGGTCGGTAGACACGACACAAGCCTTGCCAGCGGTTGTGGGAACCGCAAGGTCGCAGGATTCAGCATGATCCTGGAAACCGCAGTTGATCGCTCATTCGCTATCGTCCAGCCTCGATGACGCTCACCGTTCGGGGGAGCCCGCTACGCACCCGCACTCCGGCGCGTCCAACTGCGGTTTCCAGGATCATGCGACGATCTCCATGGACAGTTCGATGCCGGAGCGTCCGTGCCAATAGCCGTCGCATGCCGCGTCGAACAGGCAGGGCGCCAGTGCGGCCCGCGCCTCGGCGGCAGGCAGGGCGCCGTCGGCCGCGGCGCGGAACAGTTCGGCCACGCGGCCGGTGTGCTGCGGCTGCGGGCTGATGCGCAGTACGTCCACCCCCATGCCGCGCAGGTCGCCCACCTCGCCGATCAGGGTGTGGATGGCGGCGGACTGGATCTGGATGCCGTTGAGGGCGAGGAAGGGCTGCCCCTCGCGTGTATTGAGCGCCATGCCGCAGGGATGTTCCAGGCACCTGAAGCGGCAGTCGTCCTTGGGCAGGTTGTGGCGGCGCGCCGTGAAGCAACGTGACGAAAACGCCAGCGGCAGGCGGCCATGGGCAAACACTTCGGTCTGCATGCCGGCCGGCTTGCGCGCCAGCATCTCCCCCATCATCGCGCGTGACAGCTCCACCGGCGCCACCCAGCGCATCGCGCCCAGCCGCGCGAGGATGTCCAGCGTCTCGCCGTTGTAGGTGTTGAGGTGCGGCCCGGCGACGAAGGGTTGGCCGGCGGCCAGCCGTACCGCGCCCATGTCGTTGGCCTCGATGGCGAACAGGCCGTTGCCGGCGACGCGGCGCAGGGTTTTGAGATCGGATTCCGACTCGATCAGGGCCTGAGTGGACAGCACCACTTCCTTGCCGGCTATCGCCAGTTGACCGGCCACGTCCAGCCAGTCGGCCAGGCGCATCTGGTGGCGGCGCGAACACACCACCTCGCCCAGATAGACGATGTCCACCGGCCAGTCCGCGGCCTGCGCGTAGAATGTGCGCACCGCTTCCTGCGTCCAGTAGTAGAGGGGGGGACCCAGGGACAGTTTCATTGCCTTCATTTCCATGGGCGATGGTAGGCTCCCAGCGTGTGCTGCTGTCCTTCGGCGAGCCTGCCGAGCTGTGCCATCCAAGCCGGTGCAACGGCAAAATCCTGCACGCCGCGCAGGGCCGCGTCGATGGCGGCGCGCCACACTGCCGTCACCTGCCCGACATAGGCCGGGCTGCGCTGGCGGCCCTCGATTTTGACGGCGGCGATGCCCATGCGCAGCATGTCCGGCAGCAGTTCCAGCGTGTTGAGGCTGGTCGGCTCTTCCAGCGCGTAATAGGTGGCGCCTCCGACATCGAAGCGGCCCTTGCACAGCGTGGGGTAGCCGGCGTTCTCGTCGGGGCCGTAGCGGTCCAGCAGCACACCGTTGAGGCGCGATTCCAGCCCCTTGGGCGTCTGCTGCCAGCGCACGGCCTTGGCTGGCGAACACACCCCGGCGGTGTTGGGCGATTCTCCTGCGGCGTAGGAAGACAGCGCGCAGCGGCCTTCCACCATCACGCACAGCCCGCCGAAGCCGAACAGCTCGATCTCCACCGGCGTGTTGCGCACCACGTTTTCCACCTGCGCCAGCGACAGCACGCGCGGCAGCACGGCGCGGCGGATACCGAACTGCTCGTGGTAAAAATTGATCGCCTCGTAGCTGGTGGCGGACGCCTGCACCGAAAGGTGCAGGCGCAGCTCCGGCCAGGTACGGCTGGCATAGCGCATCAGGCCGGCATCGGCCAGGATCAGCGCATCCACGCCCAGTTCCGTCGCGTCGTCCACCGCCTGGCGCCAGACATCCCAGTGTGCTGGCTGCGGGAAGGCGTTGAGCGCCAGCAGCGTCTTGCAGCCGTGTTGCCGCGCATAGCGGATGCCCTGCCGGGCCGTCTCGACGTCGAAATTCAGGCCGGCGAAGGCGCGCGCGTTGGTGGCGTTGCGGAAGCCGAAATAGACGCAGTCGGCGCCGCTGTCCACCGCCACCTTGAGCGCAGGCAGGTTGCCGGCGGGACAGACCAGTTCAAGCGGCATGCCGCGCTTTCACGGGGATGCGGGGCTCGCCCGCGCGCGAACCCTGGCGGCCGCCGCGCCGGCGCAGTTCGTGCTCGATGTCGTTGAGGACATTCCATTTCTGCGCGCACCACGACGGCGCCAGCAGGATGTCCTTCGACGCCGTGGCGGTGACGCGGTGATAGACGATGTGCGGCGGAGTGCGCTCGATCAGATCAGCGCGGCTGGTAGCCACCGCGCCGCCACTGGTGGGCCAGCAAGGTGTGTCTGACCACGTGCAGCGGATGCAGCTTGAGGCCGTCCACCCCGATGTCCAGCACGGTGTCCAGCGTGGCGTGACAGTGGGACGCATCCTCGCCCGGCAGGCCGACGATCAGATGGGCGCACAGCGGGATGCCCCGCGCCCGCGCCGAGCGCGCCGTGTCGCGGTATTCGGCCAGGGTGTGGCCGCGGTTGATGCGTGCCAGCGTATCGTCGAAGGCCGATTGCAGGCCGAGTTCTAGCCAGACTTCCAGCCCTTCGCCGCGCAGGGCGTCGAGCAGGTCGAGCACGGCGGGCGAGACGCAGTCCGGGCGGGTGCCGACCGCGATGCCGACCATGTCGGGCTCGGCCAGCGCCGCGCGGTACAGGGCTTCCAGAACGCCGATGTCGGCGTAGGTGTTGGTATAGGCCTGGAAATAGGCGATGAAGCGGCGTGCGCCGGTCCTCGCGGCGATGACGCGGCGCGCCCGGGCAATCTGCGCAGGGAGGTCCGGGCGGGCGTCGGCGGCCGGGCTGAACGAGGCATTGTTGCAGAAAGTGCAGCCGCCGGTGCCCTTGCTGCCGTCGCGGTTGGGACAGGTAAAGCCGGCGTCGAGCGCGATCTTGTGCACGCGGGCGCCGTGGCGCCGCAGCAGGTCCTGACCCAGTGTATTGACTCTTTCGGACAACGTCATCTCGATACTATAAAGCATATCTGAGGATTTTGTTATCCTGATTCTGCGCGTGCTGCGGCAGCGCCGGATGCTGCGCGGGGGTGCCATGCGTCTTCCCCGCCGGCACCCCTCCGTCTTGACCCGGTCAGCCGCTCAGCGCGCCGCGAATGACCGCCACGATCTCGCGCACCTGCTCGTCCTGCAGTTCCGGGTAGATGGGCAGGGACAGGCAGCGCGCCGCGACCGCCTCGGTCACTGGCAGGCTCACGCCCTGGCAATCTGCGGCGAACACGTTCTGCCGATGCAGCGGAACGGGGTAATAGATGGCGCAGGCGATGCCCGCCTTCTGCAGTGCGGCCACGATGGCCTCGCGCTGGTCGGTCAGCAGCGTGTACTGGTGGTACACGTGCACGCCGATGCCGTCCTCATGTGGCGTTTCCACCGGCAGGTCGGCCATGAGTTCGCTGTAGAGATGGGCAACCCGGCGGCGGCTCTGGTTGAAGTGCTCGATGCGCTTGAGTTTGGCCCGCAGAATCACGGCCTGCAGCTCGTCGAGGCGGCTGTTGTAACCGATGACGTCGTGGTAGTAACGCACCTCCGAGCCGTGATTGCGCAGCATTTTCACCTTGGCGGCGACGGCGTCGTCCTGGGTGGTCACCAGGCCACCGTCACCGTAACAGCCCAGATTCTTGCTGGGAAAGAAGCTGAAGCCGGCGGCCAGGCCCAGGCTGCCGGTCTGTCTGCCGTTCACGCGGGCGCCGAACGACTGGGCGCAATCCTCGATGACCTTCAGACCCTGCGCGTCGGCCAGGGCCTGAATGGCGGCCATGTCGCAGGGTTGGCCGAACAGATGAACCGGCATGATGGCCCTGGTCTTGGGGCCAATGGCCGCCGCGATGGTCTGCGGCGTGATGTTGAAGGCCCGGGGATCGATATCGACGAACACCGGCCTGGCACCGACATGGCGGATGGCCTCGGCGGTGGCGATGAAGGTGAACGCCGAGGTGATGACCTCGTCACCCGGCCCGATGCCCACGGCTTCCAGGGCGAGATGCAAAGCCTCGGTGCCGTTGGCCACGCCGATTGCATGCCTGACCCCCAGATACTCGGCCGCCTCTTGCTCGAAGGCCTGCACGTTGGGCCCCATGACGAAGGCGCAGGAATTCAGCACCTCCTGGATGCCGGCATCGATTTCGTCCTTGAGCGCGAGATATTGGGTTTTCAGATCGACCATGGGGATCATGGGAGGAGTCTCCTGATTGAGAAAATGAACGATGCGTGAATCCGGCGCGCCCGAGACTGGCCGCTTTGCGCAATCCCGGCGACTGACTGCGTATGCCGTCTACGCCGCGGATTCGCGCTGGAGCAGCCGGCCGATTTCGATCGCCGTCGCCAGTGCGCGCCGCCCCGCCTGGCCGGACACCAGCGGCTCGCGCCCCTGACGGATGCAGGCGACGAAGTGCCTGATCTCCTCCATCAGCGCATCGCCGTTTTCGAACGCGGATTCCTCGCTGACGATCTCCGGCACGCCGGGGAACATTTCCCGCTCACCCTTGCGATACCTGGCGAGGATGCGGTTCTGGAAATCGACCGAAACATAGGCGTTGGGCATGAACAGGCGCATCTTGCGCTCGACCTTGAGGCTGACCCGGCTGGCGGTGACATTGGCCACGCAGCCGTTCCTGAAGGTGATGCGCGCGTTGGCGATGTCGGTGTCGTTGGTCAGCACGGTGACGCCCTTGGCGTCGATGCGCTCGACCTCGGCATCGACGATGTCGAGGATGATGTCGATGTCGTGGATCATCAAATCCAGCACCACGCTGACATCGTTGGCGCGTGGGTTGAAGGGCGCCAGGCGGTGCGATTCGATGAACAGCGGTTTGGCGCGGGTCAGGTCCAGGCCGAGCAGCGCGGCGTTGAAGCGCTCCAGATGGCCGACCATCAAACGCAGATCGTTCTCCCGGGCGATGCGGATCAACTCATCCGCCTCCTCGACGGTGACGGTAATCGGCTTTTCCACCAGCACGTGGGCGCCGGCCTCGAGGAAGTCGCGCGCGATTTCGAAATGCAGGCTGGTGGGAACGACGATGCTGACGGCGTCGACCCGGCCCAGCAGGGGGCGGTAATCGGTGAGCGCTTGTGTGTGGTTTTGCCCGGCGATGGCGCGGGCCTGCTCGGGATTGTTGTCCACCACCGCGATGAGTTCGCAATCCGCCAGGGTGGTGTATTTCTGCGCGTGGAATTTGCCGAGGTAGCCGACGCCGATCACGGCGCATTTCAATGGTTTCATGCCTGGACTCAATGTGGGGACAAAAAATGACCGGAGCCGCTGCTCATCGGGTGATGCGCCGCCGCCGCGGTGCAGATCGACCGGGAAAACGTAATGTTAGCTCGGGCGGGGAATTGTTGCCAACACCCTGCTGACACGCGAGGGCGGCTTGCGGCTTCGCGAGGTTTATTTCACCACGCCGGAATGGTATCCTTATAAATTTTCATCCACTTGACTTCCGGAGCAACCATGGCTGTCGAACGCACCCTCTCCATCATCAAACCCGATGCCGTCGCCAAGAACGTAATCGGCAAGATTTACTCCCGTTTCGAGAGCAACGGCCTCAAGATCGTCGCCGCCAGGATGGTGCAGCTCTCTCGGGCCGAGGCGGAGGGCTTCTACGCGGTGCACCGCGAGCGTTCGTTCTTCAAGGATCTGGTCAGCTTCATGATCTCCGGCCCGGTCATGGTGCAGGTGCTGGAAGGCGAAAATGCCGTGGCCCGGAACCGCGAGCTGATGGGCGCAACCAACCCGAAGGAAGCCGCGCCCGGCACCATCCGTGCCGACTTTGCCGAGAGCATCGACGCCAACGCCGTGCACGGCTCCGATTCGCCGGAAAATGCCGCGATCGAAATCGCCTATTTCTTCCCGTCCTCGCAGGTATACGCGCGATGAATGAATGCATCATGCCGCCGAGGGCGCGGGAGTCGCAGCCTCTCCCGCATGGGCCCGCCTTTCCGTTGTCCCGGTGAACTCCGTGGCTGACGTCCCTGTCTTCAGGCATGATGGTTAACCTGCTCGATTACGATCAGCCCAAGCTCGCCGGATTCTTCACCGAACTCGGCGAGAAGCCGTTCCGCGCCAGGCAGATGATGCGCTGGATGCACCACTTCGGCGTGAACGACTTCGCGCGGATGACCGATATGGCCGCCGCCCTGCGCGAAAAACTCGGTGCGATGGCCGAAATCCGCGCGCCCGAGGTCAAGGCCGAGCAGGTGTCGGGGGACGGCACGCGCAAGTGGCTGATCGACGTCGGTTCCGGCAACGGCGTCGAAACCGTGTTCATTCCGGAAGACGACCGCGGCACGCTGTGCGTGTCCTCCCAGGTTGGTTGCGCGCTGGAATGCACCTTCTGTTCCACCGGCCGCCAGGGCTTCAACCGCAACCTGACGGCATCGGAAATCATCGGCCAGCTCTGGCTCGCCAACCAAATGCTGGGCCGGGAGGCCGCGCCGGCTGCGGCGCGGATGCCGGCTCGCGCCCCCCGCCCCCAGGACGGGCGCATCATTTCGAACGTGGTCATGATGGGTATGGGCGAGCCGCTCGCCAATTTCGACAACGTCGTCACCGCGCTCAACATCATGCTGGACGATGCAGCCTACGGGTTGAGCCGCCGCCGTGTCACCGTGTCCACTTCCGGACTGGTGCCGGCCATGGACCGCCTGCGCGAGGCCTGTCCGGTGGCGTTGGCCGTTTCGCTGCACGCGCCCAACGATGCGTTGCGCGACGAACTCGTGCCCATCAACAGGAAGTACCCGCTGGCCGAACTGATGGCGGCCTGCCGGCGTTACCTGGAAAAGGCGCCGCGCGACTTCGTCACTTTCGAGTACGTCATGCTGGATGGCGTCAACGACACGCCCGAGCACGCCAGGCAACTGCTGCGGCTAGTGCGCGACGTGCCCTGCAAGTTCAACCTGATCCCGTTCAACCCGTTCCCCGATGGCGGCTACGATACCTCCAGGCTGGAGCATACCCGCCGCTTCCGCGACATCCTCGTGCAGGCCGGCCATGTCGTCACCACCCGCAAGACGCGCGGCGACGACATCGACGCCGCCTGCGGCCAATTGGCCGGCAGGGTGCAGGACAGGACCCGGCGCACGCACAAGATCGCATGGGAGACTGCCGCTTGAAATACCTGATACCGCTTGTCGCCTTTCTAGTCATGGCCGGCTGCGCGCTGCAGCCCACCCGCGTCACCGATCCGGAGACACACAACCGCGCCAAGTTGCGGGTCGAACTGGGCAGTGGCTACTACGCCCAGGGGCAGATGGCCATCGCACTGGAAGAGTTCACCCACGCCACACGCATCGATCCAGGCTATGCGCCTGCCTACGTCGGCCTGGGCCTGGTACGCGCGGCACTGGGGCAGGACGAGCTGGCCGAAACTCATTTCAGGCGTGCATTGCAGCTCGATCCGGAAAGCTCCGAAGCGCGCAACAATTACGGCACCTTCCTGTGCTCGCGCAATCGCATCGACGAGTCGCTGGAGCAGTTCAGCCAGGCGCTGAAGGATCCCCTGTATGCCACGCCGGAACTGGCCAACCTGAACGCCGGCCTGTGCGCGCTGAAGAAAAACGACTTCGGCCTGGCCGAAAACCATCTCAACCGCGCCTTGCAACTGCGCCCGGGGCTGCGCCAGGCTTCCTTCGAGCTTGCCAACCTGCATTATCTGCGCGGTGATCTGGTACAGGCGCGCCGCCACCTGGAACGGGCCATGACCGACATCGAACCGACCCCCGCCATGCTGTGGCTGGGCGTGCGCATCGAACGCGCGCTCGGCGATCGCGATGCCGAGGCGAGCTACGCCCTGCTGCTGCGCCACAAATACCCGGATTCCGAACAAACCAGGGCGCTGCTGGCGGAAACGAAGCAGGGCGCATCCGGCGGAAAAACACCATGAGTGCTCCTCTTGAAGCCGCACAGCCGGCCACCGACACCATGACCCTGGTCGGGGTGGGCCGTCTGCTGACGCAGGCACGCGAACAGGCCGGCCTGTCCCGCGAGGAAGCGGCTGCGCGGCTGCGCCTGAGCGCGCGGCAGATCGAGGCGCTGGAGGCGGGCAATCCGGAGGCGCTGCCGGGGCCGACCTTCGTGCGCGGCTTCATCCGCAACTATGCCAGGCTGCTCGAGATCGATGCACAGCCGCTGCTCGAATCCCTGCGCGATGTTGCGCCGGATGGCGGAGGCTCGCACATCAGCCTGCAGACCGAGAACATCCCCATCGACGGCGACGAGCCGACCCCTTGGCGCGCCTACCTGCTGATCGGCGTCGTGCTGCTCTTGCTGCTGGCGGCCTGGATGTGGTTCATGGACGACGGTGGCGAAAGGCTGGCGCCGACGCCCGCCGAGGTGCCCGCCCAGCCCCTGGAAAACGGCGAGACCGCCCTGCCGCTGCAACCGCTGCCGCCCGCTCCGGAAGCCGTGCCCACCCTGCCGGCCGGGCCCGTGCCAGAGGCGCAGCCTGCCGCAGAGCTGCCCGTCCCGCAGCCCGCGCGCCTGCAGTTTTCCTGCACCCAGCCCGGCTGGGTCAGCGTGCGTGATCGTGACGACAAGGAAGTCCTCAACGCCACCCTGCCGGCCGGCGGCAGTCGCGTGGTGGAAGGCATGCCGCCCTTCAAGATCGTGCTCGGCAATGCCATCGGCATGCAGGTCACCTACAACGATGTGCCGGTCGATCTCGCCATGCACACCAGGGGCGGTGTGGCACGCTTCACCCTCGAATAGACGGAGCCATCAGTGATAGAGCGCAAGCACAGGCGCGCCACCCGCCTGGTCATGGTGGGCAATGTCGCGGTGGGCGGCGACATGCCGGTGGTGGTGCAGTCCATGACCAACACCGACACCGCCGACGCCGAGGCCACGGCCCGCCAGGTGTACGAACTGTGGCAGGCGGGCTCGGAGGTGGTGCGCATCACCGTCAATACCGCGGAAGCCGCCGCCCAGGTCGGCACCATCCGCAGGGAACTGGACGCCATGGGCTGCCCGGTGCCGCTGGTGGGCGATTTTCACTTCAACGGTCACAAGCTGCTGGCCCAGTATCCGGATTGCGCAGAGGCGCTGGCCAAGTACCGCATCAACCCCGGCAATGTCGGCAAGGGGGCCAGGCGCGACGAACAGTTTGCCGCCATGATCGGCATGGCCATCCGCTACGGCAAGCCAGTGCGCATCGGCGTCAACTGGGGCAGCCTGGACCAGGCCATGATGGCGCGCATGATGGACGAAAACGCGCGGCGCGCCGAGCCGCTGTCGGCCGAGGCACTGATGCGCGAGGCGCTCATCCGGTCGGCGCTGGAAAGCGCGCAGCAGGCCGAGATGCTGGGGCTGCCGGGCGACCGCATCGTCATCTCCTGCAAGGTGAGCGACGTGCAGGGCCTGGTCGGCATCTATCGCGAGCTGGCCTGCCGCTGCGACTATCCGCTGCATCTGGGCCTCACCGAGGCCGGCATGGGCTCCAAGGGCATCGTCGCCTCCACCGCGGCGCTGGCCGTGTTGCTGCAAGAAGGCATCGGCGACACCATTCGCGTTTCCCTCACCCCGGAACCGGGCGAGTCGCGCACCAAGGAAGTGGTGGTGGCCCAGGAAATCCTGCAGACCATGGGGATCCGCTCGTTCACCCCGCTGGTGACCGCCTGTCCCGGCTGCGGGCGCACCACATCGACCTTCTTCCAGGAGCTGGCGCAGAAAATCCAGCGCTACCTGCGCGAGCAGATGCCGGTGTGGCGCAGCCAGTATCCGGGCGTGGAAACCATGAACGTGGCGGTGATGGGCTGTGTGGTCAATGGCCCGGGCGAATCCAGACTGGCCAACATCGGCATCAGCCTGCCGGGCACCGGCGAAGTGCCGGTGGCCCCGGTGTACGTGGACGGCGAGAAGACCGTCACCCTCAAGGGCAACAACATTGCCGAGGAATTCCAGTCCATCGTGGAAGAGTACGTGCGCCGCAACTATGCCGAGGGCGGCAGGCTGCGGCGCGAGGACGGAACCATTCCCATCCACCCTGCCGGCTGATGTTTGAGCGCGCCTCCGTCAGGCGCCAATATCACAATCGTTATAACCAGCGTTGCGGAAGTGCATCATGCCAGCCCTCGAGCTCACCCGGACCGGCAATTCCGTCGGCCTCATCCGGCCCCAAGGAGGTGCTGGCGCGCCTCAAGCCGGAAAGGGGTGACACCGTTTGCCTCACCGATACGCCGGGCAGTGTGACGCTGACGCCACATGATCCCGAATTCGGGGCACAGATGAAAGCCGCGCGCGATCATGAAAGAACGCCGCGCCGTGCTGCGGGAATTCGCCAAATGCCGGCCGGGTGCGCCGCAACAGCGCTCCGCGCTGAATGTCCCGTCATTCCGGCGCAGGCCGGAATCCAGTAGAATGCGCCATCCTTCTACCGGTTTTCAGCCCCAAAACAATGAGCAAGACCCTACAGGCCGTGCGCGGCATGAACGACATCCTCCCGGCCGAAGCGGCGCTGTGGGAGTTTTTCGAGGATACCGTGCGCGACTGGCTGCGCGCCTACGGCTACCGGCAGCTCCGCACGCCCGTGGTGGAACCCACGGATCTGTTCGTGCGTTCCATCGGCGAAGTCACCGACATCGTCGAGAAGGAGATGTACAGCTTCGAGGACCGCCTCAACGGCGAGCAGCTCACCCTGCGCCCGGAAGGTACGGCGGGCTGCGTGCGCGCCGTGGTGCAGCGCAACCTGCTCTACAACGGGCCGCAGCGCCTGTGGTACATGGGCCCCATGTTCCGCCACGAGCGCCCGCAGAAAGGCCGCTACCGCCAGTTCCACCAGGTCGGCGTGGAAGCGCTCGGCTACGAGGGTCCGGACATGGATGCCGAGCACATTGTCATGACCGCGCGCTTGTGGAAACTGCTGGGACTCACCGACGTGGCGCTGGAAATCAACACGCTGGGTTCCGCTGATACGCGCGCGCGCTACCGCAGCCGTCTGATCGCCCATTTCGAGCGGCATCTCGACCAGTTGGACGACGACGCGCGCCGCCGCCTGCACAGCAACCCGCTGCGCATCCTCGACAGCAAGAACCCGTCCATGCAGGCGCTGGTGGCAGCCGCGCCCAGGCTGATGGACGATCTTGACGAGGCGTCCCTCAGGCATTTCGAGCAATTGCAGGCTCTGCTACAGGCCGCCGGAGTCGCTTACCGCATCAATACCCGCCTGGTGCGCGGGCTGGATTATTACAACGCCACCGTGTTCGAATGGGTGACCACGTGCCTCGGCGCGCAAGGCACGGTGTGCGCCGGCGGCCGCTACGACGGACTCGTCGCGCAGCTCGGCGGCAAGTCCGCGCCAGCCTGCGGCTACGCCATGGGCGTGGAACGGCTGCTGGCGCTGCTGGACGATCAGGGCTTCCAGCCCCCCGCGCTGGCGCCGGATGCCTATGTGGTGCATCTGGGCGAAGAGGCCGACTCACTGGCCTGGCGGGCGGCGGAACGGCTGCGCGACGCCGGCCTTGCCGTGGTGCTGCACTGCGGCGGCGGCAGCTTCAAGGCGCAGATGAAGAAAGCTGATGCCAGCGGCGCGCGCTACGCCGTGATCATCGGCGACGACGAGGCGGCGGCCGGCGAGATCAGCGTCAAGCCGCTGCGCGCAGACGGCGAGCAGGCCCACATGAGCGTGGCCCGGGCGGCGGAGCTGCTTTCCGCATGAACGAGCTGCTGCGCGTGGAGGGGCTGCGCGTCGCACCGGCGAGCGACCCGCGGCGCCTGCTGGTCAACGACGTCTCCTTCACGCTGGCGCCCGGCCGCACCACCTGCATCGTCGGCGAGTCCGGCAGCGGCAAGAGCCTCACTGCGCTGGCGGTGATGGATCTGCTGCCGCCCGCGCTGCGCCGCCTGTCCGGCCGCGTGTTGTTCCAGGGCAGCGACCTCACCGCGTACAGCCCCGCGCAGATGCAGGACGTGCGGGGGAAACGCATCGGCATGATCTTCCAGGAGCCGATGACCTCACTCAACCCGGTGCTCAACGTCGGCTACCAGATCGGCGAGAGCCTGACGGCCCATCTCGGCCTGCGCGGCAAGGCGCTCAAAGTCCGCGTGGCGGCGCTGCTGGAGCAGATGGGCATTCCCGCCGAGCGCGCGACGAGCTACCCCGACGAGCTGTCCGGCGGCCAGCGCCAGCGTGTCATGATCGCCATGAGCATCGCCTGCGATCCGGCCATGCTCATTGCGGACGAACCGACCACCGCGCTGGATGTGACGGTGCAGGCGCAGATCCTGGCGCTGCTCGACGAGCTGCGGCGACGCATGCGCATGGGTATGCTGTTCATCACCCACGATTTCGGCGTGGTGGCGGACATTGCCGACGACGTGGTGGTGATGTTCCGCGGCCAGATCGTGGAGAGCGGCCCGGCCGACGAGGTGCTGGGACAGCCGCGCCACCCCTACACGCGGGCACTGCTCGACTGCGTGCCGGACGCTGGTGGCGAAAAGCCGCTCAAACCCATCGACTACGCCTGGCTGAACGAGGCGGCTTCATGAACGGCGACATCATCCTTGGCGCGCGCGGCCTCTCCAAGGCCTACCGCCAGCGCAGCGGCCGTTTCGGTTTCGGCAGCTCCTTGGTGAAGGCGCTCGACGATGTCAGTCTGGAAATCGCGCGCGGCACCACTCTGGCGGTGGTGGGCGAATCGGGCAGCGGCAAATCCACCCTGGCGCGATGTCTGCTACAATTGCAGCCCCTCGATGCCGGTCAGGTGCTGTTCGAGGGCGTCGACCTGGCGGCACTGGACGGCGCCCGCCTGCGGGCGGCACGGCGACATATCCAGATGGTGTTCCAGGATCCGTTCGCCTCACTGAATCCGCGCATGAAGGTGGGCGATATCGTCGGCGAGGGTTTGCTCATCCATGGCATGGGCGACGCCGAAGAGCGCCGCGACCGGGTGCTGCGCATGTTGCGGCGCGTCGGCCTGGGGGCGGCGGACATGCAGAAGTACCCGCACGAATTTTCCGGCGGCCAGCGCCAGCGCATCGGCATCGCGCGCGCCCTGGTGCTGGAACCCAGGCTGGTGGTGTGCGACGAGCCGGTCTCGGCGCTGGACGTCTCCATCCAGGCGCAGATCCTGCTGCTGCTCAAGGAACTCCAGCAGGAAATGGGGCTCAGTTACCTGTTCATCAGTCACGACCTGCGCGTGGTGCGCCACATTGCCGACACGGTGGCGGTGATGTATGGCGGGCGGGTGGTGGAACAGGGCGCGGCGGAGCGGATTTATCTCGATCCGCAGCAGGAATACACACGCAATCTCTTGAACGCGATCCACCGGCGGGAACACTAGGAAACAGGAAATGGCATTCGATCCGGCAGAGCAGGAACAACTCGACGAACTCAGGGCATGGTGGCAACGCCACGGCAGCAAGGTCATCGCGCTGGTGGTCGCGGGCGTGCTGTCCTTCGCCGGCTTTCAGGGCTGGAACTATTACCAGCGCCAGCAGGCCACCGCCGCCTCGGAAAAATATGAGCAACTGGGGCGTCTTAGCATCAAGGAAATCGACCAGATCCGCAGCATCTCCGCGGAACTCATGGAAGACTACGCCGGCACCCCTTATGCGGGGCGCGCCGCGCTGCTCGCCGCCAAGGCCAACCATGCCGCCGGCGATGTCGCCAGCGCCAAAGCCCAACTGGAATGGGCCGCCGCCAAGGCGCGCGAGGATGCCATGCGCGCCATCGCCAACCTCCAGCTCGCCGCCATCGCGCTGGACGAAAAACAATACGATGCCGCCCTCAAGGCGCTGGAAGCGAAACGCGACCCGGCTTTCGACGGCCTCTATGCCGACCTCAGGGGAGACGTGCTGGCGGCACAGGGCAAGACCGCGGAAGCCAGGGCGGCCTACGAGCTGGCGCTGACCAAGCTCGACGCGCAGGGCAAGTTCCGCACTTACACCCGTCACAAGCTCGACGCGCTAGGCGGCTGACCATGAAGCGCCTCGCCTTCCTGCTGGCGACCCTGTTGCTTGCCGGCTGTACCACCATCACCGACCTCAAGCGTGACGTGTCCGAGCGCGTGCTCGGCCCCGCGCCCGCCGATCCGCCCACGGCGCTGACGGAGTTCAAGCCCTCCGCTACTGCCGCCGTGGCCTGGAGCGCCAAGGTGGGTGCCGCCGGCGCCTACGATTTCACGCCGGCGGTCGATGGTGGTGCCGTCTATGCCGCTGGCGCGGAAGGCGACATCGTGCGGCTGGACGCCGCCAGCGGCAAGGAAGTCTGGCGTGTGCATGCCGGCGAGAAGCTCTCCGGCGGTGTCGGGGCCGGCAGCAATCTCGTCCTGGTCGGCACGCCCGGCGGCAGGGTGCTGGCATTCGATCAAAACGGCAGGGCCCTGTGGAAGGCCAAGGTCAGCAGCGAGGTGCTGAGCGCGCCCCAGGTGAGCCAGGGCGTGGTGGTGGTGCGCAGCGGCGACAGCCGCATCTTCGGCCTTGGCGCCGCCGACGGCAGGCGGTTGTGGGTGTACGAGCGCGCCATGCCGCCACTCACCCTGCGCAGCAGCGCCGGCGTGGTGCTGGCGGACGGCATCGCCTACGTCGGCTTCGCCGGCGGCAAACTGGTCGCCATCCACATCGCGGACGGCAAGACCCTGTGGGAAGCAGCCGTAGCGCTGCCCAAGGGAGTCACCGAAATCGAGCGCATCGCCGACATCACCAGCCTGCCGGCGGTGGAAGGTGATGTCGTCTACGCCGTGGCCTTCCAGGGGCGCGTGGCCGGCATCGACCGCAGCAGCGGCCGTGTGCTGTGGACCCGTGACATTTCCAGCCACACCGGCCTCGATGCTGAGGACGGCCGCGTTTTCCTGAGCCACACCGGCGGCGCCGTGTATGCGCTGGACCGCAACGGCGGCAAAAGCTTCTGGCGCCAGGGCGGGTTGCTCAACCGCCGGCTGACCGCGCCGCTGGCCATGGGCAAACTGGTTGCCCTGGGAGACCTCGAAGGGTATGTGCATGTCCTGGCGCGCGACAACGGCGCCTTCGCCGCGCGTGTGCAGACTGAAGAGAGCCCGGTCATGGCACGGCTCGTCCGCCTCAACGATGCCACTCTGCTGGCGCAGACGCGCGGCGGCGGCCTGTATGCCATCACGCTGAAATAATGCTGCCGACCCTGGTGCTGGTGGGGCGCCCCAACGTGGGCAAGTCCACCCTGTTCAACCGGCTCACCAGGACGCGCGATGCGCTGGTGGCCGATTTTCCCGGTCTTACGCGCGACCGCCATTACGGTCGCGGGGCGGTCGGCGACCGGCCCTATCTGGTGGTGGATACTGGCGGCTTCGAGCCGCTGGTGGATAGCGGCATCCTCGCCGAGATGGCCCGGCAGACCCTGCTGGCGGTGGATGAGGCGGATGCCGTCATCTTCCTGGTGGACGGACGCCAGGGCGTCACTCCGCAGGACAAGGCCATCGCCGACCGCCTGCGTCGCCTCCACCGGCCGGTGTTGCTCACCGTCAACAAGACGGAAGGCATGAACCGCGCGCTTTCCGCCGCTGAATTCCACGAACTGGGGCTGGGCGAGCCGCTGCCGATCTCGTCGGCGCACGGCGATGGCGTGCGCGAACTGGTCAACCTGGCGCTGGCAGGTTTCCCCGCGGAAACCGAGCCGGACACGGAAAACGACGATACCCTGCCGTCGCCCAAGGTGGCCATCGTCGGCCGCCCCAACGTCGGCAAGTCCACCCTGGTCAACGCCCTGCTGGGCGAGCAGCGCGTCATCGCCTTCGATCAGCCAGGCACCACGCGCGATGCCATCTACATCGAACTCACGCGCGGCGGCCGCAGTTACACACTGATTGATACCGCCGGTGTGCGCCGCCGCGGCAAGGTGTTCGAGGCCGTCGAGAAGTTCTCGGTGATCAAGACCATGCAGGCCATCGAGGATGCCAACGTGGTGGTGCTGGTGGTCGATGCGCGGGAAGGGGTCACCGAGCAGGAGGCGCACATCGCCGCCTTCATCCTGGAGAGCGGGCGCGCCTTGGTGGTGGCCGTCAACAAGTGGGACGGCCTCGATCAGGACAGGCGCGAGTGGATCAAGCAGGAGATCGGCCGCAAGCTCCAGTTTCTCGACTTCGCCAAGTTCCACTACATCTCGGCGCTCAAGGGCACGGGGCTCGCCACGCTGCTGCAATCGGTGGACGGCGCCTACAAGTCAGCCATGGCCAAGCTCGCCACACCCAGGCTCACGCGCGTGCTGCAGGAAGCCGTCAGCCAGCATCCGCCGCCGATGGCCAGGGGCCTGCGTCCTAAGCTGCGCTACGCCCACCAGGGCGGCAGCAATCCTCCCGTCATCGTCATCCACGGCAACAACGTGGAAAACCTCAAGCAGAGCTACGTGCGCTTTCTGGAAGGGGTGTTCCGCACGGCCTTCGAGCTGTCCGGCACGCCGCTGCGGGTGCAGTTCAAACAGGGCGAGAACCCCTACGTCGAGCCGGAAAAACGCAAACCCGGCGAGGGTCTGGTCAGCATGCGCCGGCGCAAGAATGAACTGCGTGCCGCCATGAAGGCGCGCAAGGAAAAAGAAGGCGGCAAACGCTAGGGTGGCAGCCCTGCATCAGCGATAAAGTTCTGCGTATTCCGCCTGGTAGCGTGCCAGCACGCTGGCGCGCTTGAGTTTCAGCGTGGGCGTCAGCAGGTCATTCTCCAATGTCCACGGCTCGTGCAGCAGGGCGATGCGCCGCACGCGTGCATAGCCGGGGAATGCCTGCATGCGCCGTGCCGCGCGGCGCAAGGCGTAGCTTCTGGCTGCCGGCGACTGCAGGCAGGCAGGCCAATCGCCATCCAGGCCATTCCCGTCTGCCGCTTCCAGCCATTTCTCACGATTGACCACCGCCAGCAGGCCAAGGAAGGCCTGGCCTTCGCCCACTACCATGACCTGGTCGAACAGCGGGTCGTTGAGCATGGCGGCCTCGATATCGGCGGGTGGCACTTTCTCGCCATTGGAGAGCACGAGGATTTCCTTGACGCGCCCGGTGATGCGGATGTGCCCGGCCGCGTCGATGCGGGCGACGTCGCCGGTATCGAGCCAGCCGTCCGCGGTGAACATGGCACGGGTGGCCGCCTCGTTGTTCCAGTAGCCGAGCATGAGGTTGGGCCCGTGCGCCTGCAGCGCGCCATTTTCGCCCAGCCGCACTTCCACGCCGGGGATGGGTCGGCCGACCGTGTCCGGCAGGTTGTCGTCGATGCGGTTGACGCTGATGACCGGGCTGGTTTCGGTCAGCCCGTAGCCCTGCAGCAGCGGCAGCCGCAGGCCGATGAAAATGCGCGCGGTATCCGGCGGCAGCGCGGCCCCGCCGGATACCGCCAGGTGCAGGCGTCCACCCAGGCGCTGGAACAGCTTGCGCCCCGCCACATGCTGCAGCAAAGGGGCAAGCAGGAATAGCGGATGCCAGGGCGCCCGCCCTTGCGCATGCTCGAAGCTCCGGTAACCGATATCCACGGCGAATTCGAACAGACGGCGGTGCCATGCCGGCCCCTGCGCCAGCGTGGCGTTGAGACCGGCGCGGATGCGCTCGAAAATGCGCGGCACGGTGATCAGCACGGTGGGACGCAGGGCCAGCATGTCTTCCTGCAAGGTCTGGAAGGAGCGCGCATAGCCCACGGCAGCCCCCGCCATGACGGCCAGGTAGTAGCCGGCCAGGCGCTCCAGGCAATGCGACAGCGGCAGGAAGGAGAACAGCATGTCGTCCGGCCGCACCTCGAAGGTCCGCAACGAGGCCCAGGCATTGCCGAGCAGGTTGGCATGGCTCAGCATCACGCCCTTGGATTTGCCGGTGGTGCCGGAGGTGTAGACGATGGTGGCGAGGGCGTGCGGGTCGCTTGCGCGATGCCGGAATTCGTCGCCAGCCGACGGCAGCCACTGCGCAATGTCACGCAGGCGGGCGTCCGTGGCTGGCGCCGTACTACCGCGCATGGAAACCACGCGGCTGAGGCTGGTGATACCCTGGCAGGCCTGCTGCAGCGGCGGCCAGTGCTCGGCGCTGTCAATCAGCAGCAGACGCGCGCCGCAATCGCGCAGGATATGGGCGACGTTGTCGGGACGGTCGGAGGTGTATAGCGGCACGCTGACCAGCCCCAGCCCCAGCGCCGCCTGGTCGAACATGACCCAAGCCGGGCAGTTCTTCAGCATGATGGCGACGCGCTCGCCGACCTGCAGGCCTTCGCCATCCAGCGCCGCCTGCCAGCGG
>JBBILG010000006.1:33710-38728 GCA_037445085.1 Methylobacillus sp.
CAGGCTAGCCGGCCGCCACTTGACCGTTTTCCGCCTGCCAGCGGGCGATTTCGCCCACCATCTGCGCCCAGCTGTAATCGCGCCATTCGGCGGCGGCTTCGTGCCAATAGCGGTAGGCCAGCGCCTGCGGACTGCGGCGCGCGCGCTCGTGGAACAGGCCATCCAGGGTGACGGCCGTTTCGGGGGGAATGGGATCGCTTGATCTGCTCATGTCCGGGATGTTCCTGCTCATGATTATCATGAGCGCAATTTACTGATAATCGCACTGTCGCCCACAGGGCCAGGCGCAGAGAATGATATCCGAGCCTGATGACAGCCATGTGCAGTCTTCGGACTCGTTCAATCATAACCCCCAGTCAAGGAGATATACTATGTGGACCAAGCCTGAAGCTACCGAAATGCGTTTCGGTTTCGAAGTGACCATGTACGTCTGCAACCGCTGAGTTGCAAAGCGCGGAAGGCCGCTTCGCGCGGCCTTCTTATGCGACGTAAGAAGGATTCATTTGTCCTGATTGAAATGGGGCCCACATGCGCATCCACGTACTTGGTTCCGGGGCCGGAGGCGGCTTTCCGCAGTGGAACTGCAACTGCCGCAACTGCAATGGCGTGCGCCGCGGCACCATCAAGGCGCGCGCGCGTACCCAGTCTTCCATTTGCGTGAGCGGGGACGGCATCAACTGGGTACTGTTCAACGCCTCGCCCGACGTGCTCAAGCAGGTCCAGGAGTTTCCCCCCCTGCAACCTGCCCGCGCCATTCGCGATACCGGCATCGTCGCCATCGTGCTGATCGACGCGCAGATCGACCACACCACCGGCCTACTCATGCTGCGCGAAGGCACGGTGAAGCGCGAAATCTACTGCACCGACGTGGTGAAGGGCGACCTCACCACCGGCAACCCGCTGTTCAACATCCTCGGCTACTACTGCGGTGTCAACCACCATGCGGTGCCCACCGACGGCAAGAATTCGTTCGCCATTCCTGGCGCGCCCAACCTGAAATTCACCGCGGTCGCGCTGAAGAGCGCCGCGCCGCCGTATTCGCCGCACCGCAATGATCCGCACCCCGGCGACACCATCGGCGTGCTGGTGGAAGACACCCGCAACGGCAAAAAGCTGTTCTACGCCCCCGGCCTGGGAGAGATCGAGTCGCACCTGTCGCCGCTGATGGAGCAGGCCGACTGCATCATGGTGGATGGCACCTTCTGGACCGACACCGAAATGATCGACCTCGGCCTGATGGACAAGACCGCGCGCGACATCGGCCACATCCCGCAGTCCGGGCCCGGCGGCATGATCGAAGAATTGGCCAGGTTCCCCCGCGCGCGCCGCGTGCTGATCCACATCAACAACACCAACCCCATTCTCGACGAGGAATCCCCGCAGCGCCGCGAGCTGGAAGCAGCCGGCATCGAGGTTTCCTACGATGGCATGGACATTCTACTTTGACGGAGTAAGCAATGAGCGACAACCTGCAACCCTGGAGCCGTGAGGAATTCGAACAGAAGTTGCGCGAGCGCGGCCGCGGCTACCACATCCACCATCCGTTCCACGTGCTCATGTACGAGGGCAGGCTCAACCAGAAGCAGATCCAGTGCTGGGTGGCCAATCGCTATTACTACCAGATCGCCATCCCCATCAAGGATGCCGCCATTCTCTCCAACTGCTGGGATCGTGAAGTACGCCGCGGCTGGATCCAGCGCATTTTCGACCACGACGGCAGCGGCCCGATCAACGAGGGCGGCGAGGGCGGCATCGAGGCCTGGCTGCAACTGGGCGAGGCGGTCGGCCTTACGCGCGAGGAGATCACCTCGCTTGAGCTGGTGTCGCCGGCCGCCCGCTTCGCCGTGGACGCCTACATCAACTTCGCCCGCCAGCGTCCCTGGCAGGAAGCGGTCTGCTCCTCGCTGACCGAGCTGTTCGCGCCGCACATCCACCAGCAGCGCCTCGACTCCTGGCCGGAGAAATACCCCTGGATCAAGCCGGCAGGGCTGCAATACTTCCGCAACCGCCTGACCCAGGCCAGGCGCGACGTGCAACAGGGGTTGGACATCACCCTGGACCATTTCGGCAAGAGCCGCGAGCTGCAGGAACGTGCCTGCGAGATCCTGCAGTTCAAGCTGGACGTGCTGTGGGCGCTGGCCGATGCCATCATGTTGCAGTGCTGTGACGTCAAGATCGAGAACGGTGTGCAATATGTTCGACAAGATCAGGTCTGAAGACGTCTATCGCCGTAACTCGCATTTCCGCTTCCAGTACGAGGAAGCGCAGGGCGGCTACGTGCTGCTGTACCCGGAAGGCATGGTCAGGCTCAACCCCGGCGCCGGCGAAGTGCTGAGACGTCTGGACGGCAACAAAAGCGTGGCGGCGCTGGTCGAAGAACTGAAGGCCGCTTTCCCGGATGCGCCGGAACTGGAAGCCGACGTGCTGGCCATGCTGGAACTGGCGCTGGACAAAACCTGGATCGTGAAAGGCTGAGCATGCTCAACAATGGCATCGCCCCGCAACAGGGCAAACCCAAGCCGTTCTGGCTGCTGGCGGAGATTACCTATCGCTGCCCGCTGCACTGCGCGTTCTGTTACAACCCGACCGACTACGCCCACCACACCAAAAACGAGCTGGGTACCGCCGGCTGGATACAGACCCTGCGCGATGCGCGCAAGATGGGCGCGCTGCAGCTCGGCATCTCCGGCGGCGAGCCGCTGCTGCGGGGCGACATCGAAGAGATCGTGGCGGAAGCGGGCAGCCTCGGCTACTACAGCAACCTCATCACCTCCGGCGTCGGCCTCACCGAGAAGCGCATCGCCGAGTTCAAGCGCGGCGGGCTGGACCACATTCAGCTCTCCATGCATGACATCACCAAGGAAATCAACAACTTCATCACCGACACCAATACCTTCGAACTGAAGAAAAAGGTGGCGGCCATGATCAAGGACTACGGTTACCCCATGGTGCTCAACGTGGTGATTCACCGCTACAACATCGAGCACATCGGCGAAATCCTGGAAATGGCGGAAGCGCTCGGCGCCGACTATGTGGAACTCGCCAATACCCAGTATTACGGCTGGTCGCTGCTCAACCGGGCGCAACTGATGCCGACCCGCGAGCAACTGGACAAGGCCGAGAAAATCACCAATCGGTTCCGCGATCGCGTCGGCAACAAGATGCGCGTGTTTTTCGTGGTGCCCGACTACTACGCCGACCGGCCCAAGAAATGCATGAACGGCTGGGGCGAGGTGTTCATGATCGTCACCGCCGACGGCACCGTGCTGCCGTGCCACTCCGCGCGCGTGCTGCCGGGGCTGGAATTCCCCAGCGTGCGCGACCGCGACCTGGAATGGATCTGGAACGAATCGCCCGCTTTCAACAAGTATCGCGGCGATGCCTGGATGAAGGAACCGTGCCGCACCTGCCCGGAAAAGGAAAAGGACCTCGGCGGCTGCCGCTGCCAGACCTACCTGCTCACCGGAGACGCCGAAGGTGCCGACCCGGTGTGCGCGCTGTCACCCACGCATCACGTCATCCTGGAAGCGATCGAGGAAGCCAAAAACCCGCAAATCGCCGCCCAGCCCATCATCTTCCGCAACGACCGGAACTCGAAAAGGCTGATCGAAGGGGAGCTCCGGGAGCGCGCCGAGGCGTTCCACGCGCTGCCCTGACCTTTCTTGCAGACCTCGCGAAGCGAGAACGACAAAGGGACGGGGCCTTCACTGGCCCTGTCCCTTTGTCGTTGTAGCTCCCTCTCTCACCCCGGATGAGCTACCATTTCGCGGGTGTCGAGCCTGTGCATGCCATCGTTGCAGCTCCCTCTCTTATCCGGGAGCCCAGTCCATCTGCCGGATTTCGTTTTCGCGGGAATGACGATGCCAGGGAATTCGAGGACTCCTGAATAACAGTATCGCCTATGGCAGAATAACCTGATGTCCGCTCCCACCCGCACCGCCCTGGTGTTGGCCGCCCTTGCCGCGCTGGCGCCGTTTGCCATCGACACCTATCTGCCGGCATTTCCCGCGCTTGAGGCCGACCTTGGTGCCTCGACGCTGGAGATTCAGCAAAGCCTGACGTTTTACCTGCTCCCTTACGCGCTGATGACGCTCTGGCACGGTGCGATTTCCGATGCCATCGGCCGGCTGGCGACCATCCGGTGGGGGCTGGGCATCTTCGCGCTGGCTTCGGTGGGTTGCGCGCTGGCGCCGAACGTGGAGACGCTGTGGCTCTTCCGCTTCATTCAGGGCCTGTCGGCAGGCGCGGGCAACGTGGTGGCGCGCGCCATGGTGCGTGACCTGTATTCAGGGGCGGCGGCGCAGAAGATGATGGCGCAGGTGCAGATGATATTCGGCATCGCCCCGGCAGTGGCGCCTGTCATCGGCGGGTGGCTGCTGGGCATCCATTGGCAGGCGATATTCGCATTCCTCGCGCTGTACGCCGTCACCGTCACCGTGATCGCCGGCAGGCATCTGCGTGAGACGGTACTGCCGGAAAACCGCACTTCGTTGAATCCGTTGCGCGTCCTGCGCCAGTTCGGACAGGTGTTCGGGGATGGCGAATTCAACCGCCTGGTGCTGGCATTCGGGGCGAATTTTGCCGGATTCTTCGTGTATGTGCTGGGGGCGCCGGTGTTCCTGATCCAGCATCTCGGCCTCACGCCGCAGCAATTCGGCGCGCTGTTCATCCCCACGGTGTGCGGCATGGTGCTGGGGTCCTGGCTGTCGCGACGGGCGGCGGGCAGGCGTTCCAGCGCCTGGATCCTGCGCATCGCGTATGGCTGGATGGCGCTCAGTTTCGTGGCCAATGTCGCGGTGTGCCTGATCGCACCCGCGTCGGTCGCGTGGTACATCGCTCCCGTTGCCAGCTACAACACCGGCATGGCATTCGCCATGCCGGTGTTGTCGGTCTCGGCGCTCGACCGCCACCCGCGCCTGCGCGGGACGGCCGCGTCTGGTCAGGCGTTCGTCCAGATGCTGTTGTCGGCCGTGGCGGCCGGGCTGATCCTGCCGCTGTTGTGGTCGCATCCGCTGGGG
>JBBILG010000007.1:0-3865 GCA_037445085.1 Methylobacillus sp.
CAAATGCGCCATCGAAAATCGCAATTCCGCGCCCGGACAGCATGGCCAGAAGCGTGCCGGCCGTCTGTCCGACTACGGCGTGCAACTGCGCGAGAAGCAGAAGGTGCGCCGCATCTACGGTGTGCTGGAAAGGCAGTTCCGCGGCTATTATGCGGAAGCCGACCGCCAGAAGGGCATCACCGGCGAAAATCTTCTGCAATTGCTGGAATGCCGCCTGGACAACGTGGCCTATCGCATGGGTCTGGGGGCTTCGCGGACCGAAGCCCGCCAGATCGTGCGCCACAACAGCATCCTGGTGAACGGCAAGCGCGTCAACATCCCCTCCTACCAGGTCAAGCCCGGCGACGTGATCGAGGTGGCCGAGCGCGTCAGGAACCAGTTGCGCATCAAGGGCGCCGTCGAGGCTGCCGAGCAGCGCGGTTTTCCGGAGTGGCTGGAAGTCAACGTCAAGGAACTCAAGGGCACCTTCAAGGCCAAGCCGCAGCGCGATGAATTGCCGTCCACCATCAACGAGCACCTGGTGGTCGAGCTGTACTCCAAGTAATCCAGCATACCGAGGCCAAGCGATGCAAAGCAGTCCGACTGAATATCTCAAGCCGCGCGTGGTAGATGTCGAGGTGATCTCGCCTCTGCGCGCCCGCGTGACGCTGGAGCCGATGGAGCGTGGCTTCGGCTACACGCTGGGCAACGCCCTGCGCCGTGTGCTGCTGTCCTCCATCCCCGGCTACGCCATCACCGAAGTCCAGATCGACGGCGTGGTACACGAGTACTCCACCCTCGACGGCGTGCAGGAGGACGTGGTCGACATCCTGCTCAACCTGAAAGGCGTCGCGCTGAGGCTGCACGGCAAGACCGAAACGGTGCTGACCCTGAGCAAGTCCGAGGAAGGCGTCGTGCGCGCAGGCGACTTCAATGTCGGCCACGATGCCGAAATCGTCAATCCGGATCACGTCATCGCGCACCTGACCAAGGGTGGCAAGCTCAGCCTGCAGGCCAAGGTGGAAATGGGCCGCGGCTACCAGCCGGTGCCGGCACGGCAGAGCGCGGTGGAGCATGACCGCATCATCGGCGCCATCATGGTGGATGCCCTGTTCAGCCCGATCACCAAGGTGAGCTACCATGTCGATAGCGCGCGCGTCGAGCAGCGCACCGACCTGGACAAGCTGGTCATGGACGTGGAAACCAACGGCGTCATCGAGCCGGAGCAGGCCATCCGCGAGGCCGCCCGCATCCTGATGGGGCAGCTTGCCGTGTTTGCCGACCTCGAAGGCGCACCCGCCGAAGTCGAAGTCAAGCAGGCGCCTCAGGTGGATCCCATCCTGCTGCGTCCGGTGGACGATCTCGAGCTCACCGTGCGCTCCGCCAACTGCCTCAAGGCGGAAAACATCTACTACATCGGCGATCTGATCCAGCGCACCGAAAACGAGCTGCTCAAGGCGCCCAACCTGGGCCGCAAGTCCCTCAACGAAATCAAGGACGTGCTGGCATCCAAAGGCCTGACGCTGGGCATGAAACTGGAAAACTGGCCGCCGGTCGGCCTGGAAAGAGTGTGAGGGTACCAACATGCGTCACCGCGTAAGCAACCGTAAACTGAACCGCACCAGCAGCCATCGTACCGCGATGCTGCGCAACATGGCCAACTCGCTGCTGCGTCATGAGGTGATCAAGACCACCCTGCCCAAGGCCAAGGAGCTGCGCAAGGTGGCCGAGCCGCTGATCACGCTGGGCAAAAAGGCGACCGTGGCCAATCGCCGCCTAGCTTTCAGCCGCCTGCGCGACCGCGACATCGTGGTCAAGCTGTTCGACGAGCTGGGGCCGCGCTACCAGAACCGCAGCGGCGGCTACCTGCGCATCCTCAAGTGCGGCTATCGCGACGGTGACAATGCACCGATGGCGCTGGTGGAGTTGCTCGATCGTCCGGAAGCCGGGGCAGAAGCCGCTCCTGTCGCAGCAGAATAAGCCGGGTTCGAGCGCAAAAGCCAGTCCGCGGACTGGCTTTGTTTTTATGGAGGCCGTGCATGATCTTTCTTTTCGACGATTTCGGCGGCGCCGGTCTCTATGTCGGCCAGGTCAAGGCCAGGTTGCATGAAGCCGCGGCAGGGGTGCCGGTGGTGGATCTGTTGCACGATGTGCCGAACTTTGACGTGGTCTCCGCCGCGCATCTGCTCGCCGCGCTGTCGGCGCAACTGCCACATGGCGCGGTGGTGCAGGCGGTGGTGGACCCGGGCGTGGGCGGGGCGCGCCGGGCTGTGGCGGTGCAGGCGGACGGACGCTGGTACGTGGGGCCGGACAATGGACTGCTGTCGGTGCTGGCGGCGCGGGCGGACCGCTGCACGTTCCGCGAGATCGTGTGGCGCCCGCAGTCGCTGTCTGCCAGCTTCCACGGCCGGGACCTGTTCGCCGCCGTCACGGCGAGTCTCTCGCGCGGCGAGCACTGCGTCGGCTGGTTCGCGGAGTGTGCCGGCCTGGACGTCCGTCTGCCGGCCGGTGATCTGGCGCAGATCATCTACGTCGATCATTACGGCAACGCCATGACCGGCCTGCGCGGCGGCGACATCGACAGCGGGCGGCACATCGGGGTGGCGGGGCGGTCGCTGCGCCACGCGCGCGTCTTCGACGAGGCCGCTCCGGGCCTGCCGTTCTGGTACGTCAATAGCCTCGGGCTGGTGGAGATCGCGGTGCGCCAGGACAGCGCCGCCGCATTGCTGGGGCTGGCGCCCGGCGCCACCGTCGCGCTGGTCTAGTCTTCCAGCAGGCGCAACACGGCTCCCGTATCGAAGGGCCATTCCAGCTCGGATCCATCGTCGGCGCGCCGCAGCACGGGAATCCGGCTGCCGTAGCGGTCCAGCAGGGCGTCATCGCCGGCGATGTCGATGTCTTGCCATTCGAGACGGAGCCGCATGAGGACGAAGGCTGCCTCTTCGCACAAATGGCAGCCTTCGGTGCCGTAGAGCTGCAAGGATGTGTTCTGCATGGCGGGCGAGTGAAATGGCGGACAGAAAATTTTAGCCCGCATGGGCGCTGTCCGCCCGAATTTTTTAAAATGGCGCATTGCGTGATAGGGTTGCAGGAGCCATGGCCGACACCGAACAACCAAAAGACAGCCTGCAGGAGAGCCTGCAACAGGTAATCCACCTGCTGCAAAAGCACAGGTTGGTGGAATCGCTCGTGCACAAGCAGGACATGCCCAGGCATGACCTGGTGGAATCGCTCGTGCACAAGCAGAACCTTGCCGAGCTGCAGAAGAAGCTGGATGCGCTGCACCCGGCGGATGTCGCCTACATTCTCGAAGCGCTGCCCATCGAGGATCGTCTGCTGGTGTGGGATCTGGTCAAGGCGGAGCGCGATGGCGAGATTCTGCTGGAGGTCTCGGATGCCGTCCGCCAGAGCCTGATCGCCGAAATGGACAGCGACGAGCTGCTGGCGGCGGCAGAGCAGCTCGACACCGACGAGATCGCCGATCTCGCACCCGACCTGCCGCGTGACGTGCTGCAGGAGCTGATGGTTTCGCTGGACAGCCAGAACCGTGCCCGCCTGCAGTCCGCCTTGTCCTATCCGGAGGATACGGTCGGGGCCCTGATGGACTTCGACATCGTCACCATCCGCGCCGACATCACCCTGGAGGTGGTGCTGCGCTACCTGCGTCGCATCGGCAAGCTGCCCAGTCACTGCGACAAGCTGTTCGTGGTGGACCGCGAGGACTCCCTGCTGGGCGTGCTCCCACTCAAGCGCCTGGTGGTGAGCGACCCGGACAGCCAGGTGGCGGACGTGATGGCCGACGATCCCGTGGTGTTCCATCCCGAGGAAAAGGCCAGCGAGGCGGCGCAGGCGTTCGAGCGCTACGATCTGGTGACGGCGCCCGTGG
>JBBILG010000007.1:3880-35791 GCA_037445085.1 Methylobacillus sp.
CGGCCGCCTGACCGTGGATGCCGTGATGGACTACATCCGCGAGGAAAGCGAGAGCGAAGTGCTGTCTATGGCCGGCCTGCGCGAGGAAGAGGATGTCTTCGCTTCGGTATGGAAATCCGTGCAGAACCGCTGGGCCTGGCTCGCCATCAACCTGGTTACGGCTTTCGTCGCCTCGCGCGTCATCGGCCTGTTCGAGGGGTCCATCGAGAAGATCGTCGCGCTGGCGGCCCTGATGCCCATCGTCGCCGGCGTGGGCGGAAACTCCGGCAACCAGACCATCACCATGATCGTGCGCAGTCTGGCGCTGGGGCAGATCAGCGCCGTCAACATGGGAACCCTGTTCAGGAAGGAACTGGGGGTGGCCCTGATCAACGGCCTGGTCTGGGGCGGGGTGCTGGGCGTGTTGGCTTGGCTGCTGTACGACAATGTCGCGCTGGGCGTGGTGATGTCGGCGGCGATGACCCTCAACCTGCTGCTCGCCGCCGTGATGGGGGTGACGATCCCGCTCGTGATGACGCGCCTGGGGCGCGATCCGGCGGTAGGCTCCAGCGTGATGATCACCGCAGTGACCGACAGCGGCGGCTTTTTCATCTTTCTTGGGTTGGCGACCCTGTTCTTGTTGTAGGCAGCGGCGCCACAGGCACGGGAGCAGAGGATGCAGGCGATGACGGGATGGGCAGATATGGCCGGCTATACCCAGTTGGCGGTGGTCGGGGCCAGCCTGCTGCTGGCGTGGCTGCTCAACCTGTATCTGCATCGGCGGCTCATGCAGCGGACGCCGCAGGCGTGGCAGCTCGGAGTGGGCGGCATCAAGCGGGTACTGTTCCCGCTGGGTTCCCTGGCGTTCGTCCAGCTGGGCGCCGTGCTGCTGCGCCACTGGCAGATGCCCACCGGCTGGCTGGCGCTGGCAACCACTCTGTTGCTGGCCATGGCCGGCGTGCGCCTGGCCGTCTACACCCTGCGCTACATCTTCGCGCCCAGCGCCTGGCTCAAGACCACCGAGAACGCCATTGCCGCCGTGATCTGGCTGGTGCTGGCGCTGCATCTGCTCGGCGTGCTGCCGCAGTTCGCACAGACGCTGGATGGCATGAGCTTCAGTATCGGCCAAACCCGCATCAGCGTGCTGCTGGTATTGCAGGCCATGGTGACGGTGGCGCTCACCCTCGTCGCGGCGCTGTGGGTCAGCCGCCTGCTGGAAAACCGGCTGATGCGGGCGGAAAAGCTGGAAATGAACCTGCGCGTGGTGGGCAGCAAGCTGGTGCGCATCCTGCTCACCCTGGTGGGGGTGCTGGCCGCCCTCTCCGCAGTGGGCTTCGACATCACCCTGCTGTCGGTGTTCGGCGGGGCGCTGGGCGTGGGGTTGGGTTTCGGCCTGCAGAAAATCGCCAGCAATTACGTGAGCGGCTTCATCCTGCTGCTGGACGACTCCCTGCACATTGGTGACGTCATCACCGTGGGGCAGGATTATGGCGTTGTCAGCCAGATCCAGTCGCGCTACCTGGTGCTGAAGAAACTGGATGGCACCGAGGTGGTGATCCCCAACGAGACGTTGATTGCCACCTCCTACATCAACCACACCTACTCCGAACGCAAGACGCGCGTGCTGCTGACCGTGCAGATCAGCTACGACAGTCCGCTGGAAGAGGCCATGGCGCTGATGTGCCAGGCCGCCGCTGCGCAGCCGCGGGTGCTGGGCGACCCGCCGCCGGATGCTGCCGTGCTGGGTTTCGGCGAGAACGGCATCAACCTGCGACTGTCGGTCTGGATCAGCGATCCGGAAGGCGGCAGCACCATCCTGAAATCGGCCATTTACCTGGAGATGTGGCGGCTGTTCCGCCAGCACGGCATCTCCATCCCCTTCCCGCAACGCGAGGTGCGCGTGCTCGGTGCGGCGCCTGGCCCGCTCCGCCCGCCGCAATAGGCGACAAAAAAGCCCGCCGATGCGGGCTTTTTTACGGCGTCAGGCCGGATTACTTCAGCTTGGTTTCCTTGTACAGCACGTGCTTGCGTGCGACCGGATCGAACTTCCGGATTTCCATTTTTTCCGGCATGGTCTTTTTGTTCTTGGTGGTGGTGTAGAAGTGGCCGGTGCCGGCGGAAGATTCCAGCTTGATTTTCTCACGCATGATGGAGGCTCCTCAGATCTTTTCGCCATTGGCGCGCAGTTCGGCCAGGACGGCGTCGATGCCGTTCTTGTCGATGGTGCGCAGGGCGGCATTGGTGATGCGCAGGCTCACCCAGCGGTTCTCGCTCTCGACCCAGAACCTGCGGTTTTGCAGGTTGGGCAGGAAGCGGCGCTTGGTCTTGTTGTTGGCGTGGGAAACATTGTTCCCGACCATCGGCTTTTTGCCGGTTACCTGACAGACGCGTGCCATGGATGTCTCCGAATTTCGAAAAATCGCTTTTATATCACGAAAGGTGAGAAACCTTCAAGTGAAATCATCCCGGATGATCCATGAGGACGCGGAAAGGCGCGTGGCCCGTGATCGAGGCAGGTTGCGCGCGACGGTCGCAGGCGAGGCTGAACACCTCGCCGAGGGCATGGGCCGGTCTAAGAACCCATTTCATTGAGCGCTATGCTTGTGCCCACCCGGGCTTGCGCGGCACTCGATCCTCGCCGTATTTGCGTGCGCCGTCCCGTCGCTGCGTTCCGGCCGCACCCCATCTGGCTGCGGCTTGCCAGCCTGCTGAAATAGGTTCTAATGGACAAGCCGGGATCAGTGTTTGCCGGTGCTGCCGAAGCCGCCCGCGGCGCGCTCGCTTGCCGCGAATTCCTCGACGATGTTGAACGCTGCATGCTGCACCGGCACGATGACCAGTTGGGCGATGCGTTCCAGCGGGTTGAGCAGGAACGGGGCGCGGCTGCGGTTCCAGCAGGAGACGAACACTTGCCCCTGGTAGTCGGAATCGATCAACCCCACCAGGTTGCCGAGCACGATGCCGTGCTTGTGGCCCAGCCCGGAGCGCGGCAGGACGAGGGCGGCGTAGCCGGGATCGGCGATGTGGATGGCCATGCCGGTGGGAATCATCTCGGTTTCGCCGGGATGCAGGGTGAGTACGTGCTCGATGCAGGCGCGCAGGTCCAGGCCGGCGGAACCGGGGGTGGCATAGGCCGGCATGCAGTGGCGCAGGCGCGGGTCCAGCACTTTGAGATCGACCTTGAGCGTCATCGGGTGGTTCCGGGAGAGGTGGCTTCCGCGTCCAGCATGGCGGCGATATGGCGCAGCAGTTGGCGAGCGAGTTCCAGCTTGGGTGCGCGCGGCAGGGGGTGCTGGCCGTTGTCGTCGAGCAATACCAGTTCGCTCTCGTCGGTGCCGAAGGCATCCTGGATCAGATTGGCGGCGAGCAGCGGCAGGTTCTTGCGGCGTCGTTTCATCTCGGCGTATTCCAGCAGGTTTTCGCTTTCCGCGGCGAAGCCGACACAGAACGGCGGCTCGGGCAGGTTGACCACGTTGGCGAGGATGTCCGGATTGGGCGCCAGTTCCAGGGTCAGGATGTGCGCATCCTTCTTGATCTTCTGCTCGCTGGGGTTGAGCACGTAGTAGTCGGCCACCGCAGCCACGCCGATGAAGATGTCCTGGCCGGCGAGGTTGTCCATCACCGCGTTCAGCATCTGCTGCGTGCTCACGGTGCGGACGAGCCTGACCCCGTGGGGCGGCGGCAGGCAGGTCTGGCCGCTCACCAGGGTGACGTCCGCGCCCATTTCCCGGGCGGCGCGGGCGATGGCGTAGCCCATCTTGCCGGAGGACAGGTTGGTGATGCCGCGCACCGCGTCGATGGCCTCGAAGGTGGGGCCGGCGGTGAGCAATAGCTTTCTGCCGGCGAACAGCCTGGGCTGCTGGCTGGCCTCCGCTTCCTCCAGGAGGCGCCCCGGTTCCAGCATGCGCCCGGGGCCGCTGTCGCCACAGGCCTGATCGCCGCTGTCGGGGCCGAGGATGTGTACGCCGTCCTGCTGCAGTTGCGTGACGTTGCGCCGGGTGGCCGGGTTCTGCCACATCTGCACGTTCATCGCCGGCGCCACCAGCAACGGGCAACTGCGCGCGAGGCAGATGCTAGAGAGCAGGTCGTCGGCCGTACCGCTTGCCAGCTTGGCCAGGAAGTCGGCGCTGGCCGGGGCGATGAGAATGGCGTCGGCATCGCGCGAGAACTCGATGTGCGCCATGCCGTTGTCGATGCGGTCGTCCCACAGGTCGGTGAACACCGGCTTGCCCGAGAGTGCCTGCAGCGTGACCGGTGTGATGAAGTGGCAGGCGGCCTGCGTCATCACCACCTGCACCTCGACGCCCTGCCTGACCAGCAGCCGGGTAAGCTCCGCCGCCTTGTAGGCCGCGATGCCACCGGTAATGCCGAGTAGCAGGCGTTTGAACGGGTATTGCGTCATAATCGCACGACCGGATGAACTGGCTCGATTCTATACGAAAGGCAGGAACGTGGCGATTACCGATTGGCCGGAAGGCGCGCGGCCGCGCGAGAAGTTGCTGGCACAGGGTGCGCAGGCCCTGTCCGATGCCGAGCTGCTGGCGATCTTCCTGCGCGTGGGCGTGACAGGCAAGAGCGCGGTGGACCTGGCGCGCGATCTGCTCACCGAGTTCGGCAGCCTCAACGGTATTTTCGGTGCCAGCCGCGCGGCGCTCACCGCTGTGAGCGGCATGGGCGACAGCAAGTTCGCCCAGTTGCAGGCGATTTTCGAGATGAGCCGGCGCGCCCTGCGGGAGGAGATGCGCGAGCGCGACGCGCTGACTTCACCGCAGGCGGTGCGTGATTATCTGCGGCTCAGGCTGGGCGGACTCACGCGCGAAGTGTTCCTGGTGCTCTATCTGGATGCGCAGAACCGCGTGCTGGCGGTCGAGGAACTGTTCGCCGGCACGCTGACGCAGACCTCGGTGCACCCGCGTGAGGTGGTGAGGCGCGCGCTGCACCATAATGCCGCGGCGGTCATCCTTGCCCACAACCATCCTTCCGGCGTGGCCGAGCCGAGCCGGGCGGACGAGTTACTGACCCGGGCGCTGAAGGAAGCGCTGGCGCTGGTGGAGGTGCGGGTGCTGGACCACTTCGTGGTGGCCGGCAACGCGGCCTTGTCGTTCGCCGAGCGCGGGCTGCTCTGAAGCCCGCTATGTTATTCCTCAAGCCCGTATAGCAGGGTGAGCTGCTCCTGCACGAACTCCATGGGCTTGCGCTTGAAGCCGCTCCTGGCGAACTGGTGCCAGCGGCCGATGACGAAGCAAAGCAGCAGGTTGGCCTGCGCTTCCGGATTGAGTTTGCGGCCGGTCTGGGTTTCTGCGATGCGCAGGGACTGCTTGAGGGTGGATTCCACGCGGTCGAACAACTGATTGATGCGCGCTTGCAGCCGCGTATCCTCGTTGACCAGGGCATCACCGATGAGCACGCGGGTCATGCCGGGATTCTTTTCCGCGAACAGCAGCAGGATGGTGAGGATGCGTCGCACCTGTTTTAGCCCGTCCTGTTCCTCGCCGGTGATCTTGTTGATGAGGCCGAACAGGCTCTGCTCGATGAATTCGATCAGCCCCTCGAACATCTGCGCCTTGCCGGCGAAATGACGGTAGAGCGCGGCTTCGGAGACTTCCAGGCGCGCCGCCAGGGCGGCGGTGGTGATTTTCTCGCGCCGGGGGGACTCCAGCATCTTGGCCAGGGTTTCCAGGATCTGTTGCTTGCGTTCGCCGGGTTTGGTTGCCATGGTGTTCCTCACAAGGTGGCGGAAATTCTGGGGAGGGCGGTCACGGACTTCAGGCAGGCGTCTACATAGACCGGGCGGCGGGCCTGGGCCGAGACCAGCACGGTTTTCATGCCGAGGCGCCTGGCGGTGCGTAGCGCCGCCGGGTTGTCCTCGACCATCACGCAGTGGCCGGCCGGCGCGCGCAGGTCGCGCAGCATGCGCAGGAAGGCGGCGCGCTGCGGTTTTGGGCGGAACCCGGTGGATTCGATGCCGAACACCCGTTCGAAGCAGTGGCCGACCCCGAGCGCGTCCAGCACCCCGAGCGCATAGCCCAGCGGCGAGTTGGTGAACACCACCTTGCGCCCAGGCAGGCGCCGCAGCATGGCGGCAAGCCCCGGGGAGCCGCGCACCAGATTCCGCAGGTCGAGAAAATCATGGGTTTCGTGCAGAAAATGGCGCGGGCGGATGCCGTGGTGCCGCATCAGGCCGCGCAGGGTGGCGCCGTAGCACTGCCAGTAATGGAGACGCAGACGGTCCGCCGTCGCCCGGTCCACCCGCAACTGTGTCATCACGTATTCGGTCATGGCGCGATCGATGTGCGGGAAGACATGGGCGCTGGCATCGTGCAGGGTGTCGTCGAGGTCGAAGATCCAGATGCGGTCCAACTCACTTGGCCTTGATCAGCGTGCCCACGCCTTCGTCGGTGAGCACTTCCAGCAGCAGCGCGTGCTCGACCCGGCCGTCGATGATATGCACCGATTTGACGCCGCTGCGCGCCGCATCCAGCGCCGAGCTGATCTTGGGCAGCATGCCGCCGGACAGGGTGCCGTCGGCCACCATCCCGTCGATCTGGCGCGGGGTGAGGCCGGTGAGCAGGTTGTCCTGCTTGTCCAGCACGCCGGGGGTGTTGGTGAGCAGGATGAGCTTTTCCGCAGCGAGGATTTCCGCCAGCTTGCCCGCCACCACGTCGGCGTTGATGTTGTAGGTCTCGCCTTCCGGCCCCACGCCGATGGGGGCGATCACCGGGATGAAGTCGCCGCTGTCGAGGAATTCGATGATGCTGGGGTCGATCGAAGTGATGTCGCCGACCATACCGATATCGATGTATTCGCCCGGCGCGTCCTTGTTTTCCATCAGCAGCTTCTTGGCGCGGATGAAGTTGCCGTCCTGGCCGGTCAGGCCCACCGCCTTGCCGCCGTGGCGGTTGATCAGGTTGACGATATCCTTGTTGACCGCGCCGCCCAGTACCATTTCCACCACGTCCATGGTCTCGGCGTCGGTGACGCGCATGCCCTGGATGAAGGTGCCCTTCTTGCCCAGCCTGTCCAGCAGTTCGTTGATCTGCGGCCCGCCACCGTGCACCACCACCGGATTCATGCCGACCAGCTTGAGCAGCACCACGTCACGCGCGAAGCAGTCCTGCAACCTGGGGTCGGTCATGGCGTTGCCGCCGTACTTGATGACGATGGTCTTGTCGAAGAAGCGCTGGATGTAAGGCAGCGCTTCGGCCAAGGTTTGCGCCTTCTGCGCGGCGGTGGTCTTGGTGAGCATTTACTTTCCTGTGCAGGCGGTTGGGTTGGGTGATTTTAACGCAGAATCGGGTACATGCTACGTGCGCGCACCGCGCGCCCGTGCCGTTGGTGCGACGCCCGCTGCCCGAAAAAAAGCGGCCCTGCGGCCGCTCCAGTCGGGGAGATGTCCTGAAGACGAAAGATTACCGGATGGCCAGCTTGCGGGCGGAGGTGACGGTCTTCTTGGGTAGCGTCAGTTCCAGCACGCCATCCTTGTAGCTCGCCTGGGCGCTGGTCTCGTCGATTTCGTTTTCCAGCGCGAAGCTGCGGGCGATCTTGCCGTAGTGGCGCTCTGCGCGCAGCAGCTTTTCGCCTTCCTTCACTTCCTTTTCCTGCCTGGCTTCGGCGCTGATCGAGACCTGGTTGCCGTCGATGGTGACATGGATGTCCTCCTTGCTTACGCCGGGGATTTCGGCATGCACGGTATAGGCCTTGTCGTCTTCCTTGACGTCCATCTTGATCATCTGCGGCTGGCCTTCCCAGCGTACCGGACGGAAGAAGCCCTTGAAGACGTCCTCGAAGGGGTCGAGGGCGCTGATCTGGAACGGATCGAAACGGGTGAGGTTGGTCATTTGTGTACTCCTTTCCTGAAATTGTCGATAAAGGGAGCTTCAGCCTTGCGGCTGTCAGTATCAACTATGGGGGCCAATACACATGTTTTCAAGAGGGTATCGCTGGCGTCGGGGCAAAAAAAACGGCCTTGCGGCCGCACAGGGGGGGAGATGAAGAAAACCAGGAGACATTGTAGAGCAATCTTTCATAAAAAGATAGAAGTATCTGTTTATCCTGATTACAGCACGTAGCGCGCCAGGTCCTCGTCCTGCGCCAGCTCCTGCAGTCTGCCGTCGACATAGGCAGCATCGATGACGAAGGGTCGGCCAGCGTGGCGGTCGGCATCGAAGGAGACCTCCTCCAGCAGCTTTTCCATCACCGTGTGCAGACGGCGTGCGCCGATGTTTTCGGTGCGCTCGTTGACCTGCCAGGCGATTTCCGCCATGCGTCGTACCGCATCCTCGGTGAACCGCAGGTCGACTTGCTCGGTGTCCAGCAGCGCCTGGTACTGGCGGGTGAGACAGGCATCGGTGCCGGTGAGGATGCGCTGGAAGTCCTCCACCGACAGTGGATCGAGCTCCACCCGGATCGGCAGGCGTCCCTGCAGTTCCGGGATGAGGTCGGACGGCTTGGCGAGATGGAAGGCGCCGCTGGCGATGAACAGGATGTGGTCGGTCCTGATCATGCCGTACTTGGTGGCGACGGTGGTGCCTTCCACCAGCGGCAGCAGGTCGCGCTGCACGCCCTGGCGTGACACATCGGCACCGGTTTCGGAACGGCTGGTGATTTTGTCGATCTCGTCGAGGAACACGATGCCGTTCTGCTCGACGCTCTGCACTGCGCGCTGCTTGATCTCGTCCTCGTTGACGAGTTTCGCGGCCTCCTCGTCGGTGAGCAGTTGCAGCGCCTCGCGGATCTTGAGCTTGCGCAGCTTGCGCCGACCCATCCCCAGGCCCTGGAAGGCGCTCTGGATCTGGCTGGTGAGCTCCTCCATGCCGGGCGGGGCGAAAATCTCCATCTGCGCGGCGGGCGCGGTCACCTCAACGTCGATTTCCTTGTCGTCCAGCTTGCCCTCACGCAGCATCTTGCGGAATTTCTGGCGCGTGTCCGTCTCGGGGCCTGGCGATGCCGCATCGAAGCCGCGCGCCGGGGGCAGCAGGGCGTCCAGTACGCGATCCTCGGCGGCATCCTGGGCGCGATGGCGCACCTTGGCGAGCGCCTGCTCGCGGGTCTGCTTGACAGCCAGTTCGGCGAGGTCGCGGATGATGGAGTCGACATCCTTGCCCACGTAGCCGACTTCGGTGAACTTGGTCGCCTCCACCTTGATGAAGGGCGCGTTGGCCAGCCGGGCCAGACGCCGCGCGATCTCGGTCTTGCCGATGCCGGTGGGGCCGATCATCAGGATGTTCTTGGGCTTGATCTCCTGACGCATGGGTTCGGCGACCTGGGCACGCCGCCAGCGGTTTCGCAGGGCGATGGCGACGGCGCGCTTGGCGGCGGCCTGGCCGACGACGTGCTTGTCCAGCTCGTGGACGATTTCCTGCGGGGTCATGTGGCTCATGATGGCGGCTGTTCGAGGGTTTCGATGATGTGGTTCTGGTTGGTGTAGATGCACAGGTCGGCGGCGATCGCGAGCGAGCGCCTGACCACTTCCGCCGGCGGCAGCTCGGTGTGGTCGAGCAGGGCGCGTGCTGCGCTCTGCGCATAGGCACCGCCGCTGCCGATGGCAAGCAGGCCGTGTTCCGGTTCCAGCACGTCGCCGTTGCCGGTGATGATGAGCGAGGATTCCCGGTCCGCCACGGCGAGCATGGCTTCCAGCCGGCGCAACATGCGATCGGTGCGCCAGTCCTTGGCCAGTTCCACCGCGGAGCGCAGCAGATGACCCTGGTGCTTTTCCAGTTTGGCCTCGAAGCGCTCGAACAAGGTGAAGGCATCCGCCGTGCCGCCGGCGAAGCCAGCCAGGATGTTGCCATGGTAGATGCGCCGCACCTTGCGCGCGCTGGCCTTGATCACGATGTCGCCGAGCGTGACCTGGCCATCGCCGCCCATGGCGACGTGAGCGCCGCGGCGGACGGAGAGGATGGTGGTGCCGTGGAATTGTTCCATGGAAGGCGTTCCGCTGGGAGGTTCTTGCAAGATGGGGCAGCATGCCCGCCATTTCAAGGCGGCGGCGCGATTTTTTCCGCGCCCGGACACCGGCGGCTCAGTCGAGCTGCTTGATGAACACCTTGGAGCGGCGCTGATAGTTATACAACTGCTGGCGCTCTCTGGGCAGGGCCTCCACGCTGCCTTCGACGAAGCCGCGCTCGATGAACCAGTGTGCGGTGCGGGTGGTGAGCACGAACAGGGTGTGGATGCCGCGCGCCCTGGCTTGCTCTTCGCAGTAGCGCAGCATGCGGTCGCCGCGCCCGCCGCCGCGGAACGCCGGGTTGACCGCCATGCAAGCGAGCTCTGCCTTGCTGTCGTCGGGGAAGGGGTAGAGCGCGGCGCAGCCGATGATGATGCCGTCGTGCTCCATGACGAAGAAATGGTCGATCTCCATCTCCAGCCGTTCGCGCCCGCGCCGCACCAGGATGCCCTCCGCTTCTAGTGGCTCGATGAGCTGCAGCAGGCCGCCGACATCGTTGATGTCGGCCGGGCGCAGCGCTTCCAGGGGTGCTTCGGTGATCATGGTGCCGATGCCGTCGTGGGTGAACAGCTCCTGCAGGATGGCGCCGTCGGTGTGGCGGCAGATCAGGTGCGTGCGCGCCACGCCTTCGTCGCAGGCGCGGATCGCCGCGGGCAGGTAGTAGCGCTCGTCCTCGGTGAAATGGATGGCGCCCTCGTGCCGGGTGTGGCGCAGCAGCTTGCGCGCCTTCTCTGCCGTCATCTCGCGCAGCAGTTCGCCGCGCACGTTGCGCACGCCGACTGCGTCCATGAGGAAGATCAGCTTGTCGGCGTCCAGTGCGATGGCGGCGCTGGTGGCCACGTCTTCCAGAGTCAGGTTGAATGCTTCGCCGGTGGGCGAATAGCCGAGCGGCGACAGCAACACCAGTTCGCCGTCATCCAGGCGCTTCCTGATGCCGACGGCATCGATTTTGCGCACTTCTCCGGTGTGCTGCAGGTCCACGCCCTCCATGACTCCCAGTGGCCGCGCGGTGACGAAATTGCCGCTGGCGACACGGATGTCGGAGCCGGCCATGGGCGAATTCACCAGCCCCATGGACAGCAGCGCCTCGATTTCCACGCGCACTGCGCCGTTGGCCTCCTTCACCGCCTCCAGGGTGGCGCGGTCGGTGACGCGCAGGCCGCCGACATAGTGCGATCCTATCCTGGCCCGCTGCAAGCGCGATTCGATCTGCGGTCGCGCGCCGTGCACCAGCACCAAGCGCACCTCCAGGCTGGCGAGCAGGTTGAGGTCGTGTGCCAGCGCCACGAACTGGCCATCCTCCACCACCTCGCCGCCAAAGGCGATGACGAAGGTGCGCCCGCCGAAGGCGTGGATGTAGGGTGCCACCGAGCGGAACCAGCGCACGAACTCCTGCGGCTGGGCCAGCGTCACGCCGTGGGCGGGCTGCGCGGCAGCCGCCTCGGTCTGGGAATACAGGTATGCCGGCGTGCAATCCAGCGCCGCACACAGGCGCCGCAGCATGGCTTCGGACAACCCCTGGCCGCCGCGCTCGATGCGCGACAGATTGCCGCTGTCCGCGTCGATGCGGGCGGCGAGTTCCTGCAGGGTGAGTCCGAGCGCCTTGCGGCGTTTGCGGATGGCGGTGCCTATCGACATGGACATAGAATATGCTTTATAGGCACTATTTTAGTATTTTATGCGTTAATTGCAATAATTCATGGTGGCGGGGTGCGCGGCTGTGAGGTGCTTTTCCATCGCCGGCATTGGGAGTACGCTGTTCGACACAGCCCGAGTGGCGATGGAGGAGGAGATCATCATGAACGACGAAACTTTCAACATGAGCATCCGCAAGTTCCTGAAAATGGTGGGCGTGAAGTCGCAGCACGAGATCGAGCAGGCGGTGGCGAAGGCATGCGAGGGCGGGCGGCTCGCGGGTAACGAATCGCTGCCCGTGACCATGCGACTGAGCATCGCCGGCATCGGTCTGGAGGTCAGCTTCGATGGCACGATAGACCTGGAGTAGGGCGGCCGAACCTCAGAAATCGCCCCACAGTGTCTGCATGGCGGCCAGTGCCGCCAGCGCGGCAGTTTCGGTGCGCAGCACGCGCGCGCCGAGGCGCACCGGCAGATAGCCGGCGCGGATGGCTGCGGCGGTTTCCTGTGGCGCGAATCCGCCCTCGCAGCCGACGAGCAGCGCCAGCGGGCCGGCCGGCACCGGCAGGTCGTGCAGGGTTCGTTCGGCAGCGGGGGAGAGCATGAGCTTCAGCGCGTAATCCTGCGGCGCCGCCAGCCACGCGGGCAGCGGCAGCGGTGCGGCGACCTGCGGCACCATGGCGCGACCGCTCTGCTCGCAGGCGGAAATGACCACGTACTGCCAATGTGCGCGGCGCTTTTCGATGCGCTCGCCGGACAATCTGACCACACTGCGCTCGGCGGCGAGCGGCTGGATGGCGTCCACCCCCAGTTCCACCGCTTTCTGCAGGGTGAAATCCATGCGGTCACCCGCGGAGATGGCCTGCGCCAAGGTGACGCGCAGGCCCGATTCACGCCCGACCGTGCTCGATGCGCGCACCTTGGCGATGACCTCTTCCCTGACGATGCGCTGGATTTGCGCGAGATAATCCTGGCCGTCGCCGTTGAACAGGATGAGGTCGTCGCCCGCCTGCATGCGCAGCACGCGCGCGGCGTGGTGGGCGGCGGCGGCCGGCAGTGCCAACACGGAGCCGGGCGCGAGCTTCATCGGGCAATACAGGCGTGGAGCGGCCATGGTCGTGTGCGCGGGTGGGATGGTAGAATCAAAACCTTCGGACATTGTATGTGAGGAGTGCGGCCATGGTAAGCCTGCAACCCCCTGTCTGCGACTTTGGCTGGAAGGCGCCGGATTTCCGCCTGCTGGGCGTGGACGGCAAGTACTACGGTCTCGCCGACGTGCGCGGCCCCAGGGGCACCCTGGTGATGTTCATCTGCAACCATTGCCCTTACGTGAAGGCGATCCGCCCACGCCTGGTGCGCGATGTCGGGGAGCTCAAGGCACTGGGCGTGAGCGCCATCGCCATCATGTCCAACGATCCCGGCGATTATCCCGAGGACCGTTACGAGAACATGCAGGCAGTAGCCAGGGAATTCGCCTTTCCCTTCCCTTACGTCCTCGACGCCACCCAGGGGGTCGCCAAGGCTTATGGCGCGGTGTGCACGCCGGATTTCTTCGGCTTCAATGCCGATCTGGAATTGCAGTACCGCGGCCGCTTCGACGCATCGCGCAAGGAAGCCGCGCCGGAAAGCACGCGCGATCTGTTCCATGCCATGAAGCAGGTGGCCGAAACCGGGCGTGGGCCGTCCGAGCAGATTCCCTCTGTCGGCTGCTCGATCAAGTGGCGGCAGGAAGCCTGAGGCGATTGCCGCGCCAGGGGATGCTCCGCAGGGGACGGCTATTGCCCAAAAAATGTAACTGGGCAATAATTGGGTCACTTTCCCCGAACAGCGCGGCGATTCGCACAATGCAACACCAACAGCCTGCAAGGGGATTCCCGAAAGACATGAATGCCGGCGGGAGTCCGTGACCATCCTGGGCTCGGCTTTTCTCTTTGTTTAACATTAGGAACGAATATGGCAACCCGTAAAGAACTCGCAAACGCCATCCGCGCCCTGGCCATGGATGCCGTGCAGAAAGCCAATTCCGGCCACCCCGGCGCTCCGATGGGCATGGCGGACATCGCCGAAGTGCTGTGGAATCACCACCTGCGCCATAATCCGGCCAACCCGAAATGGGCCGACCGCGACCGCTTCGTGCTGTCCAACGGCCACGGTTCCATGTTGATCTACGCGCTGCTGCACCTGACCGGCTACGACCTGCCGATGGACGAGATCAAGACCTTCCGCCAATTGCATTCCAAGTGTGCCGGCCACCCCGAATACGGCTACGCGCCGGGGGTCGAGACCACTACCGGCCCGCTGGGCCAGGGCATCGCCAACGCGGTCGGCATGGCCATGGCGGAAAAGCTGCTGGCCGAGCAGTTCAACAAGCCCGGTCATGAAATCGTCAACCATCACATCTACTGCTTCCTCGGCGACGGCTGCATGATGGAAGGCGTCTCCCACGAGGCCTGCGCGCTGGCCGGCACCTGGGGCCTGGGCAAGCTGATCGCCTTCTGGGACGACAACGGCATTTCCATCGACGGCCACATCGAGGGCTGGTACACCGACGACACCGCCAAGCGCTTCGAAGCCTACGGCTGGCACGTCATCCCCAACATCGACGGCCACGACCCGGTCTCCGTCAATGCCGCCATTGAGCTGGCCAAGAAGGTGACCGACAGGCCCTCCCTGATCTGCTGCAAGACCATCATCGGCTGGGGCTCCCCCAACAAGTGCGGCAGCCACGACTGTCACGGCGCCGCGCTGGGCGAGGCCGAGGTGGCCGCCTCCCGCGCCTTCATGGGCTGGAACCACGATCCCTTCGTTGTCCCCAAGGACATCTACGAAGGCTGGGATGCCCGCACCAAGGGCGAGGGCCTGGAAACCCTGTGGAACAACAAGTTCGCCGAATACGCCAGGGAATACCCGGAGCTGGCCGCCGAATTCAAGCGCCGCATGGCGGGGGATCTGCCGGCCAACTGGAAGGAAGTCACCGAGGCCTTCATCAAGGCCACCAACGAGAAGGCCGAAACCGTCGCCACCCGCAAGGCTTCGCAGAACGCCATCAACGCCCTGGCGCCGGTTCTGCCGGAATTCGTCGGCGGCTCTGCCGACCTGACCGGCTCCAACCTGACCAGCTGGACCGGCGCGCATCACGTGCACGGCAGGAAGCCCGGCAATTACATCTCCTATGGCGTGCGCGAGTTCGGCATGGCCGGCATCATGAACGGCATGGCGCTGCATGGCGGCATCCTGCCGTTCGGCGGCACCTTCCACATGTTCTCCGACTACATGAAGAACGGCATGCGCATGTCCGCGCTCATGCATCAGCGGGTGATCTTCGTGCTCACCCACGATTCCATCGGCCAAGGCGAAGACGGTCCCACCCACCAGCCGGTCGAAAACAGTGCCGGCCTGCGCTACATCCCGCGCATGGACGTGTGGCGGCCGGCCGATGCCGCCGAAACCGCGGCGGCCTGGGTGGCCGCGGTGGAGCGCAAGGAGGGCCCCACCAGCTTGGTGCTGTCGCGCCAGAACGTGCCTGGCATCAAGCACGATGACGCCCATCTCGGGCTGATCCGCCGCGGCGGCTACGTGCTCTCCGATTGCGACGGCAAGGCCGACGTCATCATCATCGCCAACGGTTCCGAGCTGGATCTGGCAATCAAGGCCAGGGATGTGCTGGCCGGCGAAGGCAGGAAGGTGCGCGTGGTTTCCATGCCATCCACCAACGTGTTCGACCGCCAGGATCAGGCCTACAAGGACAGCGTGCTCACCCCGGGCGTCAGGCGCGTGGCGGTGGAAGCCGCGCACCCCGACTTCTGGCGCAAATACGTCGGCCTGGAAGGCGCCGTGGTCGGCATCGACACCTTCGGCGAATCCGCGCCGGGCGGCGCGCTGTTCAAGCACTTCGGCTTCACCGTCGAGAACGTCGTCAACACGGTCAAGAGCATCCTGTGATGCATGTTGCCACACGCCGGCGCTGGCCGCCGCGAGCGCAGCGGGCGTGATGGGCACCGCGAAACCCGCGATGTAAACCGATGCAGTACATTTGAGGAGGGGGCCGGAAACAAACTTGGCCCCCTTGTTTTTTCGAGTGATGAGGGCGTAGTGATGGCTGTCAGAGTGGGGATCAATGGGTTCGGCCGCATCGGCCGCATGGCGCTGCGTGCCGCGGCGAAGGATTTTCCGGACATCGAGGTCGTGGCGATCAACGACCTGCTGGAACCGGATTATCTGGCCTACATGCTGAAGCACGATTCCGTGCACGGGCGTTTCCAGGGTGAAGTCACGGTGAGCGGCAGCAACCTGATCGTGAACGGCAGGAGCATACGCCTGACCGCGGAAAAAGACCCCGCCAGCCTCAAGTGGGGCGAAGTCGGCGCGGACGTCGTGCTCGAATGCACCGGCTTCTTCCTCACCCGGGAAACCTGCCAGAAGCACATCGACGCCGGCGCCCGAAAGGTGGTGCAGTCGGCGCCCGCCAAGGACGACACGCCGATGTACGTGTACGGCGTCAACCATGAAGCCTACGGCGGCGAGGCCATCGTCTCCGCCGCCTCCTGCACTACCAACGGCCTCGCCCCGGTGGTCAAGGTGCTGCACGATGCCTTCGGCATCAAGCGCGGCCTGATGACCACGGTGCATGCCGTCACCGCCACGCAGAAGACCGTGGATGGCCCCTCCAACAAGGACTGGCGCGGCGGACGCGGTATTCTGGAGAACATCATCCCGTCTTCCACCGGTGCCGCCAAGGCGGTGGGTAAGGTGATTCCATCGCTCAACAAGAAACTGACCGGCATGGCGTTCCGCGTACCCGTTGCGGATGTGTCGGTGGTCGACCTCACCTGCGAACTGGCCACCGAAACCACTTACGAGGACATCTGTCAAGCGATGCAGGCCGCCGCCGAGGGGCCGCTCAATGGCGTGCTCGGCTACACCGAGGACAAGGTGGTCTCCACCGATTTCCGCGGCGAAACCTGCCCCGCGGTGTTCGACGCCGATGCCGGCATCATGCTCGACCCCACCTTCGTCAAGGTGGTGGCCTGGTACGACAACGAGTACGGCTACACCTGCAACATGATGCGCCTGGTGCGGCACATCGCCTAGCCGGCGGCTGCGCCTTCGCTCGCAACCCCACATGGTGGAGAACAACATGTCCGTGATCAAAATGACCGACCTGGACCTCAAGGGCAAGCGTGTCTTCATCCGCTCCGACCTCAACGTGCCGATCAAGGACGGCAGGGTCGCCAGCGACGCCCGCATCACCGCCTCCCTGCCCACCATCGTGCATGCCATGCAGGCGGGGGGGCGCGTCATGGTGACTTCGCACCTGGGGCGTCCGGAGGAAGGGGTCTATTCCGAGGAAAACTCGCTCAAGCCGGTGGCCGAGGTGCTCTCCGCCAAGCTGGGTCGCCCGGTGCGCGTGATCCGCGACTGGGTGGACGGCGGCTTCGAGGTGGCCGAGGGCGAGGTGGTGCTGCTGGAGAACTGCCGTTTCAACGTCGGTGAGAACAAGAACCTGGATGAGACCGCGCGGCAGTATGCCAGGCTGTGCGACGTATTCGTCATGGACGCCTTCGGCACTGCGCACCGTGCCCAGGCCAGCACCCACGGCATCGCCAGGTACGCTCCGGTGGCGTGTGCCGGCATCCTGCTGGAAGAAGAGCTGGCCGCGCTGGGCAAGGCGCTGCTCGCCCCGGCGCGGCCCATGGTGGCCATCGTCGGCGGCAGCAAGGTGTCGACCAAACTCACCGTGCTGGAGTCGCTGGCGGAAAAGGTCGACCAACTGGTGGTGGGCGGCGGCATCGCCAACACCTTCCTCAAGGCGGCCGGCCACAACATCGGCAAGTCACTGTGCGAGGACGAGCTGGTGCCGACTGCCCGCGCGCTGATGGACAAGATGGCGGCGCGCGGCGCAGCGGTGCCCATCCCCGTCGATGTGCTGTGCGGCAAAAAGTTCGATCCGGCCGAGCCGGCGGTGCTCAAGGAGGCCGGCGCCGTCGCCGATGACGACATGATTTTCGATATCGGACCGAAGAGCGCGCAGACGCTGGCCGACATCATCATGGAGGCATCCACCGTGGTGTGGAACGGCCCGGTTGGCGTGTTCGAGTTCGATCAGTTCAGCGAGGGCACCAAGAAAATCGCCCAGGCCATCGCCTCGACTCCGGCTTTCACCCTGGCGGGCGGCGGCGATACCATCGCCGCCATCCAGAAGTACGACATCTACGACAAGGTCTCGTATATCTCCACCGCAGGCGGTGCCTTCCTGGAATTCCTGGAAGGCAAGAAGCTGCCGGCGGTGGAAATCCTCGAACAGCGCGCCCGCGGCTGAGCGCGTCGGCGGCGAAAAGTTCGCTGCCGCGGGTGCTGCAAAGTTTCCGGAACGCCAATGAACAGACGCAAGACCAAGATCGTTGCCACCCTGGGGCCGGCCTCGCGCAGCGAGGCCGTGCTCGAGCGCATGGCGCAGGCCGGGGTGGACCTGGTGCGGCTCAACTTTTCGCACGGCACGGCGGAGGAGCACGTCGCCACGGCCAGACTGGTGCGCGAGATCGCCGCGCGCCACCGCCGCCCCATCGGCGTGCTGTGCGACCTGCAGGGGCCGAAGATTCGCATCGGCAAGTTCGCCGGCGGCAGAATCGAGCTGGCCGCGGGAGACCGCTTCATCCTCGATGCCGCGTGCAGGCTGGGCGACCGGCAGCGCGTCGGGCTCGACTACGAGAACCTGCCGCGCGAGGTGGCGCCGGGCGTGGTGCTGCTGCTGGACGACGGCCGCATCGTGATGACGGTGGAGGAGGTGCGCGGTTCCGCCATCCATTGCGTGGTCGACGTGGGTGGCGCGCTGTCCGACAACAAGGGCATCAACCGTCAGGGCGGCGGGCTGTCGGCGGAAGCGCTCACCGACAAGGACAAGCGGGACATCCGCACTGCGGTGGCGCTGGATGCCGATTACGTGGCCGTGTCCTTTCCGCGCAGCGTCACCGATGTCGAATACGCGCGCCGGCTGGTACGCGAGGCCGGCGGCCATGCCGGCATCATCGCCAAGATCGAGCGCGCCGAGGCGGTGCAGGCGCTGGAGGAAATCATCGAGGCATCCGACGCCATCATGGTGGCGCGCGGCGACCTCGGCGCGGAAATGGGGGATGCCGCCGTGCCCGGCCTGCAGAAGCGCATGATCAGCCTGGCGCGCGCCCGGAACAGGCGGGTGATCACCGCCACGCAGATGATGGAATCCATGGTCAGCAACCCCATTCCGACCCGGGCCGAAGTGTCGGATGTCGCCAACGCCGTGCTGGATGGCACCGATGCGGTGATGTTGTCGGCGGAATCGGCGGCCGGCAAGTATCCGGTGGAAGCCGTGCTGGCCATGGACCGCGTCTGCCGCGAAGCAGAAAAGGAATGCGACGGCCAGAGCCTGCCCGTGCGGGCCAGCGGAGAATTTCAGCGCATCGACGAATCCGTCGCCATGGCCGCGGTGTATGTGGCCCAGCACCTCAAGGTCAAGGCCATCGCCTCGCTGACCGAATCCGGCACTTCGGTGGCCTGGCTGTCGCGCGCCAACATGCTGGTGCCGATTTATGCGCTGGCCTCGAAGAAGGAAACGCGCCGCAAGCTGACCCTGTTCCGCGGTGTCTATCCTTACCCCTTCGAGCAGCAGACGCGCGACCGCGACCGCATCCTGCACGATGCCGAGGACGAGTTGAAAGCGCGCGGCGCGGTGCAGGACGGCGACCTCATCCTGCTCACCATCGGCGAACCCATCGGGATTTCCGGCGGCACCAATACGCTCAAGATCGTCCGGGTCGGCGAGCACCGCACGGGCTGACGGAATCGTATACGAATCAGCCCCGGCTGCTCCAATTCATCTAAAATCCGTATTTCGGGGAGCGCGTCTCCCGGCAATGTTCCGCCCCCTCGCCAGCGGGGAGCGGAAGGAGGACTATCATGGCACTCGTATCACTGCGGCAACTGCTCGATCACGCGGCGGAGCACGGCTACGGCCTGCCCGCCTTCAACGTCAACAACATGGAACAGATCCACGCCATCATGCGCGCGGCGGACGAGGCAGACAGCCCGGTCATCCTGCAGGGCTCGGCCGGCGCCCGCAAGTATGCCGGAGAGGCCTTCCTGCGCCACATGGTGGCCGCGGCGGTGGAAACCTATCCGCACATCCCCGTGGTGATGCACCAGGACCACGGCGCTTCGCCGGCGGTATGCATCCAGGCCATCCGTTCCGGCTTTACCAGCGTGATGATGGACGGCTCCCTGCTGGAAGACATGAAGACGCCGGCCGGCTACGAATACAACGTGGAGGTGACGCGCAAGGTGGTCGAGATGGCGCACGCCGTCGGCGTCTCCGTGGAAGGCGAGCTGGGCTGCCTGGGTTCGCTGGAAACCGGCATGGCCGGCGAGGAAGACGGACATGGCGCGGAAGGCAAGCTGGATCACTCCGCGCTGCTCACCGACCCGGAGGAAGCGGCTGCCTTCGTCAAGGCCACCGGCGTCGATGCACTCGCCATCGCCATCGGCACCTCGCACGGTGCCTACAAGTTCAGCCGTCCGCCCACCGGCGAGACGCTCGCCATCGGCCGCATCAAGGAAATCCACGCGCGCATCCCCAACACCCATCTGGTGATGCACGGCTCCTCCTCGGTGCCGCAGGAATGGCTGAAGATCATCAATGACCACGGCGGCGCCATCCCCGAAACCTACGGCGTGCCAGTGGAAGAGATCGTCGAGGGCATCCGGCACGGCGTGCGCAAGGTCAACATCGACACCGACCTCAGGCTCGCCTCCACCGGCGCGGTGCGGCGCTATCTCTACGACACGGCAAATGCCAAGGACTTCGACCCGCGCAAGTTTCTCGCCGTCTCCACCAAGGCCATGCAGGAAATCTGCCGGGCCCGCTTCGAGGCGTTCGGTTCGGCGGGGCAGGCGAGCCGGATCAGACCCACCTCCTGCGACGCCATGGCAGAGAAATACCGCAAGGGCGAACTCGCCGCCGTGGTCAGGTAAGGGGCAATCCCGGCTTCGCGCGGCGGCGCGGTACACGATGGGTTGGCCAGGGCGCATGGCCGCGGGCACTCCCGCCGCCGCAGCGCCGGCCTCTTGGAACAATCCCGGCGGCAGTGACAAGCTTGCCAGGCTTTTCCTTTGGCTCTTCAGTACCGGATTGAGACATGACCCGGAAGGTCATTTGTAGATATTTCTACTTTTAAATTAATAACTTATTCGTAAATAATCTGATATTCCTGCCGATAATGTTGTATCTGCGTGACCGGGGAGCAGGAGATGTCGTGCTCAATTTCGTCACGTTCCCACACCAGCCCAAAACGAGGCTTGCGGTCACGCTCACGGATCAACCGCAGCAATTCCTCTCGGCTGTATTCTTCAGTATTTGTCTGGCACGATGAACCGGATTTTATGGATATTTCCATGAACTCGAAAGGCAAAATGCACAACATGCAGCCATGTACGTCCCGAACTTTCCTCGGCAGTCGCCGCGTAGGATAATCGCGCTTTCACGAAAGCTCGATGCGGATGATGACGATGACCGACGCCTTGTTGCACTCCAGCCTGAAGAGCCTGCCGCTGATCAACCGGGGCAAGGTGCGCGACATTTACGACATCGACGCCGAGAGGATGCTGATCGTCACCACCGACCGCCTGTCCGCCTTCGATGTCATCCTGCCCACGCCCATTCCCGGCAAGGGCGCGGTGCTGACGCAGGTATCCAATTTCTGGTTCGACAGGCTCAGGCACATCGTGCCCAATCACCTGACCGGCATCGACCCGCTTTCACTGGTGCGGGATGCGGTGGAGAAGGCCCAGCTGGCCGGGCGTTCCATTGTGGTGAAGAAACTGCGGCCGCTACCGGTCGAGGCGGTGGTGCGGGGCTATCTGGCGGGTTCCGGCTGGAAGGAATACCTGCGGTCCGGCACCGTATGCGGCATCCTGCTGCCGGCCGGCTTGCAGGAAGCCTCCCGGCTGCCCGAGCCGATCTTTACTCCTTCCACCAAGGCGGAAGTGGGCGCTCACGACGAGAACATCACCTTCGATGCGACCGTGCGGCTGATCGGCGTCGAGCGAGCCGTGCAGGTGCGCGATACTGCCATTGCCCTGTACCGGGCAGCGGCGGAGTATGCGCTCACCCGCGGCATTATCATCGCCGATACCAAGTTCGAATTCGGCGTGGATGCCGCCGGCACCCTGCACCTCATCGATGAGGCGCTGACGCCGGATTCCTCACGCTTCTGGCCGGCGGATTTCTACCGGGCCGGCAGCAATCCACCCAGCTTCGACAAGCAGTACGTGCGCGACTGGCTGGAGGCTTCGGACTGGAACAAGCAGGCGCCGGGCCCGGAACTGCCGCCCGAGGTGGTAGCCAGGACCGCCGAGAAATACCGCGAGGCGCTCAGGCGTCTGACCGGACACGATCTCGCTGCCTGAGATGGGCGTGCTGCGGGACACGGCGCAGCGGCTCCGGCGCGATTTCGTCGTCTACCGGCTGGCGCTCAGGCATCCGCGCACGCCCTGGCCGGCGAGGCTGCTGCTGGGGCTGGCGGTCGGTTACGTGTTGCTGCCGTTCGACCTGATCCCGGACTTCATCCCGGTGATCGGGCATGTCGATGATCTCCTCATCGTTCCGGCGCTGGTCTACCTGGCGCTCAAGCTGATCCCCGACGAGGTGCTGGCGGACTGCCGGCGGCAGGTCGATGCGTCCGCATGAAATCTCATCGCCGGCCCCTGGCCCGGGCTGGGCCAGCCCGGATATTTCGCCCCCGGCGGTTTTCCGGTAAGCTAGCCCACGATAACAAGCGCCGAAGGCCTTGCCGGCCGCGCGCGACAGACAGGGATGGAGGAACGGCGGCATATGGCTAGGGCGAAGAACGCGTTCTACGCGCAATCCGGGGGCGTGACGGCGGTGATCAACGCCTCCGCCTGTGGTGTCATCGAGGCCGCGCGCCGGCACCCGGACAAGATCGGCAAGGTGTATGCCGGGCGCAACGGCATCGTCGGCGCGCTCACCGAAGATCTCATCGATACTTCCAGGGAGTCCGACGCCGCCATCTCCGCCCTGCGCCACACACCGGGCGGGGCGTTCGGTTCCTGTCGCTACAAGCTGAAGTCGCTGGAGGAGAACCGGCGCGAGTACGAGTGCCTGCTCGAGGTGTTCCGGGCGCACGACATCGGTTATTTCTTCTACAACGGCGGCGGCGATTCCGCCGATACCTGCTACAAGATCTCGCAGCTCTCCGAAAGGATGGGCTACCCGGTGCAGGCGGTGCATGTGCCAAAAACGGTGGATAACGACTTGCCCATTACCGACTGCTGCCCAGGCTTCGGTTCGGTGGCCAAGTACATCGCCATTTCCGCCCTGGAGGCCACGTATGACGTGCGCTCCATGGCCAGGACCTCAACTAGGATATTCGTGCTGGAGGTGATGGGCCGTCACGCCGGCTGGATCGCCGCGGCGGGCGGGCTGGTGGCCGGGCATGGCCTGCCGGTGATCGTCCTGTTCCCGGAAATTTCCTTCGACCGCGAGCGCTTCCTCGCCCGCGTGGACGCGATGGTGCAGCGGCACGGTTTCTGTACCGTGGTGGTGTCGGAAGGTTGCCGCTATCCCGACGGCAAGTTCATCGCCGAACAGGGCATCCGGGATGCGTTCGGCCACGCCCAGTTGGGCGGCGCCGCGCCGGTGGTGGCCGGCATGATCAAGGAATCGCTGGGCCACCGTTACCATTGGGCAGTGGCCGACTACCTGCAGCGCGCCGCCCGTCATATCGCCTCGAAGACCGACGTCGAGCATGCCTATGCGCTGGGCAGGGCGGCAGTGGAGCTGGCCGTGGCCGGCCGCAACGCGGTGATGCCCACCATCGTGCGTCTGTCGAATGCGCCTTATGCCTGGGAGGTGGGAGTGGCCGCGCTCAAGGATGTCGCCAACAAGGAAAAGATGATGCCGCGCGGTTTCATCAGCGCGGACGGCTACGGCATCAGCGCGAGATGCCGACGTTACCTGCTGCCGCTGATCCAGGGCGAGGATTACCCGCCCTATCGCGACGGGTTGCCAGAATACGTGCAACTGAAGAACGTCGCGGTGCGCAGGAAGCTGGGCAGCACCTTCGAGTTGTAGGGTTCGCAACGGAGGCCGGGCTGTCGCCCGGCTTTGTTTTTCAATCAGCACAAGGGAGGCAGTAGATGGATCAGGCATTGATGGTCGCGCTGGGTTGTGCGGTACTGGCGCTGATATACGGCGGCATGACGATCATGTGGGTGCTGGCGAAGCCGACCGGCAACGAGCGCATGCGGCAAATCGCCATGGCGGTACAGGAGGGCGCCACCGCCTATCTCAACCGCCAGTACCTCACCATCGGCGTGGTCGGCGTGCTGCTGTTCACGCTGATTTTCGCCGCGCTCAATCCGCTCACTGCGGTCGGTTTCGCCATCGGCGCGCTGCTGTCTGCCGCCGCCGGTTACATCGGGATGAACATCTCGGTGCGTGCCAACGTGCGCACCGCCGAGGCGGCCCATGAGGGCATGAACGCCGCGCTGCAGGTGGCCTTCCGCGGTGGCGCCATCACCGGCATGCTGGTGGTCGGCCTGGGCTTGCTGGGCGTGGCCGGCTACTACGCCTTTCTGGCCATGATCACGCCGGAGGGCGAGGCGGTGAGCATCACCCCGCTGTTGGGGCTGGCCTTCGGCAGTTCTCTGATTTCCATCTTCGCCCGTCTGGGCGGCGGCATCTTTACCAAGGGCGCGGACGTCGGTGCGGACCTGGTGGGCAAGGTCGAGGCCGGCATTCCCGAGGACGATCCGCGCAACCCGGCGGTGATCGCCGACAACGTGGGCGACAACGTGGGCGATTGCGCCGGCATGGCTGCCGACCTGTTCGAGACCTACGCGGTGACGGTAATCGCCACCATGCTGCTGGGCGCTCTGCTGTTCGCCGGCAATGCCAACGCGCTCACCTACCCGCTGATGCTGGGCGGTGTCTCCATCGTGGCCTCCATCATTGGCACCTACTTCGTGCGCATCGGCGATGCCGACCAGAAGATCATAACGGCGTTGTACCGCGGCCTCATCGTTTCCGGCGTGATTTCCGCCATTGCCTACTACCCGGTGACGACCTGGCTGATGTCCGGCCTGGAATACCAGCCCATCAACCTTTACCTGTGCGCGCTGATCGGCCTGGCCGTGACTGCGGCCATGGTGGTGATCACCGAATACTACACCGCCACCGAGTATCATCCGGTGCGCCATGTGGCCGGCTCCTCTACCACCGGCCATGCCACCAACATCATCGCCGGCCTGGGGGTTTCCATGAAATCCACGGCGGCACCGGTGCTGGTGATCTGCCTGGGCATTCTCGGCGCGCACTATCTGGCCGGCCTGTACGGCATCGCGGTGGCAGCGACGGCCATGCTGTCGATGTCCGGCATCATCGTTGCGCTGGATGCCTACGGCCCCATTACCGACAACGCCGGCGGCATCGCCGAGATGGCCAAGCTGCCCAAGAAAATCCGCGACGTCACCGACCCGCTGGATGCCGTGGGCAACACCACCAAGGCGGTGACCAAGGGTTACGCCATCGGTTCCGCCGGCCTGGCGGCGCTGGTGCTGTTCGCCGACTTCACCCATGAGCTGGGCGTGCATACCGGTGTTGAGACCACCTTCGACCTGTCCAACCACATGGTGCTGATCGGCCTTTTGATCGGCGGCATGATTCCCTACCTGTTCGGCGCCATGGCGATGGAGGCGGTCGGTCGCGCCGCCGGCTCGGTGGTGGTGGAAGTGCGCCGCCAGTTCAGGGAAATCCCTGGCATCATGGACCACAGCGAGAAGCCGGATTATTCGCGCGCGGTGGACATGCTGACCAAGTCGGCCATCAAGGAAATGATCGTGCCTTCGCTGCTGCCGGTACTGGTGCCCATCCTGGTCGGTGTGTTCCTCGGCGCGCAGGCGCTGGGCGGCCTGCTCATCGGCACCATCGTCACCGGCCTGTTCGTGGCGATTTCCATGACGGTGGGCGGCGGTGCCTGGGACAACGCCAAGAAGCGCATCGAGGACGGCCACCACGGCGGCAAGGGCAGCGAGGCGCACAAGGCCGCCGTGACCGGCGATACCGTGGGCGACCCTTACAAGGATACTGCTGGCCCGGCCATCAACCCGCTGATCAAGATCATCAACATCGTGGCGCTACTCATCATCCCGCTGGTGGCCTGATCCGCGACCCGACGCACGGCGGCAGGCGCACACCCCTGCCGTCCGCGCGGCGAGCGCGCAGATGCGGCAAGGCCCCGATTTCATTTATAATCGAGGGCTTGGTCAGTTTTCGAGGTAATGTCATGGCATTGATGAATGTGCCGAGCGGCAAGGCGATCCCCGATGATTTCAATGTCATCATCGAGATCCCCATGCAGGGCGATCCGGTCAAGTACGAAGTGGACAAGGAAAGCGGCGCCATTTTCGTCGACCGCTTCATGGGCACTGCCATGCAGTATCCCTGCAATTACGGCTATATTCCGCACACGCTGTCCGAGGACGGCGATCCGGTGGACGTGCTGGTGCAGACCCCGGTGCCGCTCATCCCGGGCGTGGTGGTGCGCTGCCGTCCGCTCGGCGTGCTGATGATGGAAGACGAGGCGGGGCCGGATGCCAAGGTGCTGGCGGTTCCGGTGGACAAGGTGTGCGGCCTCTACAGCCATTTCAGGGACTACAACGACGTATCCGCCTGGCGCCTGGCCATGATTGCCCACTTCTTCGAACACTACAAGGATCTGGACCGCGGCAAATGGGTCAGGATCAAGGGCTGGGCAGGGCTGGAGGAGGCTCGCAGGGAGATTCAGTCCGGCGTCGAGCGCTACAACTGCAGCGAAGTCAAGCCGGCCTTCTGAAGCCGGGACGCGCTCACCGGAACCATTTTTACCACTCGAGGAGAAACAGTGATGAGCACAGAAGAACATGATTTCCCTAAAACCACGGTGACCCAGTTCGTGCTGGCCCTGCTCGGTGGCCTGTTTGCGCCGGCCATCGTGATCTACCTGATCGTCCAGTTCGTGCTGGGCATCCAGGCCGAATACAGGGAAGACGGCGATGCCACCGCTGTCGCCGCCCAGGTCGAGGCACGTATCCAGCCGGTGGGCGAGGTCGTCGTGGGCGAGGCGCCCGTAGCGGGTGCGCAGCCCGCCGGCAAGAGCGGTGAGCAGGTCTACAACCAGGCGTGCATGGCCTGCCATACCAGCGGCGCGCTGAACGCGCCCAGGCTGGGCAACAGCGATGACTGGGGCCCGCGTCTCGCCCAGGGCAAGGATATCCTGATCAAGCATGCCATCGAAGGCATCCGCATGATGCCGCCGCGTGGCGGCAACGCTGCGCTCACCGACGAGGAAGTCGCCGCGGCGGTGGTCTACTTGGCCAACTCTGCCGGGGCGAATTTCTGAGGCCGGCGCAATCCTGCTCTACCGGGGCCGCTTGCAGCGGCCCTTGTCGTTCCGGGGGGCATAGATGGCTACGTACGCGATAGGCGACATCCAGGGCTGCCACGCTTCGCTGCAGATGCTGCTGCAGATCATCGGCTTCAGCCCGGCGCGCGACCGCTTGTGGCTGGTGGGTGATCTCGTCAACCGCGGCCCGGATTCCCTGGCCGTGTTGCGCTGGGCCAGGCAGCACGCACAGGCGCTGCACGTGGTGCTGGGCAACCACGACCTGCACGCGCTGGCGGTGGCGGAAGGCTGTATCGAGCCGAGCCGCAGCGATACCCTGCAGGAACTGCTGGCGGCGCCGGACGGTGCGGAGCTGCTGCAATGGCTGCGCGGCTGTCGCATGGCGCACGGCGAGGGGGAGTACCTGATGGTGCATGCCGGCGTGCTGCCGCCGTGGGGTGCCGCGCACACCCTGGGGCTGGCCGCTGAGGTCGAGGCTGTGCTGCACGGCGCAGGCTACCGCGATTTTCTCGCTCACATGTACGGCAACCACCCCAACCACTGGGAGGATGGTCTGCGCGGCATCGGCCGCCTGCGCGTCATCACCAACGCGCTGACGCGGCTGCGGGTGTGCACGCCGGATGGCCGGATGGATTTCCGCTTCAAGGGCGAGCTGCCCGACGTGCCGGCCGGGCTGCTACCGTGGTTCGACGTGCCCGGGCGCAAAAGTGTGGCAAGCACGCTGGTATCCGGTCACTGGTCGGCGCTGGGCCTGCGCCTGCGTGACAATCTCATCGCCCTGGACACCGGCTGCCTGTGGGGCGGCCGGCTTACCGCGGTACGGCTGGAGGATCGCCGGGTGTATCAGGTGCCCTGTGATACGGCAGATGCAGCAAAGCGGCGATGGACTGCCCAGCCTGCTGCGCCAGGCGGCGGCGCTCCTGCCCGCTGACCGGCAGAGGCTCGGCGAAGTGCAGTTCGATGAGGATGTCCTGTTGCTGCAGCACCGCCCGCAGCGATTGCCACAGTGTGATGTCGCCCCAGTAGGCCACGGCGCGGTTGATGCCACCGTCCGCAGCGGGATAGCGGATGGCGACCGGCCACACCGGCGTCCCCGCGTTGATCGCCGCCTGGAACAGGCTGGGCTTGAACGGCCTGAGTTCGCTGCCGTCGGTGGTAGTGCCCTCCGGAAAAAAACACAGGCTGCGCTGCTGCCCCAGCGCCTGTTCGACGTCGGACATCACGCGGCCGGTGTCATGCCGCCTGTGCCGCGCCACGAACAGCGTGCCGGTACGCTCGGCCAGCCAGCCCATCAGCGGCCAGTCGCGGATCTCCGCCTTGGCGACGAAATCCATGGGAAGCAGCTGCTTGAGCGCCCATATATCCAGCCAGGAAATGTGATTGGCGACGAACAGCGCGCCTTGCGTCGTGCCATCGGGTACGCAGCCGTGCGTGACCACGCGCACGCCCAGCAGGCCGAGCAGTCTGCCGCACCAGCGGCGGACGCGCTCCTGCCGGACAGGAACTGACAGGCGGGGCAGTACCAGCAGGGCGGTGAAGAAGCCCATCGCAAAGTGACTGCCCAACCGCAGCAGCCTGACAGCGCGGATGGCCAGGGGAGTGCTGGCGGAACCCAAGCGCTACTTGAGGAAGTGCGAGGCGTAGCGCTGATGGAGTCGGCTCATGGGCAGCATCACCAGCAGGTCGGCCGTGTTGAAATCCGGATCCCACGCCGGTTCGCCACAAATCTGCGCGCCGGCGCGCAGATAGCCCTTGATGAGGGCGGGGCAGGGCGCGTCCAGATCGCTGCGCAGGGATTCCAGCGGCAGCGGACAACGGGGAAACACCCGGTATTCGGCGGGGGCGAGGTATTCATGCTGGAGCTTATTATAGAGGCTGGCGGCGGTGTGTCCACCGTCGGCCATGCTGATGCTGGCGCAACCGATCAGGTAGTCGTAGCGGTTCTGCAGCATGTATCTGGCAAGACCCGACCATAGCAGGGTAATGGCGGCGCCGTTACGGTAGTCCGGGTGCACGCAGGAGCGACCGACCTCGACCATGCGGTCGAACAGGTGCTCCAGCCGGCTCAGGTCGAACTCGCCGGCGGAATAGTAGCCCCGGCCGGCGCGTGCCATGGCGGGAGGCAGGATGCGGTAGGTGCCGACCACCTTGCCGGTTTCCCGTTCGCGCACCAGCAGGTGGTCGCACAGCGGATCATAGCCGTCGCGGTCCAGGCCATCGTGTCCGGGCAGTCTGGCGCCCATTTCCTCGGCGAACACGCGGTAGCGCAGCGCCTGCGCCTCGCGCACCTCGGCCGGCGTGCGCGCCAGCGCGCAGAACAGGGTGGGGGCATCCTGCCGCGCCGCCGCGGCCTTGCGCTGTTCCAGCATGTCGTCTCTCCGAATTTTACGTTCGGAGAGACTTTACGCGCCCGGAGTTACAGCGCGGTTACAGGCAGTTGAATCTTGGATGAAGTCGTCCTGCTGAAATAGGCGTCTAATGGGTGACGCGGGTGACGCCGCCGCTTTCCAGCACGCGCACGCGGTCGCCAGGGCGGAATGCCGCAGCACTGCCTTCCTGCACCACCGCGATCATAGTGCCGTTATCCAGCCTGACGGTGATTTCCACGCCGTCCTTGCGGGTGAGGCCCTCCTCGGCGGCGGCCCCGGCCACTCCGCCGGCGACCGCACCCAGCACGGTGGCGATGGTCTGGCCGCGGCCGTCGCCGATGGCGCTGCCGGCCACTCCGCCGACCACGGCGCCGGTTGCCGCGCCGATCGGCGTCCGAGTGCCCTCCAGCTTGACCGTGCGCACACTTTCCACCACGCCCATCTTGACCGTGTGCACGGTGCGGGCTTGGTCACGGGTATAGACGTCGCCGGACTTGCTGCTGGCGCAGCCGGCCAGTGCCGTCGCGGCGGCCAGCAGGATGAAGATGGGTAGATGACGCACGGGTGGTTCCTCCTTGATAATTAAAGTGCAATGGCGCTGCCGTAGGCCTGCCGGTAGCGCGCAATGATTTTATCGCGTGTCGGCCGATGATTCTGGCCGCCTTGGCTGGCGATCTTCAAGGCTCCCATCACCGAGGCGAGTTGGCCGCATTGCCGCCAGTCCCAGCCGCGGGCGATGCCGTACAGCAGCCCGGCCCGGTAGGCATCGCCGCAACCCGTCGGGTCGACCACCGCATCCGCCTCAGCGCAGGCAATGTCGATGCGTTGACCGCTGGTGTGGATGCTAGAACCCAGTGCGCCGCGCGTGACCGCCAGCATCTCGACGCGCGCGGCCAGCTGCTCCGTGGTCAGACCGGTCTTGTCCTGCATAAGTTGCGCCTCGTAGTCGTTCAGCGCCAGATAGCGCGCCATGGCGATGAATTCCAGCAGTTCCTCGCCGCTGAACATGGGCATGCCCTGACCGGGATCGAACAGGAAGGGGATGCCGATCTCGTGAAACTCGCGCGCATGCCGGAACATACCCTCGCGGCCGTCCGGGGCGATGACGCCGAGGCCGACCCCGTGCGCGTCATGTACGCTGTTGACATGCGCATGGTTCATGGCGCCCGGATGGAAGGCGGTGATCTGGTTGTCGTCGAGGTCGGTGGTGATGAAGGCCTGCGCCGTGTAGCTGCCGTCGATGCGGCGCACGTGGGTCGTGTCGATGGCGTTTTGCCTCAGCCAGTCGGCGTAAGCCGCGAAATCGTCGCCGACGGTGGCCATGACCAGAGGTGCCCCGCCCAGCAGGCGGAGGTTGTAGGCGATGTTGCCGGCGGTACCGCCGTATTCGCGGCGCATGTCCGGCACCAGGAAGGCGACGTTGAGGATGTGGATCTTCTCCGGCAGGATGTGGTGCCTGAAGCGATCGGGAAACACCATGATGGTGTCGTAAGCGAGCGAGCCGCAGATGAGCGTGTGCATGACGATGTCGGGTCGGGTCAAAGTCTCATTATCGCCAGCCGCGCTGCACAGGACAATGCCCGTCCCCCCAGGCGATGTCGCGCGGACGTCGTCGCTTAGACGCGCAAGGCGGCTTCTATGAGTACCCTGGCCGCCTTCTTGGCCTGCCTGGCCGCCCCAGAACCGCGCTTCATCTGTTCCGCCAGCATGGCGCCCTCGATCAGCAGCGAGAGCTGCAGAGCCAGTATCTTGGCATCGCGCACCCCGGCTTCCTCCGCCAGTGCGGCCAGATACTGGCGGAACTGCAGTGCCTGAGCCGCCGACAGTCGGTGGACCGGATTCTCCTCGTTGGGGAATTCCGCCGCAGCCTTGAGGAAGGGCATGCCGCGAAAGCCAGGGGCCGCAATCCATTCCTCGATGTAGTCGAACAGGTGCTGCAGTCGTTCGCCTGGGGGGCTGGCGTCGCCGCGCAGCTGCTCGGATAGCCAGTCGATGAACTCGCGATAGCGTTGCCGCAGTACTTCCAGGATCAGCCCCTCTTTGGTGCCGAAGTGTTTGTACAGCGTCATCTTGGTGGTGCCGGCGACGGCGACGATGGTGTCCACTCCGGTGGCGTTGATGCCGCGGGTCTGGAACAGTTCGCTGGCGACGTCGAGGATTTTTCTGCGCAATGCCGACACGTTCTGAGGTGGGATCATGTTTTTGATAGACAGTATTGTATACTTTTTGGAACGGCCATGACACGAAAATTGCAGGTTTGCACCCATCTGCGCTCCGGCCCCGGCGTCAGCTGCGGCGGGCGGGGCGGTGCCGAACTGCTAATGCAGCTAAAGTCCGCTCTGCGGGCTGTGGATGTCGTTGTCGAAGTGGAAGCCGTACAGTGCTTCGTGCGCTGCATCCAGGGACCCAACATGCGCCTGCTTCCCGATGGTCGATTCTGGCACGGCGTCAGCGAGGGGCGATTGGAGGAGATCATCGCCGAGATGTGCCGTCATTATTGATCCGGCCAGCAAATAGTATTAAGCGGCATATTTGACACGTGCATCCTGGA
>JBBILG010000008.1:0-17957 GCA_037445085.1 Methylobacillus sp.
GCGCGCCACCTCGAACATGTCGCGGCTGTAGTCGAACACCATGAAGGCGCCGGCGGTGGGCAGGTCCTCGAAGGCGATGCGCCGGTCGAAGTCGGCGGTGCCGATGCAGATGCCGGAGGGGCCGCTGATCTGCACCGCCAGCGTGTCCGCAGCGCCGCAGTCCTCCAGCACCTCGCGCACGCGGACGCCGAACGGATATTCGTAAATGCCGGGGCGAGCGCAGTCGCCGGAGACGCTCAGAATCTTGGTGCCGGTCGATTTCACCGTGCCGATGGCGCGGTACCGGTCGCCGCCGTGCAGGGCGACGTGCGCGGCAGCGCAGAAGGTCTCCACGTTATTCACGATGGTGGGCTGCTGCAGGTAGCCGTGGCTCACCGGGTAGGGCGGGCGGTTGCGCGGGATGCCGCGCTTGCCTTCCAGCGATTCGATGAGCGCAGACTCCTCGCCGCACACGTAGGCGCCGGCGCCGAGATGAATGGCAATATCGAAATCAAAGCCGTTCTTTCCGCAGATGTTTCTGCCCAGCAGACCGTCACGCCGGCGGCGAGCGAGTACCTCTTCCAACTGCTCGCGCAGGTAGCGGTATTCGCCGCGCAGGTAGAGAAAGCCCTGGCCGGCGCCAATGGCCCAGGCGGCCACCGTCATGCCCTCGAACACGAGATCGGCGTAGGTGTTGAGCAGCACGCGATCCTTGAAGGTGCCGGGCTCGCCCTCGTCGGCGTTGCACACCACGTAGCGCATGGCGCCGGGGCTGGCGCGACAGGCCTGCCACTTCAGGCCGGTGGCGAAGCCGGCGCCGCCGCGGCCGCGCAGGTTGGAGGTTTTGACTTCTTCGAGCGTCGCCCCGGCACCGCGCGCGAGGGCGGCGCGGATGGCATCGCCCGGCGCCAGTTGCTGGCCGAGCAGCAAATCCTTGCGGCGGATGTTGTCGGCGATGTCGAACAGTTCGGCCGGCCAATCGGCGAGCGGCACGCGGTTCTGGATCAGATCGCAGACGAGGTCCGCGCGCACCCTCGTCATGCGCGGGATGGCACGGCCATTGACCAGAATGGCCGGCCCCTGGTCGCACATCCCGGTGCAGGAAGTGGTGTCCACCGAGACCAGGCCATCCGCAGACACCCGGCCGCGCTCCACCCACAGCTTGTGGCACAAGGTATCGAGGAGTTCCAGGTTGCCCAGCATGCGGTCGGTGATGTTGTCGGAGAACAGCACGCGGTATTCGCCCGCCGGTTCGCGGTGCAGGAAGCTGTAAAAACCCGCCGTGCCCTCGACGCGGGCGCGCGGCAGGCCCAGGCACTCGGCGATGCGGGTGATGAGTTCCGGCGGCAGCCAGCCCAGCGGCTCCTGCGCATCGACGAGCACCTGCAGGGCATTGGCAGGGTCGTTGCCATGGCGCTGCAGCACGGCCGACAGGTGGGTTTCGGTGGCAGGGTTCACGGTCTTTCTTCCATCCGGACGCCATTCCATCATATAACGAATCCGGGTGGCCAGGCAGGCTGCGGCCGCCCGTCCGTCATGAAACTTTCGTGACGCCGTCACGCATGGCCGATAATGCAGATTATCATGGAGCGCGTACCGATTGCCCGTAACCGACAGGGTCTCCGTTATGAGCCAGCACTATCTCAACGTCCTCTTCGCGCCGGCCTCCATTGCCGTGTTCGGCGCCAGCGACCGCACCGACTCGGTGGGCGGCGTGGTGTTCGCCAACCTGCGCAGCGGCGGCTTCCGGGGGCCGATCCACCCCGTCAACCCCAAGCGCCGCGAAGTGCAAGGGGTGCCTGCCTACACCTCGCTGGACGATATCGCCGGGCCGGTGGAGCTGGCGGTGATCGCCACGCCGGCCGCCAGCGTGGCGGACATCATCGAGGCGTGCGGGCGCAAGGGGGTGCGCGCCGCCGTGGTGTTGACCGCTGGTTTCGCCGAGACCGGGCCGCACGGTGCGGCGCTGGAGAAGCGCCTGCAGGAAGCGGCGCGCCTGCACGGCCTGCGCTTCATCGGCCCCAACTGCCTGGGGGTGATGCGCCCCTCCATCGGCCTCAACGCCACCTTCAACAAGGGCGGCGCCAATCCCGGAGGACTGGCGCTGGTGTCGCAGTCGGGTGCACTGTGCACCGCCATCCTCGACTGGGCCCAGGTCAACGATGTCGGCTTTTCCAGCGTGATTTCCATGGGGGCCTCGGCGGACGTGGATTTCGGCGAGATCCTCGATTTCCTGGTGCACGACCCGCACACCGAGAGCATCCTGATGTATATCGAGGGCATCCGCCACGCGCGCCGCTTCATGAGCGCGCTGCGCGCCGCCGCGCGCGTCAAGCCGGTGATCGCGGTCAAGGTCGGCCGTCATGCCGCGGGCCGTCAGGCGGCCAAGTCGCACACCGGGGCGCTGGTGGGGGCGGATGACGTGTTCGACGCGGCCCTGCGTCGCGCCGGCGTGGTGCGCGTGCAGACCATCGTGCAACTGTTCTCGGTGGCCAAGGCGCTATCCTCGCACTGGCGTCCGTGCGGCAACCGGCTGGCTATCGTCACCAACGGCGGCGGCCCCGGCGTGATGGCCTCCGACCGCGCCGCCGACTTGGGCGTGGCGCTGGCGCAGCTGTCGGAGCCGACCATGGCCGCGCTCAACGCCGCCCTGCCGGCGGTGTGGTCGCACGGCAACCCCGTCGACGTCATCGGCGACGCCACCCCGGAGCGCTACGAGGCAGCCGTCTCCGCCTGTCTGGCCGACGAGGGGGTGGACGGTGTGCTGGTGATCCTCACGCCGCAGGCGATGACAGCACCGGCGGCGGTGGCCGACGCGGTGGTCCGCGCCGGCCGGAGTTCGAAGAAACCCCTGCTCACCTGCTGGATGGGCGAGGCGCAGGTGAACGAAGGCCGCGCCAGGCTTGCCGCCGCTCACATCACCCATTTCCGCACGCCGGAGCCGGCGGTGGAGACCTTCTCCTTCCTTTCCGCCTACTATCACAACCAGCAACTGCTGCTGCACGCGCCGGGGCCGCTCGGCCACGAAGGGGCGCCGGACATCGACGGCGCGCGCATGATCATCGAGGCGGCGCTGGCCGAACGCAGGACGGTGCTCTCGGAAATGGAATCCAAGGCGCTACTCGCCGCCTTCCACGTGCCGGTGGCGCACACCATGATCGCGCGCTCGCCGTCCGAGGCGCTGATGCTGGCCGAGCAGATCGGTTTTCCGGTGGCGATGAAGGTCAACTCACCCGACATTACCCACAAAAGCGATGTCGGCGGCGTGCGCCTGGGACTGGACAACGCCCAATCGGTGCGCGCGGCTTTCCAGGAGATCAGCGACAGCGTGCGTCGCCATGCGCCTGCGGCGCGCTTGGACGGCATTGCGGTGGAGCCCATGATCAAGCGTCGCAACGGCCGTGAATTGCTGGTGGGTGTGGTGGCCGACCCGGTGTTCGGCCCGGTCGTCACTTTTGGTGCCGGCGGCACCATGGTGGAAGTGATGGGCGACCGCGCGGTGGCGCTGCCGCCGCTCAACCGCACCCTGATCCGCAGCATGATCGCCAGCACCCGCGCCGCCAGGATGCTGGGTGAATTCCGCGGCATGCCGCCGGTGGCCATGGAGCGACTGGAAGCGGTGCTGCTGCGCGTGTCGGAAATGGTATGCGAGCTGCCCTGGCTGCGCGAGATGGACATCAATCCGCTTATCGTGGACGAAACCGGCGCCTTTGCCGTGGACGCGCGCGTGGTGCTCGGCCCGGCGCAGCCCGGCGCCGGGCGTTACGGCCACATGGCCATCCATCCTTACCCCACCCGCCTGGTCACCGACTGGCAGCTCGGCGACGGCACGCCCGTCACCCTGCGCCCCATCCGCCCCGAGGATGCCGAAATGGTGCGTGCCTTCGTGCGCGGACTCTCGGACGAGACGCGTTACCTGCGCTATCTCAGCACGCAGCGCGAACTGACGCCGGCGATGACGGCACACTTCACCCAGATCGACTACGACCGCGAGATGGCGCTGATCGCCGTCGTCGGGGCAGGCGCAGCGGACACCATGGTCGGCGTGGCGCGCTACGCCATCAATCCGGACGGGGTGAGCTGCGAATTTGCGCTGGTGGTGGCGGATGCCTGGCAGGGCCGCGGCGTCGGCCACAAGCTGCTCACCACCCTGATGGAGGAGGCGCGCAACAAGGGGCTGCACAGCATGGAAGGCGACGTGCTGGCAATCAACAGCAACATGCTGCAACTGGTGCGGGCGCTGGGCTTCACGGTGAGGGCGCGCGCCGACGACCCCACGACGAAACGCGTGAGCTACAGCCTGTAGCGGCCGCGCCGGGCAAAAAAAAGCGGGCCTTTCGGCCCGCGCAGGGAGGAGACGTAGAAACTGGAGATGAGCAAAGTTTCGTTCCGTCTACCCAGAGGAGATTCCGGTCAATCGTAGTCAGCATGCGCCAGCTTCGAAAGCAGCGCCGTCAGTTGTTCCATTTCGCCGCCGGTCAGCGCGCGCGCGAGCCAGCCGTCCACTTCCGCCCGCAGGTCGGCCATCAGCTTTTCCAGCAGTGGCAGGGCGCCTGCGGTCAGCGCCACCGGCTTGATGCGCCGGTCTCCGTCGTGCTCCGGCCGCGTCACCAGTCCTTTCGCTTCGAGCTGTGCCAGCACCTTGGTCAGGCCGCCGGAGGTGATCAGCATGGACTGCTGCATCTCCGAGGGCGTCAGCATGTGCGGACGCGGCGTGCGCCGCAGACTTGCCAGCGCCGAGAATTCGACCAGGCTGAGATCGTTGGCGGCCAGCACCCGCGACATGCGCGCGTCGTTGATCAACTGTGCCTGCAACAGGAACAGCCGCAGCGGGAACGTCTGCGGGTCGAACGACTCCGGCCAGTACTGCCGGGTCGTGTCAATGGCGGCCAAGATCTTGTCTGACATTGTGGATGCAATGATAGCAGCCAATTGATTATCTTGCAAGATAATCAATTCCCGCAGGCGGCGTGAGCCTATCGCGGCCGTTTGAGTCGCCGCTTCGGCGAGGCTTGCGCGTGAAGCCGGTGACCACACGCCCCCCCACACCTCGAAAGACTGGCCGGCGCCGACGTCGATGACCGGGTAGTTGCGGTTGGCGGGCGTGCGGGGCCAGCGCACAGTGTGCGCTCAGGGGCGTGCGCTACGGACGATGGCGGCGGCGAGGTCGATGGCGGCGTACAGGCTGCCGGGGTCGGCGCGGTCGGTGCCGGCCAGTTCCAGTGCGGTGCCGTGATCGACCGAAGTACGGATGAAGGGCAGGCCCAGGGTGACGTTGACGCCTTCGCCGAAGCTGGCGTGCTTGAGCACCGGCAGACCCTGGTCGTGATACATGGCGAGAAAGGCATCGGCGGTGCGCAGATTGGCTTGCGAGAACAGGGTGTCGGCCGGCAGCGGGCCAGTCAGGTGCAGGCCCTCGGCGCGCAGGCGCTCCAGTACCGGAATGATGATTGCGATTTCCTCGCGGCCGAGGTGGCCGCCTTCACCGGCGTGCGGGTTGAGGCCAGCGACCAGGATGCGCGGACGGGCGATGCCGAAACGCTGCGTCAGTGACTGGTGCAGGATGCGCAGGGTGGCGGTCAGTCCCTCGCGCGTGATGGCGTCCGGCACGGCGCGCAGCGGCAGGTGGGTGGTGGCGAGTGCGACGCGCATGCCGCCGCCCACCAGCATCATCACCACCCGCGGCGTGCCGGCCAGCTCGGCGAGAAACTCGGTGTGGCCGCTGAAGGAGATGCCGGCGTCATTGATGATGCCTTTGTGCACCGGCGCGGTGACCATGGCATCAAACTCGCCGGTAAGGCAGCCCTGCGCCGCGAGCCGCAGGGTTTGCAGCACATAGGCGCTGTTGGCGGGATCGGGCACGCCCGGGGTGACGGGCACGGCAAGAGGCAGGTGGCGGACGCCGAACCCGCCCGCCGGCAGGCCCAGCCGTCGGGCGCGCTGCTCCAGCAGAGTGCGGTCGGCGAATACGGTGAGGTCCGCGGCGGGCGGGCGCCGCGCCAGCATAACGCAGAGGTCGGGGCCGATGCCGGCCGGTTCGCCGGCGGTCAGCGCGATGCGGGGGCGCTCAGAATTTGTCTTCGAGACGGTATTCGACATAGGCGCGGTCGCGCAGCTCGCGCAGCCACTCCTCGTAGGCTTCCTCGGACTTGCGGGCACGGATTTCCTGGCGCGCCTTGAGGCGGGCGGCTTCCTTGGTCATGTCCTGGGTGCGGCGTTCCAGCACCTGGATGAGGTGGAAGCCGAATGGCGTGCGCACCGGCGGGCTGATCTCGCCCGGTTGCAGTTCGTTCATGGCCTTTTCGAATTCCGGCACGGTGTCGCCCGGGTTGACCCAGCCCAGCAGGCCGCCGCTGGCTGCGCTGCCGTCCTCGGAATGCAGCCGGGCCAGTTCGGCGAAACTGGCGCCGCCATGCACCAGACGCTCGCGCAGGTCGCTGAGGCGGTGCCTCGCGTCGTCCTCGGAGACCACTTCGCTCAGCTTGATGAGGATGTGCTGCACGCGCGTCTGCTGCACCATGAGCGGCGAGGAGCCGCCGCGGCGCGCATCGACGCGCAGGATGTGGAAGCCGTTGGGGCTGCGCAGGACGGGCGAGATCTGCCCGGCCTGCAGCGGCTGCACCGCATCGGCGAACAGGCCGGGGAGCTGGTCCAGCTTCTTCCAGCCCAGACCGCCGCCTTCCAGTGCGTTGGGCGCGTCGGAATGGCGCGCCGACACTTCGGCGAAGCTCTCGCCCGCCTGCAGGCGGGCGAGCACGTCCTGCGCCTTGCGTTCCAGTCGTTGCAACGTGTCGGGGTCGGCCTCCTCTGGGGTGCGGATGAGGATGTGCGAGATGTCGAATTCGTCCGGCTCCGCCGGACGCGAGGCGCGGGTGGTCAGCAGGTTGTCGATCTCGGCTTCGGTGACGATGATGCGGTTGTCCACCTCGCGCTCGCGCAGGCGCGCCAGGATGATTTCGTTGCGGATATCCTCGCGGAATTTGGCGAACGCGATGCCGTCCGCCTCCAGCGCCTCGCGGAACTGGCCTAGGGTGAGCCGGTTCTGCTCGGCGATGCGTTCCATGGTGCGGTCCAGTTGGCTGTCGTCCACACGCAGCCCGGTCTGCGCGGCGAGCTGTAACTGCAGGCGGTCGTTGATCATGCGTTCCAGCACCTGTTTTTCCAGGGCGTCCTGCGGCGATCGTGCCACCCCCTGCTTCTCCAGTTGGCCGAGCACGATGCGGATGCGGTCCTGCAGTTCGCCGTAGGTGATGACTTCGCGGTCGACCACGGCGACGATGCGGTCGATCTGCATCACCGGGGTGCGGGGCGCGGCCTGGGCGACGACGGCCAGCAGGAGGAGAACGGCGGACAGGATGAGGCGTGACAGTGCGGTGTCGTGTGGCATGGGCGGACTCAGCGGGCCATTGGGTCGGAGATGAGGGTGCTGCTCTGGTAGCCGGGGATGCTGCGCTTGAGCAGGGAGAGCGGGCTGGTGCCGATGGAGGCCATGCCGTCGAGCTCCAGTTGGAAGAAGAAGGCGTAGTTGGCGTCGGCGGTGGCGGTCTCGACACGCTGTAGCACGGTGCGCGCCTGCCAGCAGCCGGCATTGTACTCGGCGCCGAGCAGGCCTTCCACGGGGCGATCTTCCGCCAGCGAATAGTTCCAGCGCGCCAGTGCGGACCAGTTGCGTCCCAGCGGCCATTCGGTGGAGATGTCGATCTGTTCCAGACGCTCGCGGGTATAGCGGTAGCCGAGGTTGAGCACCTTGCCCGGCTCGGGATTGTAGCGGGCGCCGATGTTGGCCTTGGAAGTGCGGTCGTCGTGGGTGTCGTACAGCCAAGCGATGTCCGCATCCCAGTGGGTGAGCAGGCGGGCGGTCAGCGCTGCGACGATTTCCGAGGAATTGTCGGTGCGCGCCTTTCCGCCCGGCAGGGTCACCTGGCGGTCGTTGAAATAGAAGCGCTGGCCGACGGTGGCGGCCAGGCGCTGGATGCCGGTCCTCTGGTCGATGAGGCGGGTGGTCACGGCCAGCGAAAACTGGTTGGCGTCGTTGATGCGGTCATTGCCGCTGAACTGGTTTTCGCTGAACAGCGTGTCCAGGTTGAGGTCGGCCTCGGCGGTGTCGAACACCGGCAGCCGCGACTGGTCGCGGTAGGGGATGTAGACGTAGAACAGACGAGGCTCCAGGGTCTGCGTGTACCGGTTCTTCACCACGCGGAAATCGCGGTCGAAATAGAGGCCGCCATCCAGGCTGAAGATGGGCAGCGCGCGGCTGTCGGAGCGGTATTCGCCGCTGACGCTGTTCAGGACGAATGGCGTGTCGTCGAGGCTGTAGTGCGTGTAATGCAGGCCCAGCCTGGGCGTGATGTAGCCGTAGGAGCGCTCCAGCGGCAGGCTGACGCTGGGATGGGCGACGAAACGGTGGCCGCTGACCGAGGTGGTGAGCACCGAGCCGGGCACGATTTCGGTCGAGACCGGCGCGCCGTCGGCGCGCTCGAAGCTGGACCACTGGGTATAGAGATTGCCGATGGCAAGACCCCAGTCCTTGTGTCCGGTCAGCGTCAGTTGCGGCAGGCGCTCGTAAGGGTAGGAGACGCCGTCCAGAGTCTGGAACTGCTGCGCCATGGCGGAGAAGTTCCAGACCTCGCCGGTGTAGTTGAGGTAGCCTTCCTGCGGCAGGTTCACCCGGCTGGTAATGGTGATGTTGGTGGAGAGATCCGAGAAGTACTGGTCGTCCGAAACCCTCTCCAGGTTGAGGCGGCCCGACCAGCCATTGCCGAAGTCGTGGCGGTGCTGGATGCGGGCGAACCAGCGGTCGCGGTCGGCCTGGCTGTCGTTGGGCAGGAACTCGATGCTGTCCTCGCCGGAGTAGTTCTCGCCCAGGTAACGATATTCGCCCATGATCTGCATGCCGCGCTTGCTCAGCACGCGCGGGACAATGGTGGCGTCCATGTTGGGCGCGATGTTCCAGTAATAGGGCAGGGCCAGTTCCACGCCGCCGCGGGTGGTGGTGCCGAAGCTGGGGGCGAGGAAGCCGCTCTTGCGCTGCTTCTCGAACGGAAAGTCGATCCACGGCGTGTAGAGGATGGGCACGCCCTTGAATTCGATGCGGGCGTGTCTGGCGGTGCCGGTCTTGGAATGGTGGTTGAGTTCCAGTTCGCCGGCGCGCAGGTACCAGTCGTCCACGCCGACCTCGCAGGTGGTGTAGCGCGCGTCGTGCAGGCGTTCGCGGTGGGGGCCTTCGAATACCAGCAGACTGGCGTCGCCGCGCGACGAGCCGCGCGGCCAGCCGCCGCCGCCGGCCTCTGCCGTGACCGCCTGTGCCGGCGTCTTGCGGATGACGAACACCGGTTGCTGCATCTCGCCCTCGCGTTCCTTGAGGCGGATGCGCAGCTCGGTGCCGGTGAGCAGGTTGCCGTCCTGCTCCAGTTGCGCGTTGCCGATGACGTGCAGCTCGTCGTTGATGAAATTGTAATGGATGCGGTCGCCGCGCAGCGTGCTGCCGTCCTGCGTGATCTCGGCATCGCCGATGGCGCGCAGCTTGCGGTCAAGCAGCATCTCCAGCTGGTGCGCCTCGATCACGGTGGCGCCGGGTGGCAGCGTTTCCGCCGCCGCGCCCGCCTGTCCCGCCGCGCGTGCCGGCGCCGTCGCCGCCGTCAACAGGGCACATGCGAGGACGAAGGCGGTTTTTTTCTGCATGGGGCGTACAGCGGGAGACGATAGGATGGCGGGATGGGCCGAACTCAATGGTGATAAAATCGCACATATTTGCCGTTTAGGCAATGTCGGCTGTGGCATGGCCGGCGCCGGCGCAGGGAAGAAAGGACACGGACACGTTGCAACGACAGCAGCAATTGACCGCATGGCTGGCCGGTACGCTGGCGGGCCGGGATTTCGACCTGGCGCCGGCATCCAGTGACGCCAGCTTCCGCCGCTATTTCCGCGTGACCCTGGCGGATCGCACCCTCATCGCCATGGATGCTCCGCCGGAGCACGAGGACTGCCGGCCGTTCCTGCACGTGGCCAGGCTGTTCGGCGCTGCCGGGGCGCACGTGCCGCGGGTGCTGGCGCAGGATCTGGCGCAGGGTTTCCTGTTGCTGAGCGACCTCGGCAGCACCACTTACCTCTGTGCGCTGAACGAGGACAGCGCCGCCGGGCTGTACCGTGATGCCATGGATGCGCTGATCCGCATCCAGTTGGCGAGCCGCCCGGGCGAACTGCCGGATTACGACGAGGCTCTGCTCACGCGCGAGATGCGGCTGTTTCCGGACTGGTACGTGAGCAGGCATCTCGGCGTGACGCTGGACGATGCCCGGCGGGCGGTGCTGCAGGAGGCGTTCGCCACCCTCAACCGCAACATCCTGGCACAGGGCCGGGTGTATGTGCACCGCGATTATCACTCGCGCAACCTGATGGTGTGCGAGGACAACCCCGGCATCCTGGATTTCCAGGACGCCGTGTACGGCGCCGTCACCTACGATCTCGTGTCGCTGCTCAAGGACGCCTACATCCGCTGGGAGGAGGAGCAGGTGCTGGACTGGGCGGTGCGCTACTGGGAAAAGGCGAGGAAGGCCGCCCTACCGGTGCCAGGCGACATCGCCACCTTCTACCGCGACTTCGAATGGATGGGCGCGCAGCGCCACATCAAGGTGCTCGGCATCTTCGCCCGCCTCTGCCACCGCGACGGCAAGGACGGCTACCTGAAGGACATGCCGCCGGTGATGGACTACCTGCGCCGCACCTGCGGGCGCTACGCGGAACTCACGCCGCTGCTGCGCCTGCTGGACGCACTGGAAGGTCGCCGGGTGCAGGTCGGCCACACGTTCCGATGCGTGCCATGATCCTGGCCGCCGGGCGCGGCGAACGCATGCGCCCGCTCACCGACCATACGCCCAAGCCCCTGCTGCCGGTGGGCGGCAAGCCGCTCATCGTCTGGCATCTGGAAAATCTGGCGCGCGCCGGCTGCACCGACATCGTCATCAACCATGCCCACCTCGGCGAGCGGATCGAGGCGGCGCTGGGCGACGGCCGGCGTTTCGGCGTTTCCATCCGCTATTCTGCCGAAGGTGAGGCGCTGGAGACCGCCGGTGGCATCGCCCGGGCGCTGCCCCTGCTGGGCGAGGCGCCCTTCCTGGTGGTCAACGGCGACATCTGGTGCGATGCCGATTTCAGCGCGCTGCTGGACCGGCCGGCGCCGGGCATGCTGGCCCACCTGCTGCTGGTGGACAATCCGCCGCAGCACCCGCACGGCGATTTCGTGCTGGCAGGAGGCAGGCTGGTCGCACAGGGGGGGGCGTGCCTCACCTTTTCCGGGATCGGCGCCTACCGTCCCGAACTGTTCGCCGCCATCGTGCCCGGCGCCAAGGCCAGGCTGGCACCGCTGCTGCGCGCCGCCCTGGAGCAAGGGCGCGTGTCGGCGGAACATTACCGCGGCCGCTGGGTCGATGTGGGTACGCCCGAGCGTCTGCACGCCCTCGATGAATCCCTGGGACTGCCCCATGACCGATCCCGCCGACTGCCTTGAACGCCGCCGCCAGCTCCTGCTGCGCATGGGAGAAGGCGTTGCCCTGGTGCCGACCGCGCCGGAAGCCATCCGCAACCGCGATGCGCACCATCCTTACCGCTACGACAGCTATTTCTACTACCTGACCGGCTTTCCCGAGCCGGAAGCGGTACTGCTGCTCATCGCCGGCGCCAGCCCCAGGTCCGTGCTGTTCTGCCGCGACAAGGACCTCGAGCGCGAAATCTGGGACGGCTTCCGCTGGGGCCCGGCGGCGGCGCGCGAACACTTCGGCGTGGACGAGGCCCATGCCATCGGCCGTCTCGACGAGCTGGTGCCGCAGCTCATGGCCAACCAGCCGCGCCTCTTTTACGCGCTGGGCGCGGACGGCCGCTGGGATGCGCGCGTCGCCGGCTGGCTCAACCAGCTCCGGGCACAGGCGCGCAGCGGCGTCAATGCGCCGGCCGACGTTTGCGACGTGCGCGCCTTGCTGGACGAGATGCGCCTGATCAAATCGCCGGCGGAGCAGGCCACCATGCGCCGCGCCGCCGAAATTTCCGCCGGCGCGCATCGCCGCGCCATGCGGTTCGCGCGCCCCGGCGTCATGGAATACGAGGTGGAGGCCGAACTGCTGCACGAGTTCCGCCGCCACGGCGCGCAGTCGCCGGCCTATCAGCCCATCGTCGCCGCCGCCGCCAACGCCTGCGTGCTGCACTACGCATTCAACAATGCCCGCCTCGGGGACGGCGATCTGCTGCTCATCGATGCCGGCTGCGAGCTGGACGGCTACGCCTCCGACATCACCCGCACTTTCCCGGTGAACGGACGCTTCAGCGGGCCGCAGAAGGACCTCTACGAGCTGGTGCTGGCGGCGCAGGCCGCCGCCATCGCGGCGGTGCGCCCCGGCAACCCGTGGAATGCGTCGCACGATGCCGCGCTCGTCGTGCTGGCGAGCGGCTTCATCGATTTCGGCCTGTGTCGCGGCACCGTGGATGGCGTGCTGGAATCCGGCGACTACCGCCGCTTCTACATGCACCGCACCGGCCACTGGCTGGGGCTGGACGTGCACGATGCCGGCGCATACAAGAAGCACGATGCCTGGCGCGCCCTGCAGCCGGGCATGGCGCTGACCGTGGAGCCGGGCTGCTACGTGTGTCCGGCCGAGGACGTGCCCAGGCACTACCGGGGCATCGGCATCCGCATCGAGGACGACGTCATCGTCACCCGCGACGGCTGCGAGATCATCACCGCCGCCGCGCCCAAGCGCGTGGCCGACATCGAGGACTGGATGGGGCGATGAGCGTTGACCGGGACATCCTCGTCGTTGGCGGCGGCCCGGTCGGCGCCACGCTGGCGCTCGCCCTGCGCGGCCGCGGTCTCGTCGTGACGGTGCTGGAAGCGCGCCCGGCGGGAGTTGCCAGCGGTGATGCGCGCGTGCTGGCGCTGGCGCCCGGCAGCCGCCTCATCCTGCAGCGCCTCGGCGTGTGGTCGCAGGTGGAAGCGCAGGCTACACCCATCGCCATCATCCACGTGTCGCAGCGCGGCCGTTTCGGCCGCACCGTATTGCAGGCCGCAGACGAAGGCCTGCCGGCGCTGGGCTACGTGCTGCCCTATGCGGCACTGAGCGATGCGCTGGATCATGCCCTGCTTGAGGCGGGCGACATCCAGATCGTGCACGGTGCGCGCGCCGCGGCGGTGGAATGCGCGGCGCAGCAGGCCACGGTGCGTTTTTCCTGCGCGAGTGAGTCGCGACAGGCCGCCGCCCGCCTGGTCGTGCTGGCCGACGGTGGCCGCGGCCTTGCCGAACCGGCGGGCCTCAGGCGTCGTGTGCACGATTACGGCCACAGCGCGGTGGTGGGGCAGGTGCGCTGCGAGCTGCCGCACGCCCATGTCGCCTTTGAACGCTTCACTCCGGAAGGGCCCCTGGCCCTGCTGCCGCTGGGCGAGCGCGACTTCGCCCTGGTGTGGACCGCCGCGCCGGAGCAGGCGCAGGCGCTGGTGGCACTCGACGAGGCCGGGTTCCTGCAGCGGCTGCATGACCGGTTCGGCGGCCGCGCCGGCCGCTTCACCGCCGTCAGCGGCCGCGCCGCCTTCCCGCTCGGGCTTTCCACCCTGCGCCCGGTGACCGCGCCGCATTTCGCGGTGATCGGCAACGCCGCGCAGACCCTGCACCCGGTCGCCGGCCAGGGCTTCAACCTCGGCCTGCGCGATGCCTGGGAGCTGGCGCAGGCGGTGCAGGAGACGGCGCGCGCGGAGATCGGCGCCGTGGCCATGCTGGCGCGCTACCGTGCCGGCCGGCGTTGCGACACCGGTGGCGGCATTCTGTTCACCGACTTTCTGGTGCGCGCCTTTTCCAATGACATCCCCGGCTTCGGTCCGGCGCGCGCCGCCGGTCTGGTGGCGACCGAACTGGTCGCGCCGCTCAAGCGTTTCATCGCCCGCAAGATGAGCTTCGGAGCGCAAGGATGAGCGGCGGTCACGATTGCGACGTCATCGTTGTCGGTGGCGGGCTGGTCGGCGCCGCCTGCGCCCTGGCGCTCGCCCGCCAGGGCCTGCGACTGGCACTGGTGGAGGCCGCGCCGCCGCCGGCACCGGACGATGCCGGCTGGGATCGCCGCATCTACGCCATCAGCCCGGGCAATGCCGCCTTCCTGGCAGGCCTGGGGGTGTGGGACGCGCTCGATGCGGCGCGCATCGAACCCATCGCGGCCATGCGGGTGTACGGCGACGACGGCGTGTCCGGACTGGAGTTCGATGCCTACCAGGCTGGCGCGGAGGCGCTCGGCCACATCGTGGAAAGCCGCCTGCTGCAGACCGGCCTGTGGGCGCGTCTGCGCGAGCGGGAGGAGGTCGAACTCCTCGCCGGCGCACGCTGCGCCGCGCTGCGGCTGGAAGACGCGGCGGCGCGGCTTGTCCTGGCGGACGGACGCACGCTGCGCGCGCGGCTCGTCGTCGGCGCCGACGGCGGCCATTCCTGGATTCGCGAGCAGGCGGGCATCGGCATCACCGGCAGCGATTACCGGCAGTCCGGCGTGGTGGCCAATTTCGCCACGGAACGGCCGCACCGCGGCATCGCCCGCCAGTGGTTCCGCAGCGACGGCATCCTCGCCTGGCTGCCGCTGCCGGGGGACCGCATGTCCATGGTGTGGTCAACCCATCCCGAACATGCGCGGGCGTTGTGCGCGATGACGCCGGAGGCGCTGTGCGGGGCCGTCGCAGAGGCCGGCGGCCATACCCTCGGCGCGCTGAGTCTGCTGACTCCGGCGGCGGCGTTCCCGCTGCGTCTCATGCATGCGGAAGTGCTGGTGCGCCCGCGGCTGGCACTGGTCGGCGACGCGGCGCATCTCGTGCACCCGCTGGCAGGCCAGGGCGTCAATCTCGGCTTCCACGACGCCGCCGCGCTGGCGCAGGTGCTGGGTGCCCGCGGCGCGCAGGCCGACGCGGGCGACTACTTCCTGCTGCGCCGTTTCGAGCGCGCGCGCAAGCTCGACATCCGCGCCATGCAGGCCACCACCGACGGCCTGTACACCCTGTTCTCCAGTACGCTGCCCGGCATCGCCGGGCTGCGCAACTGGGGAATGGCTCTCACCAACCGTCTGGGCTGGCTGAAACGGCGCCTGATGGCGCATGCCATGCTCTGACCCGACCAACGAAGGACATCATGCTGAACAAACTTGCCGCAATGCTGCTGGCCGCCGGCCTTGCCGCCCCGGCTTTCGCCAACGAGGCCGCGCTGAAGAAGGCCATCGAGACCGCCTACCCCAAGGTGAAGGTGGAGAGTGTGACCAGGACGCCTTTCGAGGGGCTGTACGAGGTCTACATGGGGGGCCAGATCATCTACACCGATGCGAAGTTCAGCTTCCTGCTGGCCGAGGGACGGCTGATCGACCCCAAGAGCAGGCGCAACCTCACCGCCGAGCGTATGGAAATGCTGACCCGCATCGATTTCAACGCGCTACCGCTGGACAAGGCCATCAAGGTGGTCAAGGGCAACGGCAGCCGCAAGCTGGTGGTGTTCTCCGATCCCGACTGCCCTTACTGCAAGAAACTGGAGCAGAAGGAGCTGATCGGCATCGAGGATGTCACCATCTACACCTTCCTCTACCCGCTGGAAGGACTGCATCCGGATGCTGCCAACAAGTCGCGCGCCATCTGGTGCGCCGCCGACCGCTCCAGGGCCTGGCAGGAATGGATCCTGAACAACCGGCTGCCCCGGCAGAGCCCCAGTTGCGACACGCCGCTGGACGAGGTGATGGCGCTGGGCAACCGGCTGGGCATCCACAGCACGCCCACCCTGGTGTTCCAGAGCGGCCGGCGTCTGCTGGGCGCCTATCCGGCGCAGGAGATCGAAAAGGCGCTGGCCGAAGGCGTGGTGCGCAAGTAGCGTTGCGGCCATCCGGCGCAAACCGGGCGGGGCCGTGACGTCCGTCACGGCCCCGCTGTGCTTTGTCGGCCTACAGGGCTTGGCCGATCTTGAAAATGGGCAGATACATGGCCACCACCAGGCCGCCGATCAGCGTGCCCAGGATGACCATGATGAAGGGTTCCAGCAGGCTGGAGATGCCTGCCACTGCGTCGTCCACTTCCTGCTCGAAGAAATCCGCCACCTTGGACAGCATGGTGTCCAGCGAGCCGGATTCCTCGCCGATGGAAACCATCTGCAGCACCATGTTGGGGAACACCCCGGTGTTCTGCATGGCCACGGTGAGGCTGGTTCCTGTGGTGACCTCGCTCTGGATCTTTTTGGTGGCGTCGTAGTAGACGCGATTGCCGCTGGCGCCGGCCACCGATTCCAGTGCCTCCACCAGCGGCACGCCGGCGGCGAACATGGTGGACAGGGTGCGCGAGAAGCGGGCGATGGTGGCCTTGCGCACCAGTTCGCCGAATACCGGCACCTTGAGCATCAGGCGGTCCATGGTGGCCTGCATCTTCTCCGAGCGCTTCCAGGTATAGAAGAAGAACCAGATGGAGAAGCCCAGCGAGCCGAAAATCGCCCACCAGTACTGCACGAAGAGATCGGAGATGTTGATCACGATCACCGTCGGCAGGGGCAGTTCGGTGCCGAAGTTGGCGAACAGATCCTTGAAGGGTGGGATCACGAACAGCATGATCACGGTGGTGATGATGAAGGCCACCACCAGGATGGCGATGGGATAGAACAGTGCCGACTTGATCTTGCTCTTGATGGCGAGGATCTTCTCCTTGTAGGTGGCGAGACGATCCAGCAGGGTGTCGAGGATGCCAGCCTGCTCGCCGGCGGCGACCAGGTTGCAGAACAGGTTGTCGAAATGCAGCGGATACTTGCGGAACGCCTGCGACAGGCTGCTGCCGGTTTCCACATCGGCCTTGATGTCGGAGAGTAGTTTGGACACCGCCGCATTGCTGTGGCCCTTGCCGACGATGTCGAAGGACTGCAGCAGCGGCACGCCCGCTTTCATCATGGTGGCGAGCTGGCGCGTGAACAGGGTGACGTCCTTCTCGCTCACCCTGCCCTTGCTGCCGAAGGCGCTCTGCTTGCGAATCCTGGTGACCGTGATGCCCTGCCGGCGCAGCGTGGCGCTGACGAAGGCGAGGCCGGAAGCTTTCATCTCGCCCTTGAGCAGCTTGCCGCGCTTGTCCACGCCTTCCCAGGCAAACGTCATTTCCTTGGCGGTTTTTGCACTAGCAGCCATGTTTGTTTTCCTCATTCATTGGTACAGGCTTCGATCTCGGCCAGCGAGGTGATCCCCTGCTTCACCTTGAGCAGTCCGGACTGGCGCAGGTCGCGCACGCCCTCGCGCCTGGCCTGGGCGGCAATGTCGTGGGCCGTGCCGTTCTGCATGATGATGCGGCTCATTTCCTCGGATACCGGCATCACCTGGTAGATGCCCACGCGCCCCTTGTAGCCGCTGTTGTTGCAGGCCTCGCAGCCGCCTTCCCTGGGGCCGAACATCTGCCAGCCCCCGTCCAGGTCGGCCTCTGCGAAGCCGGCATGCAGCAGGGCTTCCTTCGGGATGTCCACCGGCTGCCGGCAGTGGGCGCACAGGCGGCGCGCCAGGCGCTGCGCGGTGATCAGGTTGACCGCCGAGGCGATGTTGAACGGCGCCACCCCCATGTTGGCCAGGCGGGTCAGGGTCGAGGGGGCGTCGTTGGTGTGCAGGGTGGACAATACCAGGTGACCGGTCTGCGCCGCCTTGATGGCGATGTCCGCGGTTTCCAGGTCGCGGATCTCGCCGACCATGATGATATCCGGATCCTGGCGCAGGAAGGAGCGCAGCGCAACGGCGAAGGTCAGCCCGGCCTTTTCGTTGACGTTGACCTGGTTGATGCCGGGCAGGTTGATTTCCGCCGGGTCTTCCGCGGTGGAAATGTTGATGCCCGGCTGGTTGAGGATGTTGAGGCAGGTGTAGAGCGACACCGTCTTGCCCGAGCCGGTGGTGCCGGTCATCATTCTTTTGTTGGCCTTTGGTTTTTGGATGAGAATTGTTAACGCCGGCACGCTTTCGTGTTCGGTAAC
>JBBILG010000008.1:17967-34968 GCA_037445085.1 Methylobacillus sp.
ACCATGCCGTAGGGGCGGTGAATGGCGTCGAGCAGCGCCTGCATCTGGTCCGGCTCGTAGCCCAGCGCCTCGATGCCCAGCATGGCGCTGGAGGAATCGAGGATGCGCATGACGATCTTCTCGCCCTGCAGGGTGGGCAGGGTGCTGATGCGGAAATCGATGGCGCGGGTCTTGGACAGCACCAGTTTCATGCGGCCGTCCTGCGGCACCCGCTTCTCCGAGATGTCCATGCTGGAGATCACTTTGATGCGCGAGGCGATCTTGTCCTTGATGGCGAGCGGGGGCCGGGCGATTTCGCGCAGCACGCCATCGACGCGGTAGCGGATGCGGTAGAACTTTTCGTAGGGCTCGAAGTGCAGGTCGGACGCCCCCATGTTGATGGCATCCAGCAGGGTTTTCTGGATGTACTTGACCACCGGCGCATCGTCGATTTCCGCGTTGACTTCGGCTTCTTTCGGCGCCTCGTCGCCATGCAGCTCGAAGTTGATGTCGCCGTCCACGCCCAGCGATTTCAGCGAGCTGTCGTCGTTTTCGATGATGCGGTTGATCCAGCGCCCCAGCTTGTCGTCCTCCACCACTACCGGCGACAGCGTCATGCCCACCTGGAACTGCACGTCATCCAGCGCATGCAGGTTGGTGGGGTCGGACAGGGCGGTGAACAGGGTGTTGCCGCGGCTTTGCAGCGCAAGCACCCGGTAGTTCTGCATCAGCCTGGCATCGATGGTCTTTTTCGGCAGGTAATCCGGGTCGATGGCGTCGAGATCGAACAAGGGAAAGCCGAAGGCGGAGGAGGCGGTCTCGGCGATTTCGAGCGCGGTGAGCTTGCGGCTCTGCACCAGCTGCGTCACGAAAGGGACGTTGTGGCTGTTGGCCTGCGTCTGCAGGGATTCCGCCTCCTGCTCGGTCAGGCGGTTTTCCTGCACCAGCATGCGGGCCAGGCCGCCCAGCTTGATCGGTGTCGGTGCAGCGACCATCGTTCAGTTCTGCGGCATGGCGTAAAGGGCGGCGGCGGGTGTCATCAGCCAAGAATGATGCACGCGGGCGCCCTGTTTGTAAAGGATGGCGCCGCTGCGGCGGGGCGCAAGAAATCCCCAGAAAATCCCCAGAAAATTCTTGACTTCTGCGCACAACCCACGTAAAAACGCGGTCAGGCGTTTGGATTCAAGTTTTATCTGGCCGGACAACACCGACTCAAGGTCTTGAAGAACAAACTTTGGGGGCGCCTCCCTGGTTTATGCAAGGATGCAAGAAATGGCAACTGGTACTGTTAAGTGGTTCAACGACTCCAAGGGGTTTGGCTTCATCACCCCCGACGCAGGCGGCGACGACCTGTTCGCGCACTTTTCCGCGATTGTCGCGAGTGGCTACAAGAGCCTGAAGGAAGGCGAGAAGGTCACCTTCGACGTGACCGAAGGCCCCAAGGGCAAGCAGGCGTCGAACATCCAGAAGGCTGGCTAAAAGCACAGCGTTTCCGATGAAAGTGGCCCGCATGCGGGCCATTTTTTTGTTTGTTGGTGCGCCGCGCCTACATGCGGCTGACGATTTCCTCGCCGAACTGCGAGCAGGAAACCTGGGTGGCGCCCTCCATCTGGCTGGCGAAGTCGCCGGTGACGCGTTTGCCGGCAATGGCCTTGGCCACGCCGGCGAGCACCAAGTCGGCTGCTTCCGTCCAGCCCAGGTGGCGCAGCATCATTTCCGCCGAGAGAATGAGCGAGGAGGGGTTGGCGAGATCCTTGCCGGCAATGTTGGGCGCGGTGCCGTGGGTGGCCTCGAATATGGCCACGGTGTCCGACAGGTTGGCGCCCGGCGCGATGCCGATGCCGCCCACCTGCGCCGCCAGCGCGTCGGAGATGTAGTCGCCGTTGAGGTTGAGCGTGGCGATGACGTCGTGATCCTCGGGGTGCAGCAGAATCTCCTGCAAAAAGGCGTCGGCGATGCAGTCCTTGATGATGATGCCGCTGGGCAGCCCGCACCATGGCCCCAGGTCGATTTCCACCGCGCCGAACTCCGCCTTGGCCAGTTCGTAGCCCCAGGCCTTGAAGCCGCCTTCGGTGAACTTCATGATGTTGCCCTTGTGCACGAGGGTGACGGACTTGCGCCCGTTGTCGATGGCGTACTGGATGGCCTTGCGGATCAGGCGCTGGCTGCCCTCGCGCGACACCGGCTTGATGCCGATGGCGGAGCACTCGGGGAAGCGGATCTTCTTGCGCACGCCCATGTCGGAGAGGAAATCGATGACCTTTCTCGCCTCGTCGCTGCCTTCGGCCCATTCGATGCCGGCGTAGATGTCCTCGGTGTTCTCGCGGAAGATCACCATGTCGGTCTTTTCCGGGTGCCTCACCGGGCTGGGCACGCCGGGAAAGTACCGCACCGGGCGCAGGCACACGTAGAGGTCCAGCTCCTGGCGCAGGGTGACGTTGAGCGAGCGGATGCCGCCGCCTACCGGCGTGGTTAGCGGCCCCTTGATGGAAACCACGTAATCCTTCACCGCCTGCAAGGTCTCCTCCGGCAGCCAGGCGTTTTCACCGTGGACCTTGAGCGATTTCTCGCCGGCGTAGACTTCCATCCAGGCGATGGCGCGGCGCCCGCCATAGGCTCTGGCGACCGCGGCATCCACCACGCGGCGCATGGGCGGGGTGATGTCGGCACCGATGCCATCGCCCTCGATGAATGGGATAATCGGCCGCTCGGGCACGTTCAGGCTGTTGTCGGCACGGACGGTGATTTTCTGCCCGCCGGCGGGCACGCTGATGTTGCTGGACATGACGGATTCAAGCTCCTGGGGTCTGTTTGTCGGATGATGTGCCTGTGCGGCGGCGCGGCTTTGGGGCAGGGCAAGGCACGGCGACGCGGCAATGCCTGCCGCCTTGCCGGGAGCCGCAACACCGCCACGTGCCCAAAGCCATCCCGCGCCGTCCGGGTGATTGCGAAAAGACGCCATCTGCGGTGTTGCAGAGCTTGCGAATGAAACAACCATTCGTTGCGCTCCGCGTCTTGCATCTGACGTCTTTTCGCAAATAATGTATCCGGTCAATCATTTGCAGGCAGACCCTGGTGATCATCCTGTTCAATAAACCGTACAACGTGGTTTGCCAGTTCGGCAAGCACGATACGCGCCCGACGCTCAGGGACTACATCGCGGTTCCGGGAGTGTATGCGGCGGGTCGGCTGGATACCGACAGCGAAGGACTGCTCATTCTAACCGATGACGGACGGCTGCAACACCGGCTGACCGACCCGCGCCACAAACTGCCCAAGACCTACTGGGCGCAGGTGGAAGGCGCGCCGCGTGATGCCGATTTGGCGCCGCTACGCCGCGGCATCGACCTGGGCGATTTCACCACCCTGCCGGCGCGGGCGCGCGTCATCGCCGAGCCGCCCGGGCTGTGGTCGCGCACCCCACCCATCCGCGAGCGCCGCGCCATCCCCGTCGCCTGGCTGGAAATCGTCATCGTCGAGGGCAAGAACCGTCAGGTGCGACGCATGACGGCCAGGATCGGCTTCCCCACCCTGCGCCTGATCCGCCGGGCGATTGGCGACTATACGCTGGATGGGCTCGCCCCCGGTGAATGGCGGCAGGTTGGCATGCCGTTTGCGGGCAATCGGCACATCACATCGCCAGGGGGAGGCAGAACGCCATGAGCAGGCCGGTCGCCATTTTCCGCCACGCCCGCAGCGAAGGGCCGGGCCATCTCGCCGCGTTTCTTGATGCGCGGGGGATTCCCTGGCGCCTCATCCGCATCGATGCGGGAGACGCCGTGCCGGCATGCGTACGGGAATATGCCGGGCTGGTGTTCATGGGCGGCCCCATGAGCGTCCATGACGACCTGCCATGGATCGCGCCGGTGCTGGCACTGATCCGGGGCGCGGTGGGCGCCGGCATCCCCGTTCTGGGGCATTGTCTGGGCGGGCAGCTGATGGCCAGGGCCCTGGACGGCACGGTGGGGCCGAACCCGGTCAAGGAAATCGGCTGGGGCGAGGTGACGGTGGCCGGGAGCGATCAGGCCAGACTGTGGTTCGGGGATGTGCAGCATTTCACCGCCTTTCACTGGCACGGCGAGACCTTCAGCGTGCCGCCGGGGGCGAGCCCCTTGCTCTCCAGCGCGCACTGTCCGCACCAGGCTTTCGCCATCGGCCCCCATCTGGCGCTGCAATGCCATGTCGAGATGACCGCCGCCATGGTGGAGGCGTGGTGCCGGCTGGGGGCAAAGGAACTGCGTGAGGCGGCGGCCAGCCCGGGCGTGCAGCCGGCCGCGGAAATCCTGCGCGATCTGCCGGCGCGGGTGGCCGCGCTCAATGCCCGCGCCGCGGCGATCTATGATCGCTGGGCAGAAGGGCTGCGAGGGGGATGACGGGCTGCCGGGGCGACAATCGCTCCGCACAAGCCGCGGACAGCTCCGCCGCACATTCCAGGTGCTTGTCGGCGCACGCCTTTTTTGAGGCAGGGGCCGGGGCTATGCTAGAATCTCAGGCGGCAAATTTCGGGATCGTTCCATGTCCGGCAACACCCTGGGTACCTTGTTCACCGTCACCACCTTCGGCGAGTCGCACGGCGCCGGCATCGGCTGCGTGGTCGACGGCTGCCCGCCAGGTCTGGCGCTCAGCGAGGCCGACATCCAGCCCGAGCTGGACCGGCGCAAACCCGGTACTTCGCGCCATGTCACCCAGCGCCGGGAACCGGACACGGTGGAAATCCTCTCCGGCGTGTTTGAGGGACGCACCACCGGAACCCCCATCGCCCTGCTGATCCGCAACCGGGATCAGCGCAGCCAGGATTACGGCAACATTGCCGAGACTTTCCGGCCCGGCCACGCCGACTACACCTACTGGCAGAAATACGGCATCCGCGACTACCGCGGCGGCGGCCGCTCCAGCGCGCGCGAGACGGCGGCACGGGTGGCGGCCGGTGCCATTGCCAGAAAGTGGCTGCGCGAGCGTCGCGGGGTGGTGATCCGCGGTTGCATGAGCCAGTTGGGCGCGATCGAGATTCCCTTCGCTTCCTGGGACGAAGTCGGCAACAACGCCTTCTTCGCCGCCAATGCCGAGGTGGTGCCACAACTGGAGGAATACCTTGATCAGGTCCGCGCCGAGCGCGATTCGGTCGGCGCCAGGATCACCGTGGTCGCCGAAAACGTGCCGCCCGGCTGGGGCGAGCCGGTATTCGACCGGCTGGACGCGGAAATCGCCTACGCCATGATGGGCATCAATGCCGCCAAGGGGGTGGAAATCGGCGCCGGCTTCGGCAGTGTCGCCCAGCGCGGCAGCGAGCACGGCGACGAACTGACGCCGCAGGGTTTCGCCAGCAACAACGCCGGCGGCATCCTGGGCGGCATTTCCAGCGGCCAGGACATCGTCGTGCAGGTGGCCTTCAAGCCCACTTCCAGCATCCCGCAGCAGCGCCGCTCCATCGACCGGGCCGGCAACCCCGTGACCATGCAGACCACCGGGCGCCACGACCCTTGCGTTGGCGTGCGCGCCACCCCCATCTGCGAGGCGATGCTGGCGCTGGTGCTGATGGATCATGCCCTGCGCCATCGCGCACAATGCGCCGATGTGGTGTGCCCGACGCCGCCAATTCCGGCGAGCGCGAGGGATTGAGCGTCTGCCGGTACTGACGCGGCCAGGGCGCCGCGCAAGGCCGGCCGCGGGGTCCCGTCAGGTGCGGTGCAGGTAGCGGGCGTCGTCGAAGGTGGCAAGCCAGCCCGGGCGGTAGGCGGTCATCAGCGTGACCGCCATGCCGGTGAGCAGCGCCTCGGCCCAGCCCATCAGGATGAAATAAGGCAGGAAGTGGCTGCCGAGATAGCTGCCGGCATAGATGCCGGAGAGGCTCAGCAGCAAGGTGGCGGCCAGACCCGAGAGCAGGATGGCGGCACCGGCGCAGGCAAAGGCATTGACGAAGATGTAGATGAAGAGATGGTGGGGCAGCCAGCGATCCGCCAGGGCATACACGAGATGGCTGAACAGCACCGGCAGCGCTGCCATCAGCAGCAGGTTGGCGCCGAAGCTGCCCCAGCCGGCATGCCCGGCCAGGGTGATGCCGGCCAGCACCACGGCAAGCCCCGTCAGCGCGAGCCAGGGGCCGAACATCAGGGTGAACAGGGTGGCGCCGAGCAGGTGCAGCTCCAGCCCCGGCTTGATGCCGGCCTTGATGCTCCACAGCGCCATGAGTCCGGCGCACATGCCCAGCCACACGTGCAGCAAGGTGCCGTCGCCCAGCCGCCGCCACGGCGCCCGGCTGGCGGCGAGGGCGAGCGCCAGCACGGCGATCAGGGCGGCCGGCCAGGCGATGGCGGCGGGGAGGAACTGCTCCGGGAAATTCATCGGTGATGTCGCGCGGATTCAAGTTCGGATAGAATTTACAACTTTTTCGATAGGCGGAGAAGACCTTGCAACTGGCCTTGTTCGATCTGGACAACACCCTGCTCGCCGGTGACAGCGATTTCGAGTGGGGGCAGTTCCTCATCAGCGAAGGTGTGCTCGACCGCGAGCTGCATCTGGCGCGCAACGTGCAGTTCTACGAGGACTACAAGGCCGGCACGCTGGACATCCAGGCATTCCTGGCGTTTCAGTTGAAGCCGCTGGCGCAGCATCCGCGCAGCCAGCTCAATGCCTGGCACGCCAGGTACATGGAACGGAAGATCCGTCCCATGATCACGGACCAGGCGCGCGCGCTGGTGGAACGACATCGCGCCAAGGGCGACCTGCTGGTGGTCATCACCGCCACCAACGGCTTCGTCACCGGCCCCATCGCCAGGGAGTTCGGCATCGACCACCTGATCGCCACCACGCCGGAAGAAATCGGCGGCGAGTTCACCGGGAGCGTCTTTGGCGTGCCCTGCTTCAAGGAAGGCAAGGTCACCCGCCTCATCCAGTGGCTGACCGCGCGCGGCGAGACCCTGAAGAGCTTCGAGGCGAGCTGGTTCTACAGCGATTCGCACAACGACCTGCCGCTGCTCCATCTGGTCGATCACCCCGTGGCCGTCGATCCCGACCCGGCCCTGCGTGCCCATGCCGAGGCGCATGGCTGGCCGGTGATCAGCCTGCGCTGAGATTCGCCCGGGGATTTTCAGGCGCCGTCGCGTCCGGCGGCCTCGACGGCCGCCCATTCCGCGTCGGTGAACAATCTCGAGCGGGTGAGGAAACGCAACCCTTCCGGTCCTTCCAGCGAGAACTGGCCGCCGCGCCCCGGTACGACATCGATGGTGAGCTGGGTGTGTTTCCAGTATGCGTACTGCGCCTTGCTCATGTAGAACGGGCAGCCGCCGATCTCGCCCAGCCGCACGTCGCTGTCGCCGGTGAGGAATTCCCCGGCCGGATAGCACATCGGGGCGCTGCCGTCGCAGCAACCGCCGGACTGGTGGAACATGAGCGGGCCGTGCCTGGCCTTGAGGCGTTCGATCAGCGCCAGTGCCGCCGGCGTGGCGGCGACCCTTTCCACGTGCATGGCTTGTCCTCCCCATGTGTCCGGCCCTGCGGGAGGGCCGGACGTTTCCTGCCGGCGCGGGGTGCTCAGAAGAAACCCAGCGCCTTCGGGCTGTAGCTGACCAGCAGATTCTTGGTTTGCTGGTAATGGTCCAGCATCATCTTGTGGGTTTCGCGGCCGATGCCCGACTGCTTGTAGCCGCCGAAGGCGGCGTGCGCCGGGTAGAGGTGGTAGCAGTTGGTCCACACGCGGCCGGCCTTGATCTCGCGGCCCATGCGGTAGGCCACGTTGCCGTTGCGCGACCACACGCCGGCCCCCAGGCCGTACAGCGTGTCGTTGGCGAGTTCGATGGCTTCCTCCATGTCCCGGAAGGTGGTCACGGACAGCACCGGGCCGAAGATTTCCTCCTGGAAGATGCGGTGCCTGTTGTTGCCCTGGAACACGGTGGGCTTGATGTAGTAGCCGTCCCTGAGGTCGCCGTCGAGACGGGTGCGTTCGCCGCCGGTCAGCAGCTTCGCTTCCTGCCTGCCGATGTCGATGTAGGCGAGAATCTTCTCCAGTTGTTCCTGGGATGCCTGGGCGCCGATCATGGTACTGCGGTCGAACGGGTTGCCCTGCCTGATCTTCTCGACGCGCTGGATGGCGCGCGCCATGAAGGCGTCGAAAATGGATTCCTGGATCAGCGCGCGCGACGGACAGGTGCACACCTCGCCCTGGTTGAGCGCGAACATGGCGAAGCCTTCCAGCGCCTTGTCGAAGAAATCGTCGTCGCGTTCCATGACGTCGGCGAAGAACACGTTGGGTGATTTGCCGCCCAGTTCCAGGGTGACCGGAATCAGGTTCTGCGCGGCGTACTGCATGATGAGCCGCCCGGTGGTGGTCTCGCCGGTGAAGGCGATCTTGCTGATGCGGCTGCTGGTGGCGAGCGGCTTGCCGGCTTCCAGGCCGAAGCCGTTGACGACGTTGACCACGCCCGGCGGCAGCAGATCCTGGATGAGTTCCATCACCACCAGGATGGAAGTGGGCGTGTGCTCGGCGGGTTTCAGCACCACGCAGTTACCGGCGGCCAGCGCCGGTGCCAGTTTCCACGCGGCCATGAGGATGGGGAAGTTCCACGGGATGATCTGGCCGACCACGCCCAGCGGCTCGTGGAAATGGTAGGCGACGGTGGTGTCGTCCAGCTCGGCCAGCGTGCCTTCCTGGGCGCGGATGCAGCCGGCGAAGTAGCGGAAGTGGTCGATGGCCAGCGGAATGTCCGCCGCCAGCGTCTCGCGGATGGGCTTGCCGTTGTCCAGGGTTTCCGCGGCGGCGATCATCTCCAGATTGGCTTCCATGCGGTCAGCGATTTTCAGCAGGACGTTGGCACGCACGGCCGGTGGCGTGCGGCTCCAGGCATCGCGCGCGGCGTGCGCCGCGTCCAGCGCCAGCTCGATGTCCTCGGCGGTGGATCGTGCCACCTCGCAGTAGGGCTTGCCGGTGACCGGCGTGACGTTCTCGAAATACTCCCCCTTGACCGGCGGCACCCACTGGCCGCCGATGAAGTTGTCGTAGCGCGCCTTCAGCGGCACGTTGAAGCCATGCTGGCGGGTGTCGAAGCTCATGTCGGGTTTCTCCTCGTATTGCGTGATGCGGGTGATTGGAAATTCCTTGACCTCGCGTGAGACGTCAGGAAAGATAGTGCGCGAGCCCTTTTGCAGCTTTCATGCCACACCGCGCTTTCGATCCAGCCTCATGAAAATGTTGATGATTTTTTCTGCTCCGAACGCCCTTCTCTGTTCCGCTGTCTCATTTTTTTCGTGGCTCTACCCCGGAATGAGACGGCGATGAGACGATACCGCGCCGCCCGCGCCGACATTCCCGAGGGCATCCTGGCGGCACGTACCATGCTGCTCACCCACGGCCACCCGCCGCAGGGCGTGCTGCCCGCGCCCATCGAGCGCTCGTGGAGCCGCTGCCTGGACAGCGGCCTTGCCGTGGAGCTCAGTCCCCAGCTCGAACCGCTGGGACAGGAGGCGCTGCGCGCCCTCAAGGAACAGAACGCGCGCCTGCTATCGCAGGCCATGCCGGAAATAGAGAGCCTGCGCAGCCAGTTGGCCGGCACCCAGAGCATGGTGATGCTGACCGATGCCGGCGGCACCATCCTGCACGCGCTGGGGGATGCGGATTTCATCAGCAAGGCGCAGCGGGTGGCGCTGCAGCCCGGCGTTTCCTGGCGCGAGGAGAACACCGGCACCAATGCCATCGGCACCTCGCTGGTGGAGCGGCAGCCGGTGTTCGTCGCCGGCGCCCAGCACTATTTCGAGCAGAACGCCTTCCTCAACTGTTCCGCTGCGCCCATCTTCAATCCGCAAGGGGCGGTGGCCGGCGTGCTGGACGTTTCCGGCGATTATCGCCAGCCGCAGGCGCACACCCTGGCGCTGGTGCGCATGTCGGCGCAGATGATCGAGAACCGCCTGTTCCGCGACGAGTTCTGCGGTCAACTGGTGATGCACTTCCACGCCCGTCCGGAATTCATCGGCACCTTGTGGGAGGGCATGCTCGCCATCAATCCGGACGGCCGCCTGCTGGCGCTCAACCAGGGCGCCTGCGCGTTGCTCGGCGTGGCGCCCATGGAGGCGGCGCGGCTGGAATTCTCCCAACTGTTCGAAGGCAGCCTGCCGGCTTTCATCGGCGCCAGCCGGCAGGCACTGCCGCGCAGCACGCCGCTGAAGTCGGCCGCCGGTCAGCCGTTCTATGCCAGGCTGGATGCCGGCCTACTGGTGCGCCCCGCCGCGCCCGCGCAAAAGGCCGGGCGGCCGGAAGGGGCGCCGGCCCGCGATGCGCTGGATCAACTGGATACGGGTGACAGCCGGATGCGGGCGGTCATCGAGCAGGCGCGCCGGGTGATGGGCCGCGACATTCCCATCCTGATCGAAGGGGCGACCGGCACCGGCAAGGAACTGCTGGCCCGCGCCATCCACGCCGCCGCCGGGCGCAAGGGCGCGTTCGTCGCCATCAACTGCGCGGCCATTCCGGAAGGGCTGGTGGAAGCCGAGCTGTTCGGCTACGAGGAAGGCGCCTTTACCGGCGCCAGACGCCACGGTGCCGCCGGCAAGATCGTGCAGGCCAGTGGTGGCACCCTGTTTCTCGACGAGATCGGCGACATGCCGCCGCTCCTGCAGGCGCGCCTGCTGCGCGTGCTGCAGGAGCGCGAGGTCGTGCCGCTGGGCGGAAGCAGGGGTGTGGTGGTGGACATCGCCGTCATCTCCGCCACCAACCGCAATCTGCGCGATGCCATCGCCGCCGGCCAGTTCCGCCAGGACCTCTATTACCGGCTGGCCGGGTTGCGCCTCGCCCTGCCAGGGCTTGCTCAGCGCAGCGATTTCGACACTCTGGCGGCGCTCATCCTGCGCGAGGAACACGGCTGCCCAGTCGCCGTCGATGCCGAGGTCGGCCAGCTCCTGCGCCGCCATGTCTGGCCGGGCAACCTGCGCGAGCTGCGCAACGTGCTGCGCACCGCGCTCGCCTTCCTCGACGATGACGACCGCATCCGCGTGGCCCACCTGCCGGCGGGCTTCGTCGAGGAATGCAGCCCGGCGAACGCGGAAGGAGCGGTCAGGACGGAGACGGGCGGCGGCCTCGCCGCGGCCGAGGCCGAACTCATTCGCGCCGCCCTGCGCCAGCATGGCGGCAACGTCACCCGGGCCGCGCGCCAATTGGGGGTGGGCCGCGCCACCCTGTACCGCAAACTCAAGCGCCTGCGGCTTTCCTGAGTGCGGCACGCACAGGCGCTACTTGCGCAGGATGATGCCCTTGCCGCCGAACAGCTTCACCAGCAGGTCCAGCACGTAGAGCACCATGATGAGCAGGGTGATGCCGACGGCCTGGAGGGAGAACGGTTCGCGGATGCAGCGACGGGACTTGTAGCCGGTGATCATCGCCATCACCAGGAATTCCTTGTGGGCGAGACTGCCCATGATCACTCCGAACAGGTGCAGCCCGATCAGCCCCAGCCAGAGATAGCCGAGGTGGTGGTGCCATTCCTTGGCGAAGTCCGCGTCGTGCTCGAACGCCCAGTAGCCGCTGGCCACGGTCAGGACGCCGATGGTCAGCATGGCGTAAATCGCCAGCGCCCCGGCCGGGTTGTGGCCGAGATGGTTACGGGCACGGCCGCGCAGCAGCGCGTATGCGTAGCGGATGCCCCGCGTCAGTGACGGCGGGAAACGGCGAAACGCCGCCAGGTCGCGTGCGGTAAAGCCATAGACGATGCGGGCCGCCAGCAGCACGCCCATGGCGTAGCCGACATAGACGTGATGCATGATTTCGAACAGGGAGCCGGCCGTCCACATGGCATAGGCGAAGGTCGCCACCATGCTCCAGTGCATCAGGCGCACGGGCCAGCGCCAGACCTGGATTCTGTTCAGGGGCATGGGGAGTGCGTTCCTGCGTGTGGCCAGTTTTTCTGCATGTTCAACGGCCTGTCATGCCAGTGGCCGGACCGCCGGCAGATGCCAGATGTCGCGGTTGTAGTCGAGAATGGTGCGGTCGCTGGAGAACTTGCCGCTGGCGGCGGTGTTGAGGATACTCATACGCGTCCAGCGTTCCTCGTCGCGGTAGGCTGCGCCCACCCGCTGTTGCGCGCCGACGTAGTCGCGGAAGTCGGCGGCCGTCATCCAGGGGTCGTGCGGGTTGCGGATGGCGTGGATGACGGGGTCGAAGATGCCCGGCTCGAACAGGTTGAAGTGGCCGCATTCCAAAAGGCGCATGACGCGGGCGAGGTCTTCGTCCTGGGTGATGATGGCGTTGGGGTCGTAGTGGCCGCGCAGCGATTCCACCTGGGCGGCGGTGAGGCCGAACAAAAAGAAGTGGTCGGCGCCCACCTCCTCGCGGATTTCGATGTTGGCGCCGTCCAGGGTGCCGATGGTGAGCGCGCCGTTCATCATGAACTTCATGTTGCCGGTGCCCGAGGCTTCCTTGCCGGCGGTGGATATCTGTTCGGACAGGTCGGCGCCGGGGGCGATGACTTCCATGGCCGTCACCCGGTAGTCGGGCAGGAAGGCCAGCTTGAGCAGCCCTGCGCAGGCCGGGTCTTCGTTGACCACGGTGGCCACGGCGTTGACCAGCTTGATGATGCGCTTGGCCATGGCGTAACCGGGTGCCGCCTTGCCGCCGATCAGCACGCAGCGCGGCGTGATGCCGCGGTCGCCGCGCTTGATGCGGTCATAGAGATGGATGACGTGCAGCACGTTGAGCAGCTGGCGCTTGTATTCGTGGATGCGTTTCACCTGCACGTCGAAGAGGGCGCCGGTGTCGAAGGCGACGCCGCAGTCACGCGCCGCCATCGCCGCGAGCCGCGCCTTGTTGGCCTGCTTGATGGTCCGCCACTGCGCGCGAAATGTCTCATCATCGGCATACGGCGCCAGCATGCGCAGCCGGGAGAGGTCGGTAATCCATTCCGGCCCGATCACGGAGGTGATGAGCGCGCTCAGGGACGGGTTGCTGGAGGCGATCCAGCGCCTGGGGGTGACGCCGTTGGTCTTGTTGTTGAACTTGTGCGGCCACAGCGCGTAGAAGTCGCGGAACAGGTGCCGTTCCAGCAGCTCGGTGTGCAGCGCTGCCACCCCGTTGACCGACATGCTGGCCACCACCGCCAGATAGGCCATGCGGAGCTGCTGCTCGTGGCCTTCCTCGATGATGGACATGCGGCGCTGGCGCTCGCTATCGCCGGGCCAGCGCTGCGCCACCTGGGCGAGGAAGCGGGCGTTGATCTCGTAGATGATTTCCAGCAGGCGCGGCAGCAGGCGGCGGAACATCGCCACCGGCCACTTTTCCAGGGCCTCCGGCAGCAGCGTGTGGTTGGTGTAGGCCATGGTGCGCGTGGTGATGTCCCATGCCGCGTCCAAGCCCAGGCCGTGCTCGTCCATGAGCAGGCGCATCAGCTCCGGCACCGCGCAGGTGGGGTGGGTGTCGTTGAGCTGGAACGCGTTCTTGTCGGCGAATGCGGCGAAGTCGTTGCCGTGGCGGGCCACCCACTGGCGCAGCACGTCCTGCAGGCTGGCCGAGGCGAGGAAGTACTGCTGCCGCAGGCGCAGCTCCTTGCCGTTCTCGCTGGCGTCGTTGGGATAGAGCACCATGGTGATGTGCTCGGCGGCGTTCTTGGCGGCGACCGATTCGGTATAGCTGCCGGCGTTGAACTCGCCGAGGTCGAATTCATCCGTGGCAGCGGCCTTCCACAGGCGCAGGGTGTTCACCGTGCCGTTGCGGTAGCCGGGAATGGGTATGTCGTAGGGCACGGCGATGACGTCGTGCGAATGCTCCCAGCGTGCGCGCGGCTGGCCGTGCTCGTCGTGGTAGAACACGGTGTGGCCGCCGAACTTGACGCGCACCGCGTATTCCTGGCGCGCGATCTCCCACGGATTGCCGATGCGCAGCCAGTGGTCGGGCTCTTCCACCTGGTGGCCGTCCTCGATCTTCTGGCGGAACATGCCGTACTCGTAGCGGATGCCGTAACCCATCACCGGCAGTTGCAGGGTGGCGCAACTGTCCAGGAAGCAGGCGGCGAGCCGCCCCAGGCCGCCGTTGCCCAGGCCCGCGTCATGCTCCTGGTCGAGGATTTCCTCCATCCGCAGGCCGAGCTTGTGCAGTTCGGCGGCGGTGGCCGGGTCGGCGTCGAGGTTGAGCATGACGTTGCCCAGCGTGCGGCCCATCAGGAATTCCAGCGAAAGATAGAAGGCGCGCCGGCAGTCCTGCCGGTTGTAGGCCGCCTGGGTCTTCTTCCAGCGTTCCACCAGGCGGTCGCGCCAGGCCATGGAGAAGGAAGTGAACACGTGATAGACGGCATGGTTGACGTCGGTGCGCCCCAGGGTGTAGCTGAAATGGCGACGGAAATCCTCCACCACGCTGGCGCAGTCCATGCCCAGGGGCGGCAGGTCGGTGAAATCTTCGGCAGGCTGGCTGAGGACGAAAGGCTTGGAATTCATGATGGGGCATCCGGAAATTCATTGAAGGAGCGCCATGCCGGCGAGGTGCGGGTGGCCGCGCAGTACGCCGGCCGGCGGGGCTGCCTGCGGTCAAGCAACATCCGCTCCATGTGTTGCCCGGACCGCGTCGTCGCGGCGTCAGCGCAGCCTGCGGCCGAACAGCGCCAGCGCGAGCTGGCAGCCGGTCATGGCGAGCTGCGGATCGTAGCGCTCGCCCTCGTCGCGCATGAAGGCGTGCTGGCCGTTGAATTCGTGCCAGGTGAACACCAGGCCCGCGGTCTCGTTCAGCGTCCGGTAGAGCCCGGCGCGCTTGTCAGCCGGAATGTGCGGATCCTGCCTGCCCCAGATCATCAGCAGCTCGCCCTTGATTTCGTGGCGGCGCTCCATGCTGTGCTGGCCGGGCCGGCTGGGGATGGTGCGGGTGTGCAGGTCGGTGGCGTAAAAACAGGCGGTGGCCTTGACCTCCGGCTGCAGGGCGGCGCGGAAGGCGAGGTGGCCGCCGATGCAAAAGCCCATGGCGCCGATGTCGCCGCTGCACCAAGGCTGGCTGCGTACCCAGTCGATGAGCACGCGGTTGTCGCTGTCGTAGGATTCCGCCGGCTTAGCGGCCTTGTCGGCGTTGCCCTTCTCGCGGCCGGCGTCGTCGTAACCCAGCACGGTGCCGAGGGGGTTGAGCTCGTGAAACACCTCCGGCACCAGCACGGCATAGCCGTGGCCGGCCATCAGGCGCGCGGCGCGCTCGATGGGGCCGGTCTGCTGAAAGATTTCGGAATAGAACAGGAGGGCGGGGTGGCGCCCCTCGCCGGCAGGGCGGTGCAGGTAGGTGCGCATGGTGCCGGTGGGTGTGTTGAGGTCTACGGTGTGGCTCTGGATGATCATGTGGCTTCCCTGGATAGGCAGACGGGCGTCAGGAGTGGAAATGGAACTCCCTTTGCGCAGGATTATTCCGGATTATACCGGGTTGTGGCCGCCGGCAGGAATGTGCGCCTGCCCCCGCATGGTGCACGACGGCCCGGCGTGGTGCGGGTGCCGGACGCCGTTCCGGATATTTTTCGCCATTGCAAACAATGCGTTGAGAGGTATTTGGGCGATGGCACGGAGGTTGCTTTGGGTGTTGCATGAAAGCGCCTGCCCTCAAGGTAATGCTGGTGGACGACAACTTCGAGCGCATGGAGAAGCTACGCGAGCAGTTGCTGGTCGCTGGCTACACGGTGATCGCCGAGGCGGGCAGTACCTTCAACCTGCACCGGCAGATCGGTGCGCTTGCGCCGGACGTGGTGATCATCAGCACCGATTCGCCCAGTCGCGACACTCTGGAGCACATCGTGCTGGCGGGCCGGGACGAGCCCAGGCCCATCGTCATGTTCACGCATGACGAAGACACCGACAAGATACGCGCAGCGACGCGCGCCGGGGTGAGCGCCTATGTGGTGGGCGGGTTGCAGAGCGCGCGCATCCGCCCCATCGTGGATGCAGCCATCGCGCGCTTCGAGGAATACCGCACGCTGCGCGCGGAACTGGATGCCGCTCACCTCAGGCTGGGGGAGCGCAAGCTGATCGAGCGTGCCAAGGGCGTGCTCATGAAGCAGCGCGGGCTGGATGAGGACGAGGCGTACCGGCTGATGCGCAAGCTGGCCATGGACAGGAACATCCGGCTCGCCGATCTGGCGGCCCAGGTGATCGAGGCGGCCAAGCTGCTGCTGTGATGGTTTGTTGAACGGCGGGTCCAATGGCGGGCCGGCCGAGAAGTTGAGAGGGCATTGCCGCCCTCGCATGGGACAAAGGCGTCCAACGGCTCACGCAGCGCGTGAGGGTTGGACGCCTTTTTCGTTTGGCGGAATCGATACGGAGGCAACACCATGGACAAGCAGGACGACAGCACGCCCGCCGACATCGGCCGGCGCAATTTTTTCCGGCTGGGTGCGGCGGCGATCGGCGCATCGGCCATGATAGGACTGGTGCCGGAAGGCGTGCGCAGCGCCGCCTGGGCGGCAGGCTCGGACGCGCCGGAAAAGCCCGAAGTGAAGATCGGCTTTATCCCGCTCACCGACTGCGCCCCCATCGTGGTGGCCGCGCAGATGGGCTTCGACAGGAAATACGGCATCAGGATCACGCCCAGCAAGGAGGCCTCCTGGGCTTCCATCCGCGACAAGACGGTGAGCGGCGAGCTGGACGCGGCGCACGTGCTGTACGGTCTGGTGTACGGCGTGCAGATGGGCATAGGCGGCAGACAGAAGGACATGGCGGTGCTGATGACCCTCAACCGCAACGGCCAGGGCATCACGCTCTCCAGTCAGCTCAAGGACAAGGGTGTCAGGGACGGCCACACGCTCAAGCGCCTGATCGACAATGAAAGCCGTGATTACACCTTCGCCCAGACCTTCCCCACCGGCACCCACGCCATGTGGCTGTACTACTGGCTGGCGGCGCACGGCATCAATCCCTTCAAGGACGTCAAGACCATCGTCGTGCCGCCGCCGCAGATGGTGGCCAACATGCGCGTCGGCAACATGGACGGCTTCTGTGTCGGCGAACCCTGGAACAACCGCGCGATCATCGACAACATCGGCTTCACCGCGACGACGACACAGGACATCTGGGTCGATCATCCGGAAAAGG
>JBBILG010000009.1:0-17929 GCA_037445085.1 Methylobacillus sp.
CGTCAGGGGGGCAGTTTTACTTGTCGTCTGACACCACCCATCCTTGTAGGGGCGGCTGGAAGTAATCGCATCGTACACATCGCACACAGCCCCCATGCGGGCGTAGGCGCTGAGCCGCTCCCCCGAGAGATTGTCCGGATAACCCCCGCCATTGATTTTTTCGTGGTGGTGGCGACACACATCCAGCACCACCACATCGGCGGTGCCCCTCCACCAGCATGTCGCAGCCAGCCACCGGATGATTGCGCGCAATGGCGAATTCCTCGTCCGTCAGTCTGCCCGGCTTATTCAGGATCGCATCCGGAATGGCCATCTTGCCCACATCATGGAGTAAGCCAGCCAGCCCGGCCCTGCGTGTTTCGGATTCGGTCGTGCCCAGCTGTCGCGCCAGCGCCACCATCAACGCACAAACTGCCACTGAGTGCATATAGGTGCATTCGTCCTTGTTCTTGAGGCGGCCACGCTGATCAGCGCCCCGGGGTTGCGCATCACCGAGTCGGCAATCTCCTCGACCACCGGCAGTGCATCGTCCGCGTGCAGCGCATGGCCCATGCGAATCTCGTTAAACATTTTGGTGACGGCATCTTTCGTTTTGGCGACGATGCGGCTGGCACGCTCCAACTCGCGTTCCATGCTGACCGGTTCGATGTCGTGGACAACGGCCTCACCCGGCGCCTGCTGCGCTTCCACAGCGGACACACTTTCGCTTGCGGCAAGCTCGGCATCCTCGCCCTTGGATGCGTCGATCCAGACCTCGCGTATCCTGCTGGCGCGGATGAGGTCGACGTCAGCCTGTTTGTTGATGACGAACCGGGTGCGCCAGAACGGGTGTCCATCCAGGAGCCGCATCAAGGCATGCAAATGCATGCCCAGGCGAAGCCGCTCAACCGGGATTTTTTCAGCATGATTCTCGCAGCCGCAAGTCATCCAGGCTACGATTATCGCGCCATTTGTCCGGGCGGGCATCACGAAAAACGCCCCCGCCGGTAAGCCGGCGGGGGCGTCATCGCATCCGTCTCGGGGGGGCCTACAAACCGGCGGCTGCCTTGAGCGCCATCGCCTTGTCGATGTTTTCCCAGGTGAACTCCGGCTCGTCGCGGCCAAAGTGGCCGTAGGCGGCGGTCCTGGCGTAGATCGGGCGCAGCAGCTCCAGCATCCTGACGATGACCTTGGGGCGCAGGTCGAAGTGGCTGCGCACCAGCTCGGTCAGCCTTTCATTGCTCACCTTGCCGGTGCCGTAAGTTTCCACCATGATGCTGGTCGGGTGCGCCACGCCGATGGCGTAGCTCACCTGCACCAGGCAGCGTGAGGCCAGTCCCGCCGCCACGATGTTCTTGGCCACGTAGCGCGCGGCATAGGTGGCGGAACGGTCCACCTTGGACGGATCCTTGCCGGAAAATGCCCCGCCGCCGTGCGGCGCGGCGCCGCCGTAAGTATCGACGATGATCTTGCGGCCGGTCAGCCCGCAATCGCCTTGCGGGCCACCAACCACGAAGCGGCCGGTGGGGTTGACCAGGTACTTGATCTCGCCCCTGATGAGCTCGGCCGGCAGCACCGGCTTGATGATGTCCTCGATCACCGCCTCGCGGATGGCATCCAGGTGCATGTCCGGGGCGTGCTGGGTGGACAGCACCACGGTGTCGATCGCATGGGGCCTGCCATCCACATAGCGCAGCGTCACCTGCGACTTGGCGTCCGGACGCAGCCAGGGCAGCCGCCCGTCTTTCCTGAGATGCGACTGGCGCTCCACTAGGCGGTGCGCGAGATGGATGGGCAGCGGCATCAGCACCGGGGTTTCGTCGCAGGCATAGCCGAACATCAGGCCCTGGTCGCCGGCGCCCTGGTCGAGCGGGTCGTCCTGCGCCTTGTCCACGCCCTGCTTGATGTCGGGGCTTTGCTTGTCGTACGCCACCAGCACGGCGCAACCTTTGTAATCGATACCGTATTCGGTATTGTCGTAGCCGATGCGCTTGATGGTGTCGCGCGCCACCTTGATGTAGTCGACGTGGGCATCGGTGGTGATTTCGCCCGCCAGCACCACCAGGCCGGTATTGCACAGGGTCTCGGCGGCCACGCGCGCAGTGGGGTCCTGTGTCAGGATGGCGTCGAGGATGGCATCGGAAATTTGGTCGGCCACCTTGTCGGGATGGCCTTCGGAGACGGACTCCGAAGTGAAGAGGTATTCGCTCATGCGGTGCTCCTGTGGCCCTGGGTTCCGGCGTTACCGGCTTCGGGCCACGAGCAGGCGACGCTTTAGCAGTATTTGTGACTCGCCCCGCAAGTTGTCTGGTTAACTCGGCGAGTCGCCATTATCGGGCCATCCGTGCCGGGTATCAAGCCCTGCTCGGCAAGACACGGCGGCGGCGCGCCCTGCATTTTCCCGCGCTTGCCTTTAGAATGGCGACTGGAGCATCGCAGACCGTCATCATGAAGCTGAAGTTCACCAAAATGCAGGGGCTGGGCAACGATTTCGTGGTCATCGACGCCATCCGCCAGCAGGTCGCGCTCACGCCCGAGCTGGTGCGCCGGCTGGCCGACCGCCATTTCGGTATTGGCTGCGACCAGTTACTGCTGGTGGAGCCACCAACCGTGCGTGATGCCGATTTCCGTTACCGCATCTTCAATGCCGACGGCGGCGAGGTCGAGCAGTGCGGCAACGGCGCACGCTGCTTCGCGCGCTTCGTGCACGAGCAGGGGCTCACGCAACAGCGCGAGATCCGCGTGGAAACGGCGCGCGGCATCATCCGCCCGCGCCTGGAGGAAAACAGCCTGGTCACCGTGGACATGGGCGCGCCGCGCTTCGCCCCTGCCGACATTCCGTTCGATGCCGAGCGACAGGCGCTCACCTACGCGCTCGACCTCGGCGGCGCGAGCGTCACCATCAGCGCCTTGTCCATGGGCAACCCGCACGCCGTGCAGGTGGTGGAGGATATCGATACCGCCCCAGTCGCCGCGCAGGGCCCGCTGATCGAAAACCACCCGCGTTTTCCGCAGCGCGTCAACGCCGGCTTCCTGCAGGTGGTCGACCCCCATCATATCCGCCTGCGCGTGTACGAACGCGGCGCCGGTGAGACGCTGGCCTGCGGCACCGGTGCCTGTGCTGCCGCCGTAGCCGGCATGCGGATCGGACTTCTGGCCTCGCCGGTCGCCGTCGCCATGCGCGGCGGGGAGCTCTGCATTGCCTGGCCCGGCGAGGGCTTCCCGGTCATGATGACCGGCCCCGCCGTCACCGTATTCAGCGGCGAAATCACCGTTTAACCGAAAGGAAACCCATGACCGTCACCGCCGATCAGATCGCCGCCTACCTGCGCGCCGATCCCCAGTTCTTCGAAACCCATGCCGCGCTGCTGGCAGAACTCTACCTGCCCAGCCCGCACGGCAACGGCACCATCTCGCTGGCTGAACGCCAGCAGTTGGCCCAGCGTGACAAGATCCGCATCCTGGAGGCCAAGCTGTCGGAACTCATCCAGTTCGGCGAGGAAAACGACATCATCAGCGAGCGCGTACACCGCCTGAGCCTCGGCCTGCTGGCGGCGCGCAGCCTCGACGCCATCACGCAGCTGGTGGTGCACAACCTGCGCGAGGATTTCCGGGTGCCGCACGCCGCCATCCGTCTGTGGGCACGGCTGCAACAGGCCGGGGAAGGCGCGGGTGAGGAATTCGCCAGCGCCAGCGAGGAGCTGATCCTGTGGACGCAGAACCTGAATACCCCCCACTGCGGCCGCCTGCCGCCGCTCGACCTCGCCATCGGTACCGCCGTGGCACCGCTGCAATCCTGCGCGCTCATCCCGCTGCGCGGCGAGACCGCCTTCGGCCTGCTGGTGCTGGCGAGCGAGGAGCCCCGGCGCTTCTATCCGGAAATGGGCACGCTCTACCTGAAGCGTATCGGCGAGCTGGTAAGCGTGGCGCTGCTGCGCCATCTGTCCTGAGCCGGCTGCCAGGCCGCCGTGGACCATCTCGCCGCCTATGTCGCACATCTCGCCCACGAGCGGGGCTTGAGCCCGCACACCTGCGAGAACTACGCGCGCGACATCCGCACTCTGCTGGCACTGGCTGGCGACACCCCGCTTACCGATCTGCGCGCGACCCAGGTGCGCCGCTTCGTGGCCATCCTGCACGGCCGCGGCCTGGGCGGCAGGAGCCTGGCACGCATGCTGTCGGCCTGGCGCGGCTACTACGCCTACCTGACGCGGCGCCACGGCTATGCCGACAACCCCTGCGTCGGCATCCGCCCGCCCAGGTCTCCAAAGAGCCTGCCCCAGGCACTGTCGCCGGAACAGGCCGTCAGGCTGGTCGAGATTCCCGCGGAGGATCCGCTCGCCCTGCGCGATCGGGCGATCCTGGAGCTGTTCTACTCCTCCGGCCTGCGCCTCGCCGAACTGGTATCGCTGGACTTGCACGGGGCGGATCTCGCGGAAGGCACGGTCACCGTCACCGGCAAAGGCAACAGGACGCGCATCGTGCCGCTGGGCAGCCACGCCACCGCCGCGATACGCGCCTGGCTCGCACAGCGCGACCTGCTGCGGGCGGACGGAGAGACCGCCCTGTTCGTCGGTCGCAACGGGCGGCGCCTCACCCCGCGGGCAGTGCAGCACCGGCTCAAGCTGTGGGCCATCCGGCAGGGCATCGCCGGCAACGTGCACCCGCACGTGCTGCGCCACAGCTTCGCCACCCATGTGCTGCAATCCAGCGGCGATCTGCGCGCGGTGCAGGAGATGCTGGGGCACGCCAACATCAGCACCACCCAGGTGTATACGCATCTCGACTTCCAGCACTTGGCCAGGGTGTACGACCAGGCGCATCCGCGCGCGCGGAAGAAGTGACGTCGGCCTGCCTGGCAGGGCTGTTTGTCTATTTCAGCAGGCTGGCAAGCCGCAGCCAAATGGGGCGAGTTCGGAACGCCGCGACGGGACAGTACACGCCAGCACGACGAGGAGCGGGTGCCGCGCAAGCCCGAATTGGCAAACGCAGCCACTGGTTCAGGGATTCCTAAACGGGTTGCTGCCCCGCTTCGTGCCAGATATCCATTTTCTGCGAATAACTGACGGACAGCACCAGCAGCGAGATATCGTCGTGCGGGAGTTTGTCCCTGGCGTGTTCCAGCACCCCGTTCTGCAACGCCTCGAACAGCGGCTGGGTGACGGCACCGCGGATGGCGGAAACCAGCCCTTCCTGGCCGAATGCCTGCTCCCGGTCGTTCTCCACTTCGGTCAGGCCGTCCGTGTGGATCACCAGATTACAGCCGAACGCATCCTGCGCTTCCTGCACCTCGAGATCGCCCGCATCGACCACGCCCAGCGGCAGGTTGGTGGAAGGGAAGCGGTGAATGATTTCGCGCTTGCGGCTCACCAGCAACGCTTCCGGCAGGCCGGCGTTGAGCACCTGCACACGCCCCGCCGCCGGATCGCTGGCGACGAATGCGGCGGCGCAGAAATGCCCTACCGGAAAAATCTGCCGCAGCTTGCGATGGATTTCCAAAGCGATGTCGGCGAGAGCAAAATCCTTGCGGGTGAGCGCGAAGAAGATGTCGGCCACCGGAATCGCCCCCACCGCCGCCGCCAGGCCGTGTCCGGTGAAATCCGCCACCATCGCATAGACCTGGCCGGAAGGCGTGGTGTCGTAGAGCACCAGGTCGCCGGGCAGGTGGCCGGCTGAGCGTGTCCAGTAGCCCAGACCGGGAATGAACTCCTTCATGCGCCGGGTCACGGTGGAAAAAATGTGGCGCGCCAGCCGCAGTTCGTCCTCGGTGTTCACCTGGTAGGCGTACAGCGCGTTGTGCAGGCGCAGGATGCGCTGCATGGATCGCAGCCGGGTCATCAGGACGGTGTCCTTGAACGGCTTGGGGACGAAATCGTCGCCGCCGCTTTCCAGGCACTGCACCGGGGTGGCATCGTCGTCCAGCCCGGTGTGGAAAATCACCGGCACGAAACGGGTGCCGCTCCGGGCCTTGATGGCGCGGGTGGCCTCGTGACCGTCCAGCACTGGCATGACGACGTCCATGATGACGATGTCGGGACTCTCCCGTTCGAACACGGCGATGCCGTCCTCGCCGTTCACCGCCTCGACCACCTCATAACCCTGCTGGACCAGAAATGCGCGCAACAGCAGACGCATGCTCTTCTCGTCATCGACAACGAGAACTTTGAGTGTGCCGGCGGGCATGATCATGCACCTTGGAGGTTGAGGATTGTCAGTCCGATTCTAGGCGAACGCGCAAGAAAATCAAGACCTTGACATCCAGATAAATCACCCATACCCGACAAAACTGCTCAAACTTTGTGGCAGAATATCGGCTTCGGACATCACTTCATTTCATTCGAGCGAGGACCACGCCATGGAACACCAACTGCCACCCCTGCCCTACGCCCGGGATGCGCTTGCGCCGCACATTTCCGCCGAAACCATGGAATACCACTACGGCAAGCACCACCAGGCCTATGTCAACAACCTCAACAACCTGATCAAGGGCACCGAGTTCGAGAACGCCGGTCTGGAAGACATCGTCAGGAAATCCTCCGGCGGCCTCTACAACAACGCCGCCCAGGTCTGGAACCACACCTTCTTCTGGAGCGGCATGAAACCCGGCGGGGGCGGCGCGCCAAGCGGCCCGCTGGCGGACGCCATCCAGCGCAAGTGGGGCAGTTTCGACGAGTTCAAGAAAGCCTTCCAGGCCAGCGCCGTGGGCAATTTCGGCTCCGGCTGGACCTGGCTGGTGAAGAAGACCGACGGCTCTGTGGACATCGTCAACATGGGCGCCGCCGGCACGCCGCTCACTACCGGCGACAAGGCGCTGCTCACCATCGACGTGTGGGAGCATGCCTACTATATCGACTACCGCAACCTGCGCCCGAAATTCGTCGAAGCCTTCCTCGAACATCTCGCCAACTGGGATTTCGCCAGCGCGAATTACCTGTGACACGGGCAAAACCGGCGGCCCCTCGCCGCCGGTTTTGCCATGCTGCCGAACTCGTTTAGAATCAGACCCCATGCCGCAACGCCTGCTCCTCATCCTCTCGCTCGCCCTGCTGTTCGGTCTCGGCCAGCAGGCGACGGTCACGCACGCCGTTTCCCATCTGGCGGAATGGCAGGAGGAACAGCACGACCACCTACCGCACAGCCCGCATTGCAAGGAATGCGCGGCCTATGCCGGCCTGGGCAGCGCCCTGGCCGACCGGCCATGGGTGATGGCCGTCGCGACACCGGCAACCGAACGGCCCGCCCTCGCCGTGGTGGCCGTGCCGGGCGCCTCTTGCCACACCTACTCCGCCCGCGCCCCGCCCGCCGTCCTCGCCTGACCCATCGCCCCCCTGGGGCGCCGAACATGCCCCGTGATGAGTACGTCATGGGGCTGACCGCTATTGTTTTGCGAGGACATCATGTTGCTGAATCCTGATCAGCTGCGCCCCATGGCGCGCAAATCCCTGTGGCTGGCCGTGGCCGCGGCCTGCTTCCACACACTGCCGGCGCAGGCCGAATCCGGTGAAACCGATATCAGGCTGGCACCGCTGGTCGTTACCGCTAACCCGCTGAGCGTAGGCTCGGACGAACTGGTCGTACCGGTAGCGGTGCTGAGCGGTCGTGAACTCGCCCTCGCCCGCGAGAGCACGCTGGGCGAAACCCTGAGAACCCTTCCCGGCGTCAGCGCGTCCTATTTCGGACCCAACGCTTCGCGTCCGGTGATCCGCGGGCTGGACGGCGAGCGCGTACGCATCATGCAGAATGGCTTGGGCATTCTCGATGCCGCCAGCCTCAGTTTCGATCATGCCGTCGCAGTCGACCCGCTGGTCATTGAACAGATCGACGTCGTGCGCGGGCCGGCTGCCCTGCTGTATGGCGGCAGCGCCGTCGGCGGCGTGGTCAATGCCATCGATCACCGCATTCCGCAGGAGCGCCTCGATGGCGCCACTGGCCGCGGTGAAATCCGTTTCGGCGGACCGGAAAACCAGAAAAACGGCGTCGCTGTGCTCGATATCGGCAACGGCCTCTTCGCGGTCCACGCCGACGCCTACGAACGCAAGACCGACGACCTGGATATTCCCGGCTACGCAGTCTCTAAACGTAAAAGCGCCGCTGACGGCACCCCCCGTGAAAACCGCGGCCGATTGGTCAACAGCGCCTCGCGCAGCCACGGCGGCGCGCTCGGCGCATCGCTCACCTTCGAGCACGGGTATGCTGGCCTGTCCTACGCCAGTTACGACAACGAGTACGGCACCGTGGCCGAGGAAGACGTGATCATCGATCAGCACAGCAGCCGCTGGGATTTCGCGTCCGAGATCAGGGAACTGGGCACCCTCGTCACCGGCCTGAAGCTGAAGCTTGCCCACACCGATTACCGACATGTCGAGATCGCCGGCGGCGATCCGGAAACCCGCTTCCGCAACCGCGGGCTGGAAGGCAGCGTGGAAGCAAGGCACGGCAATATCGGCCGGCTTTCGGGCGTGATCGGCCTGCAATTCCAGGACAGCACGTTCGAGGCCATCGGCGAAGAAGCTTTCGTGCCGCGCAGCACCACCCGCAGCCTGGGACTCTATCTCTATGAGGAGTTGCCGGTCTCGCTGTTCAACCCGGACGATCTCAAGCTAAGCTTCGGCGCCCGTACGGAAAACGTCGACGTTGCCTCCAAGGGAGGTGACCGCTTCGGCGCCCCGGATTCGAACGATTTCCGCCCCCGCAGCCTTGCCGCCGGCGCACTGCTGAAGCTCGATGAAAACTGGTCACTGAGCGGCAATCTGTCGCACAGCGAACGTGCACCCAGCTATTTCGAGCTTTATGCCCATGGCCCGCACGTAGCCACCGGCCAGTTCGAAGTTGGCCATGCCGGCTTCGACGAGGAACGCGCCAACGGCATCGATACGCAGCTGCGCTGGCGGTCGGGCAAGCACGCCTTCAGTGTCGGCGCCTACTATACCCGCTTCAGCAATTTCATCGGCCTGTTCAATACCGGCCGCACGGTCAATGAGGAGGGGACGCCGGACCCCGCCGGCGAATACGACGAAGCCTTCTATCGCCAGGTTGCCGCCGCATTTCATGGCTTTGAGGCAGAAGGCAGGTTCCGGCTCTCGGAACGCCTTGGCAGCTGGGACCTGAGCCTGCGCGGCGATTACGTGCGTGCGCGCAACCGGGAAACCGGCGAGGCACTGCCGCGCATTGCGCCGATGCGCATGGGCATGGGGCTAGAATATCGCCTGAATCGCTTCGGCGCGAAGGTGGATGTCCTGCACGGCTTCGAACAGGACCGGACCAGCGCCTTCGAGCTGGCTACCGACAGTTACACCGCGGTCAGCGCCATGGCCACCTACCGGCTGCCAACCGCTTTCGGTCTCGAGCTGTTCGCCAAAGCCAACAACCTGCTGGACGACGACATCCGCGATCACACTTCTTTCCTCAAGGATATCGCCCCGCAAGGCGGACGTTCGCTGCTGATGGGCGTACGCGGCGAGTTCTGAGCCGCCGCTGACGAATACGCGTCATGGCGCTCACGGCCATGACGCGTATTCGTCCCTTGCGTTATCATTGCTTCATTTCCACTCAGCAAAGAGCTATCCGACATGGCAAGAACCATCCACTGCGTCAAGCTGGGCCGCGATGCCGAAGGCCTGGATTTTCCGCCTTACCCCGGCGAACTCGGCAAGCGCATTTATGAAAACGTCTCCAAGGAAGCCTGGGGCGGCTGGCTCAAGCATCAGACCATGCTGGTCAACGAGAACCGCCTCAGCCTTGCGGACCCCCATGCCCGCAAGTACCTGATGCAACAGACCGAGGCCTATTTCTTCGGCCCAGGCGCGGATCAGGCGGAGGGCTACGTTCCGCCCAAGTCATAAAACTGTCACATTCGCGGTCTAAGCCGGCCGCTTTTGCCCACTGGCCTGATCTTGACTCCCGAACATTTCATCAACCGCGAACTCGGCCTGCTCGAATTCAACCGGCGCGTGCTGGCGCAGGCCGAGGACGAACGCAACCCGCTGCTGGAACGGCTCAAGTTCCTCTGCATCGTCGGCAGCAATCTCGACGAATTCTTCGAGGTGCGCGTCGCTGGGCTCAAGCAGCAGATCGAGAACGGCATGCCCGTTGCCACGCCGGACGGCTGGTCACCGCGCCAGGTGATGGCGCGTGTGAGCGCGGAAGCACACCAGCTCATCGCCCGCCAGTACCAGGTGTTCAACGAAGTCGTGGTGCCGCGGCTGGCCGAGCAGGGCATCCGCTTCCTGCGCCGCACCCACTGGAACGAGGTGCAGCAGGAGTGGATCCGGAACTATTTCTTCCGCGAACTGATGCCCATCCTCACGCCCATCGGGCTGGACCCGGCACACCCCTTTCCGCGCATACTCAACAAGAGCCTCAATTTCGCGGTGGAACTGGAGGGCAAGGACGCCTTCGGGCGCAATTCCGGCATCGCCATCGTGCAGGCGCCGCGCGCCCTGCCGCGCGTGATCAAGCTGCCCGGCGCAATCGCCGGTTGCGAATACGGCTTCGTGTTCCTTTCCTCCATCCTGCACGCCCATGTCGGCGAACTGTTCTCCGGCATGCAGGTGCGCGGCTGCTACCAGTTCCGTGTCACCCGCAACAGCGAGCTATCCGTGGACGACGAGGACGCCAAGGACCTGCGGCTCGCGCTGCAGGGCGAGCTGCCGCAACGGCAGTACGGCGACGCCGTGCGCCTGGAGGTGGCGGACAACTGCCCGCCAGGCATGTCCGACTTCCTGCTCGCCCAGTTCGAACTGGCCCAGGAGGACCTCTACAAGGTCAACGGCCCGGTCAACCTGGTGCGCCTGATGCAGGTGCCGGACTGGGTGGACCGACCCGACCTCAAGTTCCCGCCATTCATCCCGCGCATGCCCAGGGAACTGGCCAAGGAGCCCGACATCTTCAAGGCCATCCGCCGCGGCGACATCCTGCTGCACCACCCGTTCCAGTCTTTCCAGCCGGTGGTGGAATTCATCCGCCAGGCCTCCACCGACCCGCAGGTGCTGGCCATCAAGATGACCGTGTACCGTACCAGCGCGGATTCCACCCTCATGCTGTCGCTCATCGACGCGGTGGAGCTGCTGGCGCGCTTCGACGAGGAGGCCAATATCAACTGGGCGGCCAGGCTGGAGAACGCCGGCGCCCACGTGGTGTACGGCGTGGTCGGCCACAAGACCCACGCCAAGATGGCCATGGTGGTGCGGCGCGAGGATGACCGGCTGTGCCGCTACGTGCATCTGGCCACCGGCAACTACCACCAGCGCACCGCCCGGCTCTACACCGACTTCGGTCTGCTCACCTGCCACGAGGAGATTTGCTCGGACGTCAACGACCTGTTCGCGCAGCTCACCGGGCTGGGGAAAGCCAGCAAGCTCCAGCACCTGTGGCAGTCGCCGTTCACCCTGCACAGCCGCATCGTGGATGCCATCCACCATGAGGCGGAGGCCGCCAGAAGCGGCCGGAAGGCGCGCATCATCGCCAAGATGAACGCCCTGCTTGACCCCGACATCATCGATGCGCTGTACCAGGCCTCCGGCGCCGGGGTAGAGATCGACCTCATCGTGCGCGGCGTATGCGCGCTGCGTCCGGGCATCCCCGGTCTGTCCGAGCACATTCGCGTGCGCTCCATCGTCGGCCGCTTTCTCGAACACAGCCGGATTTTCTATTTCTATGGCGGCGGCGCGGAAAACGTGTATCTCTCCAGCGCCGACTGGATGTACCGCAACTTCTTCCGCCGCATCGAGACCTGCTTCCCGCTGCTCGACTCCCGGCAGAAGAAGCGCGTGATCCGCGAGGGCCTGCAACCCTATCTCAAGGACAACCGCAACGCCTGGGACATGCTGCCGGAAGGCGGCTACCGCCTGCGCAGCACCCGCGGCAGGCCGTTCAGCGCCCAGCAGCACCTGCTGGAACTGTTCGGCGTGGAAGCGAATTCCGAGAAATAGGGCGCGAACGCGGCTTCGGTGCAGGCTCACATGCGCAGCATGTGTCGCCGTAGCCAGCACCGCGCAACACCGCGGATGGCCCATCCGCAGTAGTCTTTCAACGATCCATCAAGGGCGCCATCCGGCGCTGCGGCAGGGCCTCATCCAGCGTGTAATCGACGCCGACATTGCGCCAGTAGGCCGATTCCGCCGCCAGGCCGGCATCGGTGAGGGGGTTGCGCTCCAGCCAGAGCGGTTCCACCTGCAGGCAGAACCCGCTGCCGTCGCGGTCGAACCACAACGGCGGGCGCTCCATGTCGGTGCGGTTGCGGCACAGCAGCACGGCAAGCCGCAGGATGGCGATGAGCAGGCAGCGGTCGTCGTCCGCCGGCGGCAGCAGGGGTTTTGGCAGCGTGCGGCGCTGACAGCGCAGCAGCAGGCCCAGCAGCTGCTGTTCCATGCGCGAGAAGCCCGGCATGTCGGCATTCTCGATGATGTAGGCGGAATGCTTGTGATAACCGCTGTGGGCGATGGACGTGCCGATCTCGTGCAGCCGCGCCGCCCAGGTCATGTATTGGGCTGCCCTGAGCGGCGGCATGCGCAGGCAGTGACCGACCTGGTCCAGCAGCATGAGGGCGATCTCCTTGACCCGTCTGACCTGCTGCGCATCCACCTGGTAGCGGCGGCGGAAGCGCGCCACCGTCGCCTCGCGCACGTCGTGGTGATGCATGCGCCCCAGCATTTCGTAGAGCACGCCCTCGCGCAGCGCCCCGCTCGCCACCGTCATGCGCGCGATTTCCAGCTCGTCGAAGGCGGCCGTCATGATGGCGAAACCGCCCGGAAAGGACGGCGTGCGCTCGGCGCTCAGGCCGTCCAGCCTGAGCCTGCGGATTTCCCTGGCGCGCAGCAGCAGGCCACGCAGGGCCGCCAGACCATCGTGGGTGATCTCGCCGTCGGAGAACCCGTTAAGACGCAGGATTTCGCCCAATGCGCGCGCGGTACCGGAAGACCCTATCGCTTCCTGCCAGCTCTCGGCCAGGTAGCGGCGGCGTATGCTCTGGATTTCGGCGCGCGCGGCGATTTCCGCCTGGCGCAGGTTGGCTTCGCTGAGCCGGCCATCGCCGAAGAATTTCATGCTGTAGCTGACGCAGCCCATGTACAGGCTTTCCATCAGTTGCGGCTCGAAGCCGGTGCCGATGATGAACTCGGTGGAACCGCCGCCGATGTCGATGACCAGGCGCTTGCCGCCGAGCTGCGGCAGACCGTGGCTGACGCCGACGAAGATCATGCGCGCCTCCTCGCGCCCGCCGATCACCTCGATGGGAAAGCCCAGCGCCTCCTGCGCCGCCTCCAGGAGCTGCGGGGCGTTCTTGGCGACGCGGAAGGTATTGGTGGCGACGGCGCGCACCGCGTGGGGCGGCAGCCCGCGCAAACGCTCGCCGAAGCGGCGCAGGCAGTCCAGTGCGCGTTGCTGCGAGGCTTCGTCCAGCCGCTTGTCCGGCCCCAGGCCGGCGGCGAGGCGCACCATCTCGCGCAGGGAATCGTGGAACAGCAACTGGTCGTCGACCAGGTGCGCCATCTGCAGGCGGAAGCTGTTGGAGCCGAGATCGACCGCGGCGATTTCGGTGAGGGCGGGAGCTTCCTGCTCCAAGATGTCCCGCATGGGGAACCTACTCCAGCGCTTCGCGCTCCATCTGCTGCAGGGTGGTGTGGCGCACGTCCTTGCCCTTGACCATGTAGACCACGTACTCGGCAATGTTCTTGGCGTGGTCGCCGATGCGCTCGATGGCCTTGGCCACGAACAGCACCTCCAGTGTCATGGAAATGGTGCGCGGGTCCTCCAGCATGAAGGTGATGAGCTGGCGCATGACGGCGCGGAAATGCTCGTCCACCTGTTCGTCGCGGCGCGCCACTTCGACGGTGCGGGTCACGTCGAGGCGGGCAAAGGCGTCCAGCGCCACGCGCAGCATCTCGCAGACGATGGCGACCATGGCCTTGATCTCGGTGAAGCGCGGCGCGTACATGCGGTCGGCTTCGTAGATCTTCTGTGCCACGCGCGCCACCTTGGTGGCCTCGTCGCCGATGCGTTCGAGGTCGGTGATGGTCTTCACCACCATCATGATCATGCGCAGGTCGCCGGCAGCGGGCTGGCGGCGCGCGATGATGTGGCTACAGTCCTCGTCCACCTGGACTTCCAGCGCATTGACGCGGTGATCGTTGGAGATCACCTCGTCGGCCAGCTTGGGATCGGCGTTGACCAGCGCCTCCAGCGCCTGCACGATCTGCTGCTCGACCAGGCCGCCCATCTGCAGCACCTTGGCGCGCACGGATTCGAGTTCGGCATCGTACTGCTTGTAGGTATGCTCGGACTGCATTGCACTATCCTCTGGGTATGGTTTGCGAACGTTGCAGCTTAACGCCAGACTATGACAGTTTCGTTGCAGTCAGCGCTCGAAGGTCTTGACCCCCTCCTGGGTGGCCAGCAGCAGGATGTCGGCGGGGCGTGCGGCAAACAGGCCATTGGTCACCACACCGACGATCTGGTTGATCCGCGCCTCCATCGCCACTGGGTCGAGGATGGTAAGGCCATGCACGTCGAGGATGACATTGCCGTTGTCGGTGGTGAAGTCACGCAGGCGCGGCTGCCCGCCCAGCTTAACCAGCTCGCGCGCGACGTGGCTGCGCGCCATGGGCAGCACTTCCACCGGCAGCGGGAATTTGCCCAGCACCGGCACCAGCTTGCTGGCATCACAAATGCAGATGAACTTGTCCGCCACCGCCGCCACGATTTTCTCGCGCGTCAGTGCGCCGCCGCCGCCCTTGAGCATGTGGAAATGCTCGGTGATCTCATCGGCGCCGTCGACGTAGATCTCCATCTCGCCCGGACCGATGCTGTTGAGGTCGAGCGCCTCGATGCCGCGGCTCCTCAGGCGCTGTGCGGTGGCTTCGGAACTGGCAATGGCGCCATCTATCCGGTACTTCATCTTGGCCAGCTCCTCGATGAAGTAGTTGGTGGTGGAACCGGTGCCCACCCCGATGACGCCGCCCTTGACATATTCGATGGCGGCCCTGGCCACCTGTCGCTTGAGTTCTTCCTGTGTTGCCATGCTTTTCTATCCTTTTCGTGTTGAGCAGTGCCCCGAGCGGGGGGCTTATAATCGCGCATTCCATCATAAATCATACACGCCCGACCCCGGATGAAAAACGACTATCTGGAAAAAATCCTCACCGCCCGCGTCTACGACGTGGCCGTGGAAACCCCGCTGGAAGCACAGCCCAACCTGTCGCGGCGCACCGGCAACAGCGTGCTGCTCAAGCGCGAGGACATGCAGCCGGTCTTTTCCTTCAAGCTGCGCGGGGCTTACAACAAGATGGCGCACCTGTCGCCTGCGCAGCTCAGGCGCGGCGTCATCGCCGCCTCCGCCGGCAACCACGCGCAGGGCGTGGCAATGGCGGCGCAGAAGCTGGGCTGCCGGGCCGTCATCGTGATACCCACCACCACGCCGCAAATCAAGGTGGAGGCGGTAAGGCGCCGCGGCGCCGAGGTGGTGCTGGCGGGCGATTCCTACTCCGACGCCTACGCCCACGCGCTGGAATGGGAACGACGGGAAAAGCTCACTTTCGTCCACCCCTACGACGATCCCGACGTCATCGCCGGGCAGGGCACCATCGCCATGGAAATCCTGCGCGACCACCCCGACCCCATCCACGCCATCTTCTGCTGCGTGGGCGGCGGCGGCCTGATCGCCGGCATCGCCGCCTACGTCAAACGCCTGCGCCCGGAAATCAAAATCATCGGCGTGGAAGCCGTGGACGCCGACGCCATGACACGGTCACTGGCCAGAGGCGAGCGCGTGACCCTGGAACAGGTCGGCCTGTTCGCCGACGGCGCGGCGGTCAAGGAGGTGGGGGTGGAAACCTTCCGCCTGTGCCGCGTGCACGTGGACGAAATGATTCTGGTGGACAACGACGCCATCTGCGCCGCCATCAAGGACGTGTTCGAGGACACCCGTTCCATCCTGGAGCCAGCGGGCGCGCTGGCGGTGGCCGGCCTCAAGGAATACGCGAGGCAGCGCCGGCTGCACGGCAGGACGCTGATCGCAGTGGCGAGCGGCGCCAACATGAACTTCGACCGTCTGCTCTTCGTCGCCGAACGCGCCGAGGTGGGCGAGCAGCGCGAAGCCCTGCTGGCGGTGACCATCCCGGAAAAACCCGGCTCGTTCAAACGCTTCTGCCGCCTGCTCGGACGCCGCAACATCACCGAGTTCAACTACCGCTACTCCGACCCCGCGCAGGCGCACATCTTCGTCGGGGTGACCATCCACCAGCACGGCGAATCGCAGCGCCTGGTGGAGATGCTCAGCCGGCACGAGCTGCCGGCCATCGATCTCACCGACAACGAGATGGGCAAGCTGCACCTGCGTCACCTGGTCGGCGGCCGGGCGCCGCAGGTGCGAAACGAGCTGGTGTACCGCTTCGAATTCCCGGAACGGCCGGGCGCGCTGATGAATTTCCTCGAACAGATGAGCGCGGACTGGAACATCTCACTGTTCCACTACCGCAACCACGGCGCCGACTACGGCCGTGTGCTGGTGGGCATGCAGGTGCCGCCGGAGGACAAGGCGGCGTTCGGGGCATTCCTCGGCAAGCTGGGCTATGCCTACTGGGACGAAACCGCAAACCCGGCCTACAGGCTGTTTCTGGGCAGTTAGTCCGGGATTTCACCGGATCGCGGGATGATGGCAAGGCGATTAGCGAGCAGACTCGCACATCCCGCGCCGCGCCGACAGCCGGGCCTATGGGCGAGCAGGGAGGGTGCGAATCGGGTTGGTCCCCGTCAGAGTGCGCCGACATCGAGCAGCGGCTCCTGAACACCATCCGGGTCGTCCGCGCTCGACCAGTTGAAATTGCCCCCATTGATCAGCGCCTGCATGACCTCGCCCGGCTTGCTGGCCGGCTGCACCGCCAGATGGAGCGCAGCGGCGCCCGCCACGTGAGGCGACGCCATCGAAGTGCCGCTGATGGTTCTGTAGCCCCCATCGTTCCAAGTGGAAAGGATGCACACGCCGGGGGCGATGATGTCCACCGCATCCCCGTAATTGCTGAAACTGGCAAAGCTGTCGTCCTCGTCGGTACGGCAGGTGGGTGCGGCACCACCGCCGGGAGCACCATTGAAGTCGGCCAGCGCGGACACCGTGATCACCTCCGGGTAGGCCGCCGGCACCTGCACGTAGCCGGCGTAGCTGGAACTCTCGACATCGATGGCGGAGTTGCCGGCGGCCACCGCGTAAGTGACGTTGGCCGCCACCGAATTGCAAACCGCCTCGCGCAGACCGCCGTCGCTACAGTGGCCGAGCGGCCCCGATCCCCCCAGGCTCATGTTGGCCACCACCCGGCTGGCGCTGGTCCGCGCCTGCGCAGTGACCCAATCCACTCCGCAGATCACCGACGACCACGAACCGCTGCCGCTGTTGTCCAGCACCCGCACTGCCCACAGCGGCACACCAGGCGCCACCCCGACCACGCCATAGGCATCGTTCTTCGCGCCGATGGTGCCGGCCACATGAGTGCCGTGGCCATTGCCATCGCTGTAGCTTTTGCCGGTGGAGCAGTTCCTGCCCCCCACCACATTGAGATCGCTGTGTTTGTAGATGCCAGTGTCGATGACCGCCACCACTACGCCGGTCGGCGTGGCACCCGGTCCAAAAATGCGGCTGACCCCGGTCGGCGTCGTCTGCGCCGGCTGCGCGCCGCTGCCCGGCTTGCGGCGCGCGCTGCTGCGGACATAATGATCCTGCACGATGTTGGCAACGCGCGCGTCATTCCGCAGCAGCGCCAACCGTGCCTCAGGTATCGTCGCGGCAAAGCCGCGCAGCGCGTGCTGGTAAACGTGGCTGACGCCGAGTCCGTGTGCGTGCGCCATCTCCTGGGCCGCACGGGCGGGATTGACACCCGCTTTCAGGGTAACGATGTAGCGTCCGGGGATGGGGCCATCGTCCGGTGCGGCTGCGAGCGCCGCACCGGCGCCCAGCCAGAGTACG
>JBBILG010000009.1:17951-32366 GCA_037445085.1 Methylobacillus sp.
AAATGAGCAAGCGACCAAATCTGCATTGCATGATACCCCCTTCCCTGCGCGGCCGGCAAGAGTCGCGCCGCTTTGTTATTCAGGTCACAAAATGGTGAGTATGAACCGCCATTCCGCCGGGTCCACCGGTGTAATCGACAAGCGGTTGCCGCGCTGCAAGAGGCGCATGTTGGCGAGTTGCGGATAGGTACGCATCTCCCTCAGGCTGAGCAGCCGGGTCTTGCGCACCAGTCTAACATCAACATTCAGCCAGCGCGGGTTTTCCGCTGTGGACCTGGGGTCGTAGTACCTGCTGGTGGCATCGAACTGGGTGCGGTCCGGGTAGGCCGGCCGGCTCACCTCGGCGATGCCGGCGATGCCCGGCTCGGCGCAGTTGGAATGGTAGAACAGCACGCCGTCGCCGACCCGCATCTGGTCTCGCATGAAGTTGCGCGCCTGGTAATTGCGCACGCCATACCAGTCCACGGCCTGGTCCGGCATGGCGGCAAGGTCGTCGATGGACACGTCCGCCGGCTCGGACTTCATCAGCCAGTAGCGCACGGCATCGCCCTGCTCGGGTAAGAGGAGTTCCCCGCATGTGCCGCCAGGCTGGCATCCTGAACCTGGAGACCAGGTGGTCGCAGCGGGAGATGCATCAGGCACGCCCGCAACCGGGGCACGCACAACAGCACTCGTCTAAGCCGCAACCAGATGCTTGATATTGGTTCAAGGAATCTATAGCCTAAGCGAACACCGCAGGGAACAAACCGGGGAAAGCGGTAGGGCGGCTCAGAACAGTTCGTTCTGTTCGGCGAGGGCCTGGTCGATCCGTTCCTGCATGGCCCCGATTCTACGCTTGTAGTCCCCGATGTCAAACCCTCCGCTGCGCGTGGTCAGCAGCTCGTGGGCGATGTTGAGGGCGGCCATGATGGCGATGCGCTCGACGCCGATGACTTTGCCGCTGTCGCGGATCTCGCGCATCTTGCGGTCGAGGAAGGCCACCGCCGTCATCAGCGCCTCGTATTCCTCGTCGGAACAGGAGACGCGGAACTCGCGCCCCATGATGGTGACGTCCACGCCACGCACGCTACTCATCGACGGCTCCTTCCGGCAGGGTGGCGAGCAGCGCTTCCAGCCGGTCGCCGGCGCGTGCCATGCTGCTCTTGAGTTGCCGGATGTCGGACTGCGCCTGGGCAAGCTGCTGGCGCAGGTCGACATTTTCCGTGCGCAGGCGGCGGCATAGCTCGATCAATTGCCCGAGCTTGTCTTCCAGTGCGTCCAGGTCAGCATCCATGGCGGCACTATAATTTGTAAAACGCTTAACAGTCAACCGCTAACAATACTTTCTGAAAGTATTACAAGACCTTGCTGGCCAAACCCGGCCAATGCGCTTACAATGCACCCACGTTGTCAGGTGCCTTGATCCGCCGTCCGGCGGGAAGGTGAAACGGGAAACAGGTGTGAAACCTGTGCTGCCCCCGCAACGGTAAGCGAGTGTGGATGCATCCAGCATGCCACTGTGGCCAGGCGCCACGGGAAGGCGATGCATCAAGTCTTGCGAGCCCGGAGACCGGCCTGTCAGCGACGTTGGAAATGCCGCGGGGTGACGGCGTTGGGCCGAAGCGATCGTTCGATCCGACCATTGCTCCCTTGCACTTTTCCGTACCCAGACTCGAGCATGCGGGGACGCGTGCGTACAGGGAGCCATCATGAAGAAATCCACCATACCGGCCATCTGTGCCGGCCTGCTGGCATCGGCGCCGGCATATGCCTACGAACCCATCCACTCCGACGCCGTCGTCGTCACCGCCAGCCGCATCGCGCAGGTGCGCGAAAACGTGCTGGCCGACGTCAGCGTCATCGAGCGTGCCGAAATCGAGCGTGCCGGCCAGTCCACCCTGGTCGAACTGCTGCGGCGCCAGCCCGGCGTGGAAATCAGTAGCACGGGCGGCGCCGGCAAGCAGAGCAGCGTGTTCCTGCGCGGCACCAATTCCGATCACGTCGTCGTGCTGGTGGACGGGCTGCGCCTCAACTCCGCCACCCTGGGCACGTTCGCGTTCGAGAACCTGCCGTTGAGCCAGATCGAGCGCATCGAGATCCTGCGCGGGCCGGCGGCCAGCCTGTACGGGGCGGACGCCATCGGCGGCGTGATCCAGATTTTCACCCGGCGCGGCGAAGGCCCGCCCCGCTTCCACGCCGCCGCCGGCTACGGACGTTACCACAGCCGCCATGGCGAAGCCGGGGTCAGTGGCAGCGCCGGCGGGCTGCGCTATGCCATCAACCTCGGCGCCCTGGCCACTGACGGCTTTTCCGCCAAGAAAGTCAAAAGCGGCCCGGACCGGGACCGTGACCCCTATCGCAACCTGAGCGTGAACGCCAGCCTGGGCTACGAATACACGGCAGGCCACGAAGTGCTGATGCAGTTCTTCAACAGCGAGGGCGAAAGCGACTACGACTGCAACCAACCGGTCTGCAACATCGACCAGACGCTGACCGGCCATGCCCTCACCAGCCGCAACCAGTTCACCGAACACTGGCGCAGCACTCTGCGGATCGGCATGGGCGTGGACGATGCGACCAACAACACCAGCACCTTCCGCAGCGTGTTCCGCACCGAGCAGCGCCAGTACCTGTGGCAGAACGACCTGAGCCTGCCGCTCGGCACTCTCACCCTGGCCTACGACCGGCTGGAACAGCGCGTCGGCGGCAGCACCGACTACGCCGCCAGCAGCCGCGACAACAACGGCTGGCTGGCGAGCTACGTGCTGGATCACGGCCGCCACGGCCTGCAGGCGAGCCTGCGTCTGGATGACAACAGCCAGTATGGCGAGCACACCACCGGCAACCTGGCCTACGGTTACCGCCTGACGCCACAGTGGCGCATCAGCGCGGGTTATGGTACCGCCTTCAAGGCCCCCACCTTCAACCAGCTCTACTTCCCCGGCTTCGGCGATCCGACGCTGGAACCGGAACGCTCGCGCAACCTGGAAGCCGCCCTGCGCCATGACGCGCCGCGGCTGCGGCTGGGCCTGATCCTGTTCGAAAACCGCGTGCGCAACCTCATCGAGTTCTCCGGCCCGGCAGGCAGCGGCTGCGCCTTCGCCGGGTTCTGCCCGGTCAACGTCGGCATGGCGGAAATCCGCGGCGCCACCCTGGAGGGACGCTGGCAGGCCACTGAGACCCTCGCGCTGCATGGCAACCTCACCGTCCAGTCGCCGCGCAACGAGGATACCGGCCAGATGCTCATCCGCCGCGGCAGCCGGCATGGCACCATCGGGCTGCTGCACGACCTGGGGAATTTCGAATGGGGGGCGGAGATCACGGGCAACTCCACCCGCTACAACGACGCGCGCAATGCTAGGAAAATGCCCGGATACGTCCTGCTCAACCTCACCGCGCGCTATGCCTTGCATCCGGACTGGAAACTGGAGGCGCGCGCCGACAACGTGCTGGACAAGGACTATGTGCTGGCCTACACCGGCAACAGCCCCAGCGCCGTCCCCTACGCAACCGCGGGGGCCAGCCTGTTTATCGGCCTGCGCTGGCAGCCGCAATAGCGTTGCCGTTGCGTTACAATCGCACTCGTTCGACTAGGAGCTGACGACATGAATTTCACCAGACAACAGCAGTTCGGCATCGGCCTCACGCTGGTCGCCCTGATGGCCGTCACCCGCGGCCATCACTTCGCCTCCATCGAATACCTGCCCAGCGCCTCCTGGGCGGTGTTCTTCCTGGCCGGCTTCTACCTGCGCCGCGCCTGGGTGTTCGCCGTGCTGCTGCTTGAAGCCACGCTGCTCGACCTGGCCGCCGTCACCTTGGGCGGCGTGAGCAGTTTCTGCGTCACCCCGGCCTACGCCTTCCTGCTACCCGCCTACGGGGCGCTATGGCTGGCCGGCCGCTGGTTCGCGCAGCGCTGCGAGCTGCACTGGAGAGCACTGCCGCCGTTCGCCATCAGCCTGCTGGCCGGCGCCACGGCGTGCGAGCTGTTCTCCAGCGGCGGATTCTATTTCTTCGGCGGCCGTTACCCGGATCCCACCCTGGCCGAATTCGGCGCGCGCCTCGTGCAGTACTTCCCGCCCATGTTGCAGTCCTTCGGCTTCTGGATCGGTGTCGCCGCCATCGCTCACCTCGCCTTCGCGTTCGCCGGGGGCACTGCCCGCAGGCGGGCCTGAATCTTGAGCGACAGCGACATCGACGCGCGCCATGCCGCCCGCATGACGCGCAAGAAAGCCGTCATCGATGCCGCCATCGCCCGCGCCGACCGGGAAAAGGGACTGTTGCTGGTGCTCACCGGCAACGGCAAGGGCAAATCCTCCTCCGCCTTCGGCATGGCGGCGCGCGCGCTGGGCTACGGCATGAAGGTGGGCGTGGCGCAGTTCATCAAGGGGCGCTCCGACACCGGCGAGGAGGCCTTTTTCCGCGCCCAGCCCAACATGGAATGGCATGTGCTCGGCGAAGGGTTCACCTGGGATACCCAGGATCGCGAGCGCGATACGCGAAAGGCCCGCGAGGGCTGGGAAGTGGCAAAAAAAATGCTGGCCGACCCCGCTTTCCACCTCGTCATCCTGGACGAGCTGACCTACCCGCTCCGCTACGGCTACCTCGATACGGCCCAAGTACTGGCCGCCATCGCCGTGCGCCCACCCATGCAGCACGTGGTGGTCACCGGCCGGGGCGCGCCCAAGGCGCTGTGTGATGCCGCTGACACCGTCACCGAGCTGGTAGACGTCAAGCATGCCTTCCGCGCCGGCATCAAGGCGCAGCCCGGCATCGATTACTGATGCCTGCGTGCCGCGCCGTCCTCGTGGCCGCCCCCGCCTCCGGCCAGGGCAAGACCCTGGTGACGGCCGCGCTGGCCCGCGCATGGCGTAACCGCGGCCTGACGGTGCGCGCCTTCAAGTGCGGCCCCGACTTCCTCGATCCCATGGTGCTGGAGGCGGCCAGCGGGGCTCCGGTGGAAAACCTCGACCTCGCCATGTGCGGCGAGGCCGACGGCCTCGCCCGCCTGCGGCGGGCCGTGCGCCGGGCCGACGTGATCGTGGCGGAAGGGGTCATGGGCCTGTATGACGGCACGCCCTCCAGCGCCGACATCGCCCGTACTTTCAACCTGCCGGTGGTGCTTGCCATCGATGCCGCCGGCATGGCGCAGACCTTCGGCCGCCTGGCGGCCGGTCTGCTGGGGGAATTGCCCTGCGCGGGAGTGATCGCCAACCGCACCGGCAGTACCGGCCACGCGGCGCTGCTGCGCGACAGCCTGCCAGCGCACATCCCGTGGCTGGGCGCGCTGCCCGAGGATGCGGCGTTCGCTCTGCCCGAACGCCATCTCGGCCTGTTCCGCGCCAGCGAAATCGACGATCTGGAGCAGCGCATCGCCGCCGCCGCGCGGACGCTGGAGCATGCCGGCGAGCTGCCGCTGCCGCCGGCGGTGGATTTCGGCGGCGCCGCTGACATGTCCATGCCGCTGCTGCTGGCCCACAGGACCATCGCCGTGGCGCGCGACGAGGCGTTCTGCTTCCTCTACCCGGCCAACCTGGAGTGCCTGCAGGCCATGGGCGCACGCCTGGTTTGCTTCTCGCCGCTGCATGATACCGCGCTGCCGGCAGCCGACGCGCTGTGGCTGCCGGGCGGCTACCCGGAACTGCACGCGGAGCAAATCGCCGGCAACCGCCCGATGCGCAAGGCGTTGCAGACGGCATGGCGCAACGGCATGCCCATGCTGGCCGAATGCGGCGGCATGATGGCACTCGCCGAGGCCATCGCCGGCACGCCCGCCTTCGGCCTGTTGCCGGGCACGACGCGCCTGCAACCTCGTCTGCAGGGTCTGGGGGTGCAGTTTGCCGACCTGCCCGGTGGCCGGCTGGGCGCGCACACCTTTCACTATTCCAGCCTTGAGACGCCGCTGCAGCCAGCCCTGCAGGCGATCGGCCCGCGCGGCCGCCCCGGCGAGGTGATATACCGGCACGGCAACCTCACCGCCAGCTACCTGCATTTCTATTTCCCGTCCAATCCGGCGGCGACGGCCGCATTGTTCCTGGGAGAGTCCGCATGAAAACCCTGGTGCTGGGCGGGGCGCGTTCCGGCAAGAGCGCCCATGCCGAAAAGCTCGCGAACGAATCCGGCGTGGCGGTCACCTATATCGCCACCGCGCAGACACACGATGCCGAATTCGCCGCCCGTGTGCGCCGCCACCAGGCGCGCCGGCCGGGCGACTGGCGACTGGTGGAGGAGCCGTTCCTGCTGGCGGAAACATTGCGGCGCGAAGCCGCCGCCGACCGCTGCCTGCTGGTGGACTGCCTGACGCTGTGGCTCGCGCAATGGATCTGCCCGGATTGCAATCCGCCTCGGGAGCGGGCCTGGGAGGCGGAGCACCAGGCCGTGCTCGATCTCCTGCCGGCACTGCCCGGTCGCGTCATCCTGGTAAGCAACGAGGTGGGCTTGGGCATCGTGCCGCTGGGCGAGCTCAACCGCCGTTTCCAGGACGAGCAGGGCAGGCTCAACCAGGCCGTGGCCGCCTCCTGCGGGCGCGTGGTGTTCATGGCGGCGGGGCTGCCGCTCGTGCTCAAGTAAGCAGGGGATCCAGCAGCCCCCAGTCCAGGTGCGCTTTTAGCGCGTCGGCCAGCCGTTCCAGCCCGGCCTCGCGCCGGGCGGCATGGTCGAAGCCGACGGCCTCCTCCAGCCATGCCCACCTGAGCAGCGCACGACAGGCTTCCGGATGGTCGAACAAGCCGTGCGTGTAAGTGCCCGCTATCGCGCCATCCTTTGAGATCGCGCCATCGATTGCACCGCTATCGAGGTGCAACAGCGGATACTCCAGCGCCGCGCCGCGGCTTACCCCCATGTGGATTGCGTAGCCGCGCACCGCGGCATTTTCCAGCGCCAGCCGGCCGCTCACGTTGGCCAGGCGCTTTTCCGCTTCCAACGTGGTTTCCAGGTCCAGCAGACCCAGCCCGGCACCGCTGCCGGGCATGCCTTCCAGCCCCAGCGGGTCATGCAATGCCCGACCCAGCATCTGGAAGCCGCCACAGATGCCGAGCAGCTTGCCGCCATAGCGCAGGTGGCGCAGGATGGCGGCCTCCCAGCCCCGCGCGCGCAGGTAATCGAGATCGGCGCGCACGCTCTTGCTGCCGGGCAGGATGACGAGATCGGCTGGCGGAATGGGCGAGCCGGTACCGATGAGGCGGAAATCGACCTGCGGATGCAGGCGCAGCGCGTCGAAATCGGTGTGGTTGGAAATGCGTGGCAGCACCGGCGCGATGACGCGCAGACACCCTGCCCCTGTCCCGCTCGCGGGCGGGGGGCCGATCGCGTCCTCCGCATCGATGTGCAGGCCGTGCAGATAGGGCAGCACGCCCAGCACCGGCTTGCCGGTTTCCCGTTCCAGCCAGTCCAGGCCGGACTGCAACAGCGCGACGTCGCCACGGAAACGGTTGATGACGAAGCCCCTGATCCTGGCCCGCTCCGATGCCGACAGCAACGCCAGCGTGCCGACGATGTGGGCGAACACGCCGCCGCGGTCGATGTCGGCCACCAGGATCACCGGGCAATCCACGGCTTCCGCAAACCCCATGTTGGCGATGTCGTTGTCCCTGAGATTGATTTCCGCCGGACTGCCGGCGCCTTCGACGATGAGGCAGTCGTACTGCGCAGACAGCCGCCGCCAGGATTCCATCACCACCTGCATGGCAGTGGGCTTGTAGGCGTGGTAATTGGCGGCGTCCAGGTTGAAACGCGCGCGCCCCTGGAGGATGACCTGGGCGCCTTGGTCGGTAGTGGGCTTGAGCAGCACCGGGTTCATGTCGGAATGCGGCGCAAGCCCGCAGGCCTGTGCCTGCACCGCCTGGGCACGGCCGATTTCGCCGTCATCCACGGTCACCGCGGAATTGAGTGCCATGTTCTGCGGCTTAAACGGAGCGACGCGCACCCCCCTGCGGTACAATACCCGGCACAATCCGGCGGCCAGCGTGCTCTTGCCGGCATCGGAAGTCGTCCCCTGCACCATCAATGCTTTCATACGCGCATTATCCCACAACCGCCCTGGCCCTCCCCGCCGCGCTGCTGCTCGACCGCCTGCTGGGCGAGCCGCAGCGCTGGCACCCGCTGGTGGGTTTTGGCCATTTCGCCGACCGGCTGGAACGCCATGGCAATCGTCCCCGTCTTGCCAGGCTGCGCGGGATTGCCTGCTGGCTGCTGGCGGTGGCGCCTGCGACCTTGCTGGCGGCTTGGCTGAGCCGCACGCTGCCGGCGCCGGCTGGCTGGCTGTTCGAGGTGCTGGTGCTGTATCTCGCCATCGGCGCCCGCAGCCTCGGCGAGCACGCCGAGGCGGTACGCCTGCCGCTCGTGCGTGGCGATCTCGCCGAAGCGCGCGCGCGTGTCGGCCACATGGTCAGCCGCGACACCGACCAGCTCGATGAAACCGCCGTCACCCGCGCCGCCGTGGAATCGGTGCTGGAAAACGGCAACGACGCCGTGTTCGGCGCCATGTTCTGGTTCGCCCTGCTGGGCGCGCCCGGCGCCGTGTTGTACCGCCTGGCCAACACGCTGGACGCCATGTGGGGCTACCGCACGCCGCGCTTCCGGCACTTCGGCTGGGCCGCCGCCCGGCTGGACGACGCACTGAATTACCTGCCGGCGCGGCTCACCGCGCTCACCTACTGCCTGCTCGGCAATTTGCGCCGCGGGTGGGCCTGCTGGCACAGACAGGCGCCGCTGTGGTACAGCCCCAACGGCGGGCCGGTGATGGCCGCCGGGGCCGGCGCATTGCAGCTCACCTTGGGCGGGCCCGCGCCCTACCATGGCACCATGCAGCAGCGTCCCGCGCTCGGTGAGGGAAATGCGCCCCTGCCTGCCGACATCGTGCGTGCCACCCGGCTGGTCGAGCGGGGCACGTGGCTGTGGGCGGCGCTCATCGTTGCAGGAGGGTACGCCCTTGCTTGAACACGGCGGCAGGCTGCTGGCGGCGGCGCGGGAATATGGCATTCCGCCGCAGGACTGGCTCGACCTTTCCACCGGCATCAACCCGCACGGCTATCCGGTGCCGACGATCCCGCCGGATGCCTGGCTGCGCCTGCCGCAGGCGGACGATGGGCTGACGGCGGCGGCATGCGACTATTACCGCTGCGCGCACGCGCTGACCACCGCCGGCTCGCAGGCCGCATTGCAGGCCCTGCCCCGCCTGCGCCCCAAAAGCAGGGTGGCGGTGGAGGCGGCGAGCTACGCCGAGCACCGCCATGCCTGGCAGCATGGCGGTCACGACGTGCATGCCTGCGGTGCCGGGCAGCTTGCCGAAGCCGCGATGTGGGCCGACGTGGTGGTGGCGTGCAATCCCGACAACCCCACCGGCATGCTGTTTCCGCCGGAACGGCTGCTGGACATGCAGGCGCGGCTGACGTCGCGCGGGGGCTGGCTGGTGGTGGACGAGGCCTACATGGACGCGACCCCGGCACACAGTCTGGCCGGGCATGCGGGCAAACCCGGCCTCATCATGCTGCGCAGTCTGGGCAAGTTTTTCGGCCTCGCCGGCGCCCGTGTCGGCTTCGTGCTGGCCTGGCCGGAGCTGCTGGAGCGGCTGGAAGCGGCGCTGGGGCCGTGGCCGATCAGCGGCCCGGCACGCCATGTGGCAACCATCGCCCTGCGCGACGAACACTGGCAGCACGGGACACGATGCCGACTGCTGGAACACGCTCCCCTGCTCGCCACGCTGCTGGCAGAGGCCGGCCTCGCGCCGAGCGGCGGCTGCGCGTTGTTCCAATGGGTGGAGCACGCACGCGCCGACGACCTCCACCGGCACCTGGCACGTCAGGGCATCCTCACCCGGCGGTTCGAACGACCGGCCAGCCTGCGTTTCGGCCTGCCCGGCACGCCCGCAGAATGGGCAAGGCTGCAATCCGCGCTGCGGTACGCAGCCTGAGGGTCAGTCGGACAAAAGCCCGATGCTCGCAGCGGATTGTCCCCAGACGTTTTCGTAAACCAGTTGCGCCAGATCCTGCCGCGCCGCCCAGCCGGCCTCTTCCAGCATGGGGCGGGAATAGAAGCCATCGACGTAGCCCAGGCACAGCACGGCGATGGGCCTGGCGCCCGCCGGCATGCGCAGTCGCGCGGCCAGCGCCCGCGGGTCGAACAGTGACACCCATCCCATGCCCAGCCCTTCCGCGCGTGCGGCGAGCCACAGGTTCTGGATGGCGCAGGCGGCGGAAGCGAGATCCATTTCCGGCAGGGTACGGCGGCCGAACACGTGCCGCTCGCGGCCGTCCATCAGTGCCACCACCAGCAGTTCTCCGCACTCGCGGATGCCTTCCACCTTGAGACGCATGAACGCATCCCCGCGCTCGCCCAATGCCGCGGCCGTGGCTTGGCGTTCGGCCTCGACCAACGCATGGATGTCGGCGCGCAGGGCCGCATCGGTGACGCGCAGGAAACGCCACGGCTGCATGTGGCCGACGCTGGGCGCGCAGTGCGCCGCCCGCAACAGGCGCCGCAGCAGTTCCGCAGGCACGGGATCGGGGCGGAAGTGGCGCATATCGCGCCGCTCGGCGATGACGCGATAGATGGCGGCACGTGCCTGCGCGTCGAAATCGTTCACCGGCTCACCCAGTTCACCGACACCGGTGTGCCGTCCGGTTGCAGTCTGCACACGCTGCCGCAGTCGATGCGGAAGCGGAAGGCATCCTGGAGCGGCAGGCCAAGCACTTCGGCCAGCAGGGCGCGGATCACCCCGGCATGGGTGACCACCAGCACCGGCCCCTCGTGGCCGCTCCCGGCCAGCTCGCGCAGGAATGCCGATGCGCGGGCGTGCAAGCCGGCATAGCTCTCACCACCCGGCGGCGCACCGTCGATGTAATCTTCGCCCCACCGGTTTAGCGCCGCGCGCGGGATGGTGTCCCACGACCGCATCTCCCAGGCGCCGAAGGAGAGCTCTTGCAGGCGCGCATCCAGGATCGGCGTCGGAGCGAGCGCTTCCGCCAGCCGCCGGCAACGGGTGAGCGGGCTGCTGTAGCAGGCCGCAGCCTTGATGCCGGCGAGCCTGGCCCGCACGCCGGCCGCCTCCTGCGCGAAGCTGTCGGCCACCGGCACGTCGGCCTGGCCGTAGCACACGCCGGCGGCAACGGCCGGCGCGGTATGGCGAATCAGGTAAAGCTCCATGCCACGATGCCCAGATAGAAAGCGAGTTCGGTAAGTTGCTGCATGGCGCCCAGGCAGTCGCCGGTGTAGCCGCCCAGGCGCCGCCTGAGCAGGCGGGAAAACCACAGCCACACCAGCACGACCGGCAGCAGCGCCCACAACAGGCCAGCCGGCAGCAGGGCCAGCGGCGCCAGGCCAAAGACACCGGCAACGGCCAGCTCTCCGCGACTCATGCGCGTCGCCAGCGGCTTGGCCTTGCCTTCGCCGCGCACGTATCGCTGCGTATGGATGACCAGCACCGCGGCGAAGCGGCTCACGGCATGCCCCGCCACCAGCACCGCCGGTAGCAGCCAGGTCGCCACGTGCAGCAGCGCCTGGAATCTGACCAGCAGCAGGATGACAATCGCTACGGCACCAAAGCTGCCGATGCGCGAATCCTGCATGATGGTGAGCGCTTGCTCCTTGGTCCAGCCGCCACCCAGACCGTCTACCGCATCGGTAAAACCGTCCTCGTGAAAGGCACCGGTCGCCAGCAGCGCGGCCGCCATGCCGGCGATGACCGCCAGCTCCGGCGGCCACACCCGGGCCGTCAGCCAGTAAACCGCCGCCGCGATCAGGCCGACGACCACGCCGACCAGCGGGAAATAGCGCGCGGCACGGTTGAGATCGGCCGCGCTGTCGCCGGCCCAGCGCGTGCAGGGAATGCGGGTGAAGAAGGCCAGCGCAGCGCAGAACAGCCGTGCCTGATCGCGCAGCGGGTTCAAGCGTTCCTGCTCACGCCAGCGGACTCGAACGAGGCCATCTCGTTGAGAAAGCTGACCGCCGCCTGCACGATGGGGTAGGCCAGGGCGGCGCCGGTGCCTTCGCCCAGACGCAGCCCCAAGTTGAGCAGCGGTTCGGCATGCAGTTCCGCCAGCAGGCGCGCGTGGCCGACCTCGCCGGAGCGGTGGGAGAAGATGCAGTAGTCGAGGATGGCGGGCTGCAGGCGCGCCGCCACCAGCAGCGCGGTGCCGGCGATGAAGCCGTCGATGAGCAGCAGCGCCCCATGCTGTGCCGCACCCAGCATGGCACCCGCCATCATGGCGATCTCGAAGCCGCCCAGCGCGGTGAGCGCCCGCAGCGGGCCAATGGGCGCCGGGCCGTGCAGCGCCAGCGCCTGCTCCACCACCCGCTGCTTGCGGCGCAGGCCGGCATCGTCCACGCCGGTGCCGCGCCCCACGCATTCGGCTGCCGGCAGGCCGCAGATGGCGCTCATCAGTGCCGCCGCGCTGGTGCTGTTGCCGATGCCCATCTCGCCGAAGCCGAGCACGTTGCTGCCGGCAGTGATTTCCGCTTCCGCCAACTGCCAGCCGCAGCGGATGGCACGACCGCACTGCTCCTGCGTCATGGCGCTGCCGCGCAAGAAACTGGCGGTACCCGCGGCGATCCTGGTATCGACGAGATCGGGGTGGGCGGGAAGTTCCCCGATCACCCCGGCATCCACCACGCGCAGGGCAATGCCGTGCTGCCGCGCGAACACGTTGATGGCCGCGCCCCCGGCGAGGAAGTTGCGCACCATCTGGCCGGTCACTTCCTGCGGATAGGAACTCACGCCCTCGGCCACGATGCCGTGATCGGCGGCGAACACCAGCATAACCGGCCGCCGCAGTTGTGGCTGTAACGACTGCTGCACCAGGCCGATTTGCAGCGCCAGCGATTCCAGGCGCCCGAGCGAGCCGGGCGGCTTGGTCTTGCCGTCCATCCTGGCACGCAAAGCGGCCTCGATGGCACGCGCGGGATGGTGGATGTGAATGCGGGGCAGTGCTTCCATGCGGATCGTCCTTACTTTTTCCATTCTAGCAGCCCAGCGCGCCACCACGCGCGCCGTCCCGACTTCGGCCAGAAATTTCTGTTTTCAGCACTAGGGATTTTGCTATAATCCTGCCCTTCTGTACGGCGCAGGCTAACGTGGGGCAGCGCGGAACGTTAAGCCGCACAAGATGCGGCCGCAGCCAAAATCCGCAGCATTGAAAGTTTTTGGGCCAGGTAGCTCAGTTGGTAGAGCAGCGGACTGAAAATCCGCGTGTCGGCAGTTCGATTCTGCCCCTGGCCACCACCATTCCATGCCCAACCCTCTCCGGCTGGGCATTTTCATTTGTGAGTTCCGCGACGCCGCACGGGGTTCGGGGCGGTTGTGCATGCGCCCGTCGTTGCCAGGGTCTGGACGTCAAGTGCCGATCATGCCGCCGCCATCCCTGGTAATCACCACAACGGCGGAGCGGGGTTTGGCAGGCGTGCCGCCGGTGTAGGTGGTGGGGCCGTTGGTGCCGTTGTCGGGCCAGGCGGAGTTGTCGGTATGACTGGTGTTCCAGTCCTCGCCGGGGTGCTGGATGCCAACGAACAGGGCCGTGCCGTCCGGAGTAGTGATCACACCGGTGACTTCACAGAAGGGCGGGCCGGTGAGGAAGCGGCGGGTCTCGCCGGTGGAGGGATCGGCGCACAACATGCTGTTGCCGCCGATGTTCGCCCAGTCACCGGTGGCATCGCCCTGCTGGTCGGTCTGGATCCACAGGCGACCGTCCCGGTCGAACCACAGGCCGTCCGGCGCGCCGTAGTCGTCGCCGACGATATTGCCGCGGTAGATATCCTGACGGTAACTGGCATCGGCTGCATCCAGGCCGGCCAGATTGGCCGTGTCGTAGCTGACGGGCAGGGTCTTGCCGGTGCTGCGCACCTGCTTGTCGCCACACAGGGCGAAGATGTCCCATGCGAAGGAGAGCGCGGTGACCACGCCGCCGTCTTCGCGCCAGCGGATGATGTGGCCGTAGTCGTTGTCCGGACGCGGGTTGGCGGCATCGACCGGCGGACGGGCGCCGGCGGCGGCCGTCGTGCCGGCGGGGTCGTTGCGCGACGCGGGAGTGTCGCCGCGACGGCTGTTGTTGGTGAGGGTGAGATAGACTTCACCGGTCGTCGGGTGGGCCGCGGTCCATTCCGGGCGGTCCATCATGGTGGCACCGAGGCGATCGGCGGCCTGGCGGCACTTGATCAGCACCTCGCCCTGATCGGCAAAGCCGTTCTCCGGAGTGAGGCCGTTCCGGCCCCACACCAGGGGCAGCCACTGGCCGTTGCCGTCGGCGCTGAAGCGGGCCACGTAGAGCGTGCCGTCATCGAGCATGTCGCGGTTGGCGGCGCGGTTACCGCGATCCAGCTTGCGCGCGCAGACGAACTTGTAGACATATTCGTTGCGTTCGTCATCACCCATGTAGAAGGCCACCCGGTCGTCGCGGTCCACCACCTGCTGCGCGCTCTCGTGCTTGAAGCGGCCCAGGGCGGTGCGCT
>JBBILG010000010.1:0-1644 GCA_037445085.1 Methylobacillus sp.
GGCTACAGCCCCTGGTCAATATTCAACGAGCACGGGTGGTCAAAATTCAATGCGCACCGACACAGGAGCTTCCGGGACATGCCGACGTGAGCACGACGATGATTGATACCCATGTGCCGAACAAAGACGGGCGCGGTGTGACGAGCCCGCTGGACTCTCCATGAGCATGCGTTTTCGCCTGAATCTGCTGGTCACGGCCCTGTCGCTGGCCGGCATGCTGCTGGCGGGCTGGGTGGTGATCGGCCAGACGCGCATTTCCATCCGCGAGGGGGTGGAGGTTTCCACGCGCGTCACCGCGCAGCTGCTGGACAACGTGATCATCAGCGCGCACATGAGCCCGGAACTGGGCTATCCGCCCGAGGTGCTGAAGAAGTTCCTGGAATCGCTCGGTTACGTGCGCGGCAACACCATCACGCTGTACGACCTGCACGAGCGTGTGCTCTACCAGTCGCCGCCTTCGACCTACAAGCTAGAGGTGAAGCCGCCGGTGTGGTTCATCCGCCTGGTGTCACCCGAGCCGGAGGTGATCTCGCGGCGCCTGCGCTATGTCACGCTGACGGTGACTTCCAACCCTGCCGGCACCATACGCGAGGCGTGGCAGGGTTTTTTCAAGCTGATGTGGATCGGCATGGGGTTCTTCGTGCTGCTCAACGGCATGGTGTATTTCGTGCTGGGGCGCGCGTTGCAGCCGGTGGGGCGCATCCTGCAGGCGATCGGCCGTATGGAGCAGGGCGATCTTTCGGTGCGGCTGCCGGAATTCAGTCTGCCGGAATTCAACCGCATCGGCCAGAATCTCAACCGCATGGCGGAATCACTGGACCGCAGCACCGCCGAGAACGAGCGCCTGGCGCTGGTGGTGCGGCAGACCGGCGATGCGGTGATCATCCACGACCTGGAAGGCAACATCTCGTTCTGGAACCCGGCGGCGGAGCGCCTGTTCGGCTACAGCCCGCAAGAGATGCTCGGCCGTTCGGCGGTGGTGCTGTCGGTGCCGGGCTGCGAGGACGAGCTTACGCAGAACCTGGCGACTATACGCGCCCGCAAAGGCATCGAGGTGCTGCAGGCGCGGCGGCGCGCACGCGACGGACGGGTGCTGGACGTTTCGCTGTCGGCGTCCCCCCTGATCGATCCGCACAGCGGCGAGGTGATCGGCGAGGTCTGCATCATGCGCGACATCACCGAGCGCCTGCGTGCCGAGGCGAGCGAGCGCGAGCTGGAGGAGAACCGCCGGCTCACGCAGCTCATCCAGAAGCACGTGGAGGAGGAGCGGCGCAGCCTGTCGCGGGAACTGCACGACGAGCTGGGCCAGTACGTGACGGCGATCAAGACCTTCGCCGTGGCGATTGCCAACAAGTCACGCGAGAAAATGCCGGACATCGAGGCGCACGCGCATACCATCGCCGCCGCCGCGGAACACATCTACGACGGCATGCACCATATCATCCGCCAGTTGCGCCCCGGCGCACTTGACAACTTTGGTCTCGTCGAGACCCTGCGCGATGCCGTGGCCGGCTGGCAGGCGCAGCACCCGGAGATGCAGTTCCGCCTGAATTTTTCCGGTAAGATGGATTCGCTGGGGGAAGTGCTCAACATCAATCTCTACCGCATCGTGCAGGAGGCGGTGACCAATGCCATGCGCTACGC
>JBBILG010000010.1:1654-28143 GCA_037445085.1 Methylobacillus sp.
AGCGAAATCACGATCGAGCTGGAGGAGGAAGGCAACGGCATGGTGAGGGTCAGCATCAGGGACAACGGCATCGGCATGAACATCTGCAACGTGGACCAGACCGCGCATTTCGGCCTGCTTGGCATGCGCGAGCGGGCGCAGGCGCTGAAGGGCAGCTTCCAGCTCGACACGGTGCCGGGTGAAGGCACCTGCATCACGGTCCGGGTCGCGAAGGGGCGAGAATGAGCGTCATCCACGTCATGCTGGTGGATGACCATGCCGTGGTACGCATGGGTTTCAAGCTGCTACTGGAGGCGGCCCCGGACATCAAGGTGGTTGCCGAGGCGGAAAGCGGCGAGCAGGCCATCAGGCTGTTCAGCGAGCTGCATCCGGATGTGGTGGTGATGGACATTACCATGCCCGGCATGGGCGGGCTGGAAGCCATCGAGCGCATCCGTGCGCGCGAGCCGCAGGCGCGCATCCTGGTGTTGTCGGCCCACGAGGATACGGTACACCCCAAGCGGGTGCTCAATGCCGGCGCCACCGGCTACCTCACCAAGCGCAGCGCGCCGGAAGAGCTGATCAAGGCCATTCGCACCGTAGCCGGCGGCAAGATGTACCTGGAAGCCAACATCGCCCAGCAGATGGCGATCCAGCAGCTCTCGGGCGAGAAGAACCCGGTGGACGTGCTTTCCGACCGCGAATTCGAGGTGTTCATGGCGCTGGCGCAGGGCAAGTCCACCAACGACATCGCCGAGGCGCTGTGCCTCTCGCCGCGCACCGTCGGCACCCACCTCTACAACATCAAGCAGAAGCTCAACGCCAGCAACCAGGCCGAAATCGCGCTGATCGCCATGCGCTCCGGCTTGATCAACCCATAGGCGCTGAGTACTGCTGGGCAAGTTCCAGGGATGTTCAGAGGCGGTGGCGGGCGACCGCCAGACCGCCGCCGGCATCGAGTTCGATCACCGTGATGTCCCCGTGCTTCATGCCGTCCAGCTCGGGCGGTACCAGGAACAGCATCTGCCCGGCATCCCCCTCCGCGCTGCCTTCGGCCAGCCGCCATGCGGCAACGGGGGCGCTGCCGTGGCGGGCGAGGATGGCGTTCTTTTCCGCGTCCGGGACGAAGCCGAGCACCTCTACCGTAAGCAACTTGCTCACCCTGGCGCTGGGTGCCGGGCCGACGGGCCGGGCCGGCGCCGTTGTCTCGGCGGGAGGCGGCGTCACCGGCAGGTCCGCCAGCATGAAGGCCAGCAGGGCCGGATCCGTGCGGGTGGAGGTGATCATCGGCCGCGAGGTGGTGTAAGACCCGGGTGATTCGCCCAGCCGCTCTTCGATGGCTTGGTCGACGGCCTGCATGGCGAGCGAGGAGGCCAGTTGCCGCCCGAACGAGCCGCCGGCGCAGCCGGCCAGCATTGTCGCCGCTGCGGCAACGGCGATGGCCGGCTTCAGGCCGGGGGCCATGGCACGCCTTAGTGCTTCACCAGAGTCTCGCCGCTGACCCTGACCTTGTCGCCGGGCTTGAGGCCGGGGTCGTGGTCCAAGCTGAGGGTGCGGCGACTGCCGTCATCCATTTTCACCGCCACTTCCCAGCGGGCGGTGCCGCGCAGCTTCTTCTCGCCATAATGGCCAGCCACACCGCCGCCCACCGCGCCGATCACGGTGGCCAGGGTGCGCTCCCTGCCCTGCCCGATCTGGTTGCCGATCAGCCCGCCGGCGACGGCGCCGGCGGCCGCGCCGATGCCGGTGGCATCGGCATCGGCCCTGGTCTTGCTGACTGTCTCGACCACGCCGCAGTCGGCGCAGACGGCCTGCACGCAGGCTTCGGGCAGCCAGCCGCCGCGCGGATCATTGGGGGCGGGACAGGCGTAATTGGCGGATGCCGTGCCCGTCGTCAGCAGCAAAGCTGCTGCGAGGGCATTTCTGCTCGGTATGATGCTCATGGTGCGCTCCTTGATGATGTCATTTGGATGGGGGTCATGCCTGCTGGATCCACTCCAGCGCCAAGTCGAACTCCTCGAACACCTGCACTTCCGCATCGGTGAGGTTGCGCGGCAACCAGGCGCTCCATTGCAGCCACTGGTCTTCGGTGACGATGGCGATTTTCTCGAATTCGCTGGCGTGCTGGCGGGTGAAGCGGATTTCCTCCCAGGCGACGTCCACGGTGAAACCCAGCATGCCGGTGAGATCGAGCAGCAGCCTGGCCTTGCCCTGGAACTTGACGGCGAATTCGACCGCCTTTTCGATTTCGCGGAAATCGGTGAGGGTGAATTCGCCCAGCACCGAGGCGATGACGAGGCGTTCCGTGCTGTTGTCGATGCTGATCATCCTGTTTTCTCCTCTCGTATTGCCAGTGTAGCCCCAGCCTGGGCTTTGGCCAAGCCGGGCGCGCACACGGTGCTGATCACGCCGCTCATGACGATGAGCAGAATGCCGGCCCAGCTCAGCGGCGACAACATTTCATCCCACAGCAGGATGCCGAACAGGCTGGCCAGCACCACCGTGCCGTAGGCCAGGCTGCCGCTCACCAGCGGGTTGCCTTCGCCGTAAGCGCGCGTCATGGCCAGTTGCGCCAGCGTGGCGCAGGCCCCCATGGCGAACAGCAGGGCGGCATCCGTCAGGGTGAGGGCGTGGAATTCGTGCAGCAGCATCCACAGGCCGCTGCCCAGCGTGCTCACCAAGGTGAAGTAGAATACCGTGCGCCAAGGCGGCTCGCCGAGACGGCCGAGATCGACGATCTGCAGGTACACCACGCCCGCCAGCAGGCCGGAGAGCAGCCCGGCGAGCCCCGCCAGCCACTGCGGCTCACGGATGCTGGGTTGCAGCAGCATGGCCACGCCGATGAAGCCGAGCAGGATGGTGAAGTGCAGGATGGCGCGATTTTCCCCGCGCAGGAACACCAGGCTGAGCAGTGCCAGGAAGATGGGCGAGGTGTAGTTGAGTGTCACCGCCGTAGCCAGCGGCAGCACGGTGATGGCATAAAAATACAAGGCGAGCGAGGCGTAGCCGGTGAGGCTGCGCGTGAGCTGCTTGCGCCAGTGCGGCGTGACCAGGGTGACTCCGCGATGGCGCGCGAACAGAAAGATGAACACCAGCCCGAACAGCGAGCGGTAGAACACCAGTTCGGCAGCGCCGAACTTTTCCGCGCCGATTTTCACCAGCACGCCCATCAAGGCGAAGAACAGGCAGGCAACCAGCATCCACAGGCTGCCGGCGGTGGTGGGTTTCACGTCGAGAGATTTCCGCAATACGCCGGCGGCGCCGGGGGATGCGCCGGCGCATGCCCTCTTCGCATGGCGGAAACATTTGCCAGCGGGGGAAGGGCTGACGGCAGCGCGTCAGCCGACATGGTAAGGCTTGCCCGCCCCGCCGGCAATGCATCAGCGCAGTGCCGGCGGCAAATGCGGCTCCAGTTGTGCACGCAGCCACAGATGGAAGTGCTGCATGCCGGTTTCCATGGGGTGCTGATAAGGGCCGTACTCGTCCACTCCCTGCTCGAACAGGGCGCGCCGTCCGTCCTGCATGCGCTGGCAGATGTCTTCGTCCTCCACCGCGGTTTCCTTGTAGGCGGCCTGTTCGGCGTCCTTGAATTCCTGCTCGAACAGGGCGATGTCCTCGGGGTAGTAGAATTCCACCACGTTGGTGCAGGCGGAAGGCCCCCGCGGGATGATGTTGGACACCACCAGCACGTGCGGATACCACTCCAGCATGAGGAGGGGGTAGTAGACCATCCAGATGGCGCCGTACTGGGGCATGGTACCTTGGTCGTAGCGCAGCACCTGCTCCTGCCAGCGCCGGTATACCGGCGAGCCCGACTTCCGCAGGCCGCTGTGGACGCCCACCGACTGCACGCTGTACCACTCGCCGAATTCCCACTTGAGGTCGTCGCAGTCGACGAAGTTGCCAAGACCGGGGTGGTAGGGCACCACGTGGTAATCCTCCAGGTACACCTCGATGAAGGTCTTCCAGTTGAAGGCGTACTCATCGATCATCACGCGGTCGAGCAGGTAGCCGGTGAAGTCGAAATCCTTGAAAAAGCCCAGCTTGCCGAGGTCCCGGGCGACGTCGCGGGGGGTGTCGAACAGCAGTCCGTTCCAGTTCTGCAAGGCCGTGCGGTCGAGGTTGAGACAGGGCTTTTCGTCGAAATGCGGCGCGCCCAGCAGCTCGCCCTTGAGATCGTAGGTCCAGCGGTGCAGGGGGCACACAATGTTGTCGGCGTTGCCGCGCCCTTTCAGCATCAGCGCCTGGCGGTGGCGGCAGATGTTGCTGATGAGCTCGATGCCGCGTTCGTTGTGCACCAGCGCCCTCGCGTGGTTCATCCATTCCAGGCTGTGGTAGTCGCCGGCGCTGGGCACCATCAGCGCGTGGCCGATGTATTTCGGCGCCTGCGGGAACAGCAGCCTCTCCTCGACGGCGTAGATTTCCGGATCGACGTACCAGGAAACCGGGAGCTGCGGGCGAACGGGATGACGGATGGGGGTGATTTGCGCTAACGACATGATGCGAGCGTCCTCCGAGATGTTTGCCGAAGAACCTGACCGGGCGTAGCCGCCAGGCCACGTGGAAAGCATCCCATTTTGCCGCAACGGGAGATTTTTTCAAGATAAAAAACTCTGATAATGTGTCCGGCGTGCGGCATTTCGTCACGTCCGCATACCATACCTGCCGATTGGGCAACTGATAAGATGGGCGGCAATACGAAAAACAACCATCCGCAGCAGGAAGACATGACGCGTCGCTTCTTCAGTCATTGCCTGATGCCGGCATTGCTGCTGGCGGTGTGCTGCCACGGCAGTGCGCGGGGAGTGGCGGAATCCGCCGTCATCATCATCGCCGCGCCGGGCGGCGGCCAGGAAGCCATCCCCTTGAGCACGCTGCGCGCCATGTTCGGCATGCGTCCGCACCGCTGGCCGGACGGCACGCCGGTCAGGGTGTTCGTGTTCGGCGACGATGCGCCCGAGCATCAGGCATTCAGCAAGCAGGTCCTGCAGGTGTTTCCGCACCAGTTGCGGCAGAACTGGGACAGGCTGGTGTTCTCCGGCCTTGGACAATATCCGCAGCAGGTCGCCTCCTCGCAGGAGATGCTGTCCCGGGTGGCGGCCACGCCGGGAGCGGTGGGTTATGTCATGGCAAGCGAGGTCAATCTCCATGTTCGCGTGCTCCAGCTTCGCTTAGGGAAATCACCATCCACTGGCTACGCCAGCGCCTCGCCGTGTTGCGGGACGCCGCCTGCCCGCCTGCCCGCCCGAAGGTGATGCCGCACCTGCCGCATCCCTTCTGCGTGCCTGCCCGGGGCCCGACCGCGGGGCTGGCGCGGCCGCGCTGCTGTTCGGCGGCGCCATGCAGCCGGCGTACGCGCTGGACTATCTCGACGGCAGGGTGCGGGTGCACGGCTTTCTCAGCCAGGGCATTGTGTTCACCAGCGACAACCGCCTGTTCGGCAGCAGCGAGAATGGCAGCCTGGACTTCCGCGAGGCGGGCATCCATCTCTCCTGGCGCCCCGGCCCGGACTTGCAGTTGGCGGGCCGGCTGCTCTCGCGCCGCGCCGGCGCGAGTGACGATGGCGACGCGCGGGTGGACTACGCGCTGATCGACTGGGCCGCCGTCTCCGGCACCTGGGGGCGGGCCGGCGGGCGCCTGGGGTGCGTCAAGAACCCTTACGGCCTGTACAACAAGACGCGCGACGTGGCTTTCACGCGACCCAGCATCCTGCTGCCGCAGTCCATCTATTTCGAGCGCACGCGCAACCTGGCCATGGCTTCCGCGGCGCCGAACCCTACCTGGAGCGCCACGGCGCGGCCGGCAGCCTGTCCCTCAGCCTGCCGCCGGAACACGTCGGGCGTGGCTGGCTGGGGCTGACGCACGCAGGACGCCACTACGAACTGGTGTTCGCCCCGCTCGATGCGCAGCGTCCCGGGCAGGCGCCGGCCTGGCTGGTGGCGCTGGAAGACGTCAGCGCCGAATACCGGCGCATCCGCCACGAGTCCTCCGTGCAATTTGCCGGACAGCTGGTGTCGTCGGTGCTGCTGCTGACGCCGCTGGTGCTGCTGATCAGCCACCTGTTCGGCCGCATGACGCGCACGGCGCAAGCCGTTCCCCTGCTGGGGCAGCACGCTTTCGAGGAGGCGCGCGCCCTTCTGCAGCCGCGTGCCAGGCCGGTGTTCGCCGACGAGATCGACCGTCTGGATCGTGCCGCAGTGAGCCTGTCCCTGCGGCTGCAGAGGCTCGAATCCGAGGCACGCCGGCATGCCGGGCAATTGCAGGAGGCGCTGCGGCGCGTCTCCAGCGAGCGCGACTTCAACCAGAGCCTGCTGGATACCGCGCAGGTGGTCATCCTCACGCTGGACGGCGCTGGCCATGGCGCGGCGCAGCGGGCGCGGCGGGGCGCTGCTGTATCTGGATCTGGACGGCTTCAAGTACGTCAACGACATCAGCGGCCACCAGACCGGCGACGCTTATGCTGCGCATGATGGCCGAGGAGCTGGTGGCGGCGGTGCGCGACACCGATCTGGTCGGGCGCCTGGGCGGGGACGAGATGGGAGTGCTGCTGCCGGATTGCGATCGAGACGGCGCCGTGGCGGTGGCGCACAAGATCAGCGGGAGGCTGGAAACGATCCGCTTCCCCGGTCTTGGCGCCGGCCGCCGCATCTCGGCCAGCATCGGCATCGTGCTGTTCCCCGCGGGCGATGCCGATGTCAGGCAGATCCTCGCCAACGCCGACATCGCCAGGTATCAGGCCAAGGCGAGCGGCCGCGCCTGCTGGCACATCTACACCGAAGGCGAGCGCATGCAGGAAAAGCTGCAGCAGCGTGTGCACCGGATCGACCGCCACGTGATCAAACTGGTCGTCGAACGGCTGGGCGTCCTGCTGCGGGAGGGGCGGCCGTACCGGATCGCCGTCAATCTGTCCGGCGTCAGCATCAACGACGACAGTCTGCTCGAATTCCTGCGCCTGCATCTGGCGCGCCATCCTGACCTGCCGCGGCACCTCATCTTCGAAATCACCGAGACGGCGGCGGTGGCGGATTTCACCGTTGCGCGCGACTTCATGCAGGCAGTGCAGGCGCTCGGCTGCGCCTTCTCGCTGGACGATTTCGGGGCGGGTTTTCCTCGTTCTACTATGTCAAGCATCTGCCGGTGGACTACGTGAAGATCGACGGCTCCTTCATCACCCATCTTGCCGACAGCCCCGACGACCAGGTGTTCGTGCGCGCGCTCACCGAAGTGGCGCGCGGCTTTGGCAAAAAGACGGTGGCCGAGTTCGTCGAAAGCGAGCGCGTGCTGGCTCTGCTGCGCGCCTACGGCGTGGATTATGCCCAGGGATACCTGATCGGCCGGCCGGGTGGGTGCATCGGCGTCTGAGGCGGTGTTTCTTGCCGGCGGCATCGATTTGCGATAACCTTGGACGGCTAGGAAATCAAGCGTGATGGCGTTCGGCAGCGTGCGTGCCGGCTCGCCCCGTGCGGTGCCCGCATATCCGACAACCCGTTGAAGACCCCATAGTGCACGGCGGCGGTGACCGCCGTGCGTTTTTTGTTTTTAAGGAGCGAACCCCTAGCATGTCGCAGCATTTGATGAACACCTATGGCAGACAGCCGGTGACGTTTGTCAGGGGGGAGGGTGTCTGGTTGTGGGACGAACAGGACAGGCGCTACCTCGACGCGCTGGCGGGGGTCGCCGTCAACGGCCTGGGGCATGCCCATCCCGCCTTGGTGCGCGCCATCGGTGAGCAGGCATCGCGCCTCATCCATGTTTCCAACGTCTACCGCATCGCCGAGCAGGAGCGGCTGGCGGATCGTCTGTGCGAGATTTCCGGCATGGACCGCGTGTTCTTCTGCAACTCCGGCTGCGAGGCCAACGAGGCGGCGATCAAGCTGGCGCGGCTGCACGGCCATGCGCGCGGTATCGAGAACCCCGCCGTCATCGTCATGGAACAGTCCTTCCACGGGCGTACCCTGGCGACCTTGTCCGCCACCGGCAACCGCAAGGTGCAGGCCGGCTTCGAGCCGCTGGTGAGCGGCTTCGTGCGGGTGCCGTTCGACGACCTGGAGGCGGTGCGGCAGGTGGCCGAGCACAATGCCGGCGTGGCGGCGGTGCTGGTGGAGCCGGTGCAGGGCGAGGGCGGCATCAACATTCCGCGCGACGGCGCCGGCTACCTCAGGGGCTTGCGCGAGATCTGCGACGCCAGGGGCTGGTTGCTGATGCTGGACGAGGTGCAGAGCGGCATCGGCCGCACCGGCACCTGGTTCGCCTTCCAGCATACTGGCATCGCGCCGGACGTGATGACCCTGGCCAAGGGACTGGGCTCCGGCGTACCCATCGGCGCCTGCCTCGCACGTGGCGCGGCGGCGGAACTGTTCACGCCCGGCAAGCACGGTTCCACCTTCGGCGGTAACCCGCTCGCCTGCGTGGCGGGTCTTACCACGCTGCAGGCCATCGAGGCCGATGGGCTGTGCCGCCACGCCGCGGAACTGGGCGACCGGATCGCGGCCGCCTTCGCAGCGGCATTCCGCGACACGCCGGGCGTGCTCAGGGTGCGCCATGCCGGCCTGATGCTGGGCATCGAACTGGATCGCCCCTGCGGCGAGTTGGTCGGCCGGGCGCTGGCCGCCGGCCTGCTCATCAACGTCACCGCCGACAGGGTGGTGCGCCTGCTGCCGCCGCTGGTGATGCGACAGGAGGAAGCGCAGCATCTGGTGGATACGCTGGCGTCGCTGATCAAGGATTTTCTGGGTCGATGACCATGACGATCAAGTATTCCGGCTCCGGCATCACGCCCGCAAGCGGGCATGAGTCTCCACTGAACAGTCTTCGGCATTTCCTGCAGTTCAAGGACTTGAGCCGGGAAGAGCTGGACTACCTGTTCGAGCGCACGCGCGTCATCAAGGAACGCTTCAAGCGCTACGAGAAATACTGGCCGCTGGAAGACCGTACCCTGGTGATGATTTTCGAGAAGGCCAGCACGCGCACGCGCCTATCCTTCGAGGCCGGCATGCACCAGCTCGGCGGCTCGGCCATCTACCTCAACACGCGGGATTCCCAGCTCGGGCGCGGCGAGCCGGTGGAGGATGCGGCCCAGGTGATCTCGCGCATGAGCGACATCGTCATGATCCGCACCTATGAGCAGGAGATCATCGAGCGCTTCGCCTCGCACTCGCGCGTGCCGGTGATCAACGGCCTTACCAACGAATACCACCCCTGCCAGGTGCTGGCCGACATTTACACCTACATCGAGCAGCGCGGCAACATCCGCGGCAGGACCGTGGCCTGGATCGGCGACGCCAACAACATGTGTAACACCTGGCTGCAGGCTGCCGAACTGCTGGACTTCAACGTCCACGTCTCCACCCCGCCCGGTTACGAGGTGGAGCCGGAACGCGCCGGCCTCTACGGCCACGCCCATTACGAGGAGTTCGCCGACCCCATGGATGCCGCGCGCGGCGCGGATCTCGTCACCACCGACGTGTGGACCTCGATGGGCTTCGAAGCGGAGAACGAGGAGCGCATGAAAGCCTTTGCCGACTGGCAGGTGGATGGCGACATGATGCGTGTCGCCAACCAGGATGCCCTGTTCATGCACTGCCTGCCGGCGCATCGCGGCGAGGAAGTCGTCGCCGAGGTCATCGACGGCCCGCACAGCGTGGTCTGGGATGAGGCAGAAAACAGATTGCACACTCAGAAGGCGTTGATGGAATACCTGCTGCTGGGCAGGGTCATCGATTAAGACGGTATCTATTTCAGTAGGCAAGCGCAGCGCCTAATGAAATGGGTTCTAAACCCACGGAGCGACAGGGATCACCGAATCTTCCCGGTGGTCTCCGCGTCCCCTCTGGCTCGTGAATGTCGTTAGGAAAAATATGAATGATATCAAGAAAGTGGTGCTCGCCTATTCGGGCGGCCTGGATACCTCGGTCATCCTCAAGTGGCTGCAGGATACGTACAAGTGCGAAGTGGTGACCTTCACCGCCGACATCGGCCAGGGCGAGGAGCTGGAGCCGGCGCGCGAGAAGGCCAAGAAGTTCGGCATCCGGGAAATCTACATCGACGACCTGCGCGGGGAGTTCGTGCGCGACTTCGTTTTCCCGATGTTCCGCGCCAACACCGTCTACGAGGGCGAATACCTGCTCGGAACCTCCATCGCACGCCCGCTGATCGCCAAGCGCCTGATCGAAATCGCCAGGGAAACCAGGGCTGACGCCATTTCCCACGGCGCCACCGGCAAGGGCAACGACCAGGTGCGCTTCGAGCTGGGTGCCTATGCGCTCCATCCCAACATCCAGATCATCGCGCCGTGGCGCGAGTGGGATTTGCTGTCCCGCGAGAAACTGCTGGCCTATGCCGAGCAGCACGGTATCCCGATCGAGATGAAGCACCAGCGGGGCGGCTCGCCGTACTCGATGGACGCCAACCTGCTGCACATCAGCTACGAGGGCCGCCATCTGGAAGACCCCGGTGCCGAGGCCGAGGAATCCATGTGGCGCTGGACGGTATCGCCGGAAAAGGCGCCCGACCAGGCCGAATACCTTGACATCGAATACGCCCAGGGTGATCCGGTCGCCCTGAACGGCAGGCAGATGGCGCCGCACGACCTGCTGGCCGAACTGAACCGTCTGGGCGGCAGGCACGGCATCGGCCGCCTGGATATCGTCGAGAACCGCTACGTCGGCATGAAGTCGCGCGGCTGCTACGAGACCCCGGGCGGCACCATCATGCTGCGCGCGCACCGCGCCATCGAATCCATCACCCTGGACCGCGAAGTGGCCCACCTGAAGGACGACCTGATGCCGCGCTATGCCAGCCTGATCTACAACGGCTACTGGTGGAGTCCGGAGCGCATCGCACTGCAGACGCTGATCGACCACACCCAGCAGCACGTCAACGGCTCGGTACGGGTCAAGCTCTACAAGGGCAACGTCATGGTGGTCGGCCGCGAAAGCAGAACCGATTCCCTGTTCGATCCGACCATTGCCACTTTCGAGGACGACGCCGGCGCCTACGACCAGAGGGATGCGGGCGGTTTCATCAAACTCAACGCCCTGCGCATGCGCATCGCCGCCAACCTGCGCAACCGCGGGCAGTAGGCAGTCCCGGCCGACCCATGCGCCGCGTCTTCGTTTACGATTCCACCCTGCGCGACGGTGCCCAGGCGCAGGGCGTGTCGTTCTCGGTGGAGGACAAGCTCAAGATCGTACAGAAGCTGGACGAGCTGGGCATCGCCTACATCGAGGCGGGCAATCCGGGCTCCAATCCCAAGGATCTGGAATTCTTCGTCCGTGCGGGCGCGATCAGCCTGAAACACGCGAAGATCATCGCCTTCGGCAGCACGCGCAAGGTGGGTGTCGGGGTCGAGGCAGACCGCAACCTGCAGTCGCTGCTGCAGGCGAACACCCCGGCGGTGGCCATTTTCGGCAAGAGCTGGGATTACCAGGTCACCGACATCCTGCGCACCACGCTGGACGAGAACCTGCGCATGATCAGCGAGACCGTCAGCTACCTGAAGGCGCAGGGCAGGGAAGTGGTGTTCGATGCCGAGCATTTCTTCGACGGCTACCGGGCTCATCCCGATTACGCCATGCAGACCCTGGCGGCGGCGGCCGAGGCGGGTGCGGATACCCTGTGCCTGTGCGATACCAACGGCGGCACCTTCCCCGACGAGATCGCGCGCGTCACCCGTGTCGTGGCCGAGCGCTTCGCCGTGGCCATCGGCATCCACTGCCACAACGATTCCGAGATGGCGGTGGCCAATTCGGTAGTGGCGGTGCAGGCCGGCGCCAGCCAGGTGCAGGGCACCATCAACGGCATCGGCGAGCGCTGCGGCAACGCCAACCTGTGTTCCATCATCCCCAACCTGCAATTGAAACTGGGCATGGCGTGCATTCCGGCCGACAACCTGGCGCGGCTCACCGAGACGGCGCGCTTCGTCGCCGAGGTGGCCAACGTCGCCTTCAACGACAAGGCTCCTTATGTGGGCGGCGACGCCTTCTCGCACAAGGGCGGCATGCACATCGACGCAGTGGGCAAGAATCCGGTCTCCTACGAGCACGTTGATCCGCGGCAGGTGGGCAACGCGCGCCACATCCTGGTGTCGGAGGTGGCGGGGCGCAGCGCGCTCCTGGCCAAATTGAAGGCCATCGACCCGAGCCTGGACAAGGATGCCCCCGCGACCCGCCGCGTGCTGGAGCACCTCAAGGCGCTGGAGCATGAAGGTTACCAGTTCGAGAGCGCGGAAGCCTCCTTCCACCTGCTGGTGTGCAAGCTGCTGGGTCGCTACCGGCCGTTTTTCGCGCTCAAGGAGTACAAGGTCATCGTCAGCGAGCCGTCGGTCAACGGCATCAATTCCTCGACCATGATCAAGATCGCGGTGGAAGGGCAGGAAGAAATCACCGCCGCCGAGGGCGACGGCCCGGTCAACGCGCTGGACCGGGCGGTGCGGCGTGCCCTGGAACGTTTCTACCCGGCCATCCGCGAAGTGAAGCTCACCGACTACAAGGTGCGCGTGCTGGATTCCGACAAGGCTTCCGCCGCCCGGGTGCGCGTGCTCATCGAGTCGGCCGACCCGCACGAGAGCTGGACCACCGTCGGCGTTTCCACCGACATCATCGATGCCTCCTGGCGCGCCCTCATCGATGCCATCGAGTACAAGCTGATGCGGGACCGGGAGCGGGCGGAGCCGGCGGCGCGGCGTGTCGCCGACCCTACGCGGGGTTCAGCAGCACCAGCTTGAGCTGCTCCTGATCGACCGGGCGCAGGGTGACCTGCTGGTAGGCGACGAGCCCCAGGCGCGGATGGTTGAACTCGCGCTGGCCGCCCTGGCGCTCCAGCACGTCGTGCAGCTTCCAGTAGCGGTCGAACTCCGCGCTCTCCCGCGACAGTTCCGCCACCAGCCGCTGCAGGGCCGGGTCTTCCAAGCGGCTGCGGCAGTCGGCGCGGAATTCCGCCACCAGTCGGCGCGCGCGCTTCCCGGCTCACCACCAGTTGCCGCGCCAGCGGATGCAGGAACACGTAGCGCAGCAGGTTGGGCGGCGGTGCGTCGGTGGCGGCCGGCTCGCCCAGCCAGCCGGCAAAGAGCTCGCCGGCGGGAGCGTTCCAGGCCAGCACGTCCCAGTGGCGGCCCAGGATGTAGGCCGGGATGGCGATGTGCGGCAGTATGGCGATGAGTGCCGGTGGCGACTGATCCTCTTCCGCACCGCCGCTGCGCGGGTCGAGTCGCCCGGCGAGGTCGAACAGGTAGCCGCGCTCCGGGCGCGACAGGCGTAGCGCCTGGGCGAGCCGGTCCAGCGTCTCGGCCGACATGTTGACCTCGCGTCCCTGCTCGATCCAGGTATACCAAGTGGCGCTGATGCCGGCCAGTTGCGCCACCTCCTCGCGGCGCAGGCCCTGGGTGCGGCGCCGGCTGCCTTCCGGGAAACCGAAGGCCGCCGGTGCGCAGCGCTGGCGCAGCGCCCGGAGGAATTCCGCCAGTTCCTGCCGTCTGCTGTCCATGGGGGTTTCAGGGTGTTAATTACGGTACTAGTATAAACGCTATTATTGTTCCGGTATCAACGAGGCGCTATCATCGGCGCAGATTTCGCAATGGCCCTGACGCCCATTTGGATTTCCGGAATATCGCGAGGAGTTGATATGGCAGGCAGAACCCTGTACGACAAACTGTGGGAGTCACACGTCGTCCGCGAGGAGGCGGACGGCACGTGCCTCCTCTACATCGACCGGCACCTGGTACACGAAGTGACCAGCCCGCAGGCCTTCGAGGGGCTGCGTCTGGCCGGCCGCAAGGCGTGGCGCAGCACCAGCATCGTGGCCAACCCGGACCACAACACGCCGACCAAGGACTGGGACAAGGGTATCGAAGACCCCGTCTCCCGCCTGCAGGTGGAAACGCTGGACCGCAACATCCGGGAATTCGGTGCGCTGGTGTATTTCCCCTTCAGGGACAGCCACCAAGGCATCATCCACGTCATCGGCCCGGAAAACGGCACCACGCTGCCCGGCATGACGGTGGTGTGCGGCGACAGCCACACTTCCACGCACGGTGCCTTCGGCGCGCTGGCGCACGGCATCGGCACTTCCGAAGTGGAGCACGTGCTGGCCACCCAGACCCTGGTCGCCAAGAAATCCGGGCGCATGCTGATCAAGGTCAACGGGCGGCTCGGCCGAGGTGTCACCGCCAAGGACGTGGCGCTGGCGATCATCGGCAGGATCGGCACCGCCGGCGGTACCGGCTACGCCATCGAGTTCGGCGGCGAGGTGATCCGCGCGCTATCCATGGAAGGCCGCATGACGCTGTGCAACATGGCGATCGAGGCCGGCGCCCGCGCCGGGCTGGTGGCCCCGGACGAGAAGACCTTCACCTATCTCGAGGGCCGGCCGCACGCGCCCAGGGGCGTCCTGTGGGAGCGCGCGCTGGCCTGCTGGCAGACGCTCAAGAGCGATCCTGACGCCGAATTCGATGCAGTGGTGGAACTGGATGGCGCCGACATCGCGCCGCAGGTGACCTGGGGCACCTCGCCCGAGCAGGTGCTGCCCATCGGCAGCCGCGTGCCGGACCCTGCCAACGAGGCGGACGCCACCAAGCGCACCAGCATCGAGCACGCGCTCAAATACATGGGGCTCGCCCCCAACACGCCGATCGAGGACATCCGGCTGGATAAGATTTTCATCGGCTCCTGCACCAACTCGCGTATTGAGGACCTGCGCGCCGCCGCCGGCGTGCTCAGGGGCCAAAGAATCGCCGACAACATCAAGCTGGCGCTGGTGGTGCCAGGCTCCGGCGTGGTCAAGCGCCAGGCGGAAGCCGAGGGACTGGACCGCGTCTTCACCGAGGCGGGCTTCGAGTGGCGCGAGCCGGGCTGTTCCATGTGCCTTGCCATGAACGCCGACCGCCTGAGCCCGGGCGAGCGCTGCGCCTCGACTTCCAACCGCAATTTCGAGGGCCGTCAAGGGCCGGGCGGGCGCACCCATCTGGTCAGTCCGGAAATGGCCGCCGCTGCGGCGGTGGCCGGCCATTTCGTCGACGTGCGCAGCCTGTAAGGAGAACCCATGAAAGCATTTACCCGGCTGGACGGGCTGGTCTGCCCGCTCGACCGTGCCAACGTCGATACCGACGCCATCATTCCCAAGCAATTCCTGAAATCGATCAAGCGCTCCGGCTTCGGGCCGTATCTGTTCGACGAGTGGCGCTACCTCGATCATGGCGAGCCCGGCATGGATTGCAGCACGCGCCCGCTCAACCCGGATTTCGCGCTCAGCCAGCCGCGCTACCAGGGCGCGCAGATTCTGCTCGCGCGCGACAACTTCGGCTGCGGCTCCAGCCGCGAGCATGCGCCCTGGGCCATCGAGGACTATGGCTTCCGTGTGATCATCGCCCCGTCATTCGCCGACATCTTCTTCAACAACTGCTACAAGAACGGCATCCTGCCCATCGTCGCGCCCGCAGGGATTGTCGACCGGCTGTTCCGCGAGTGCGCGGCGAGCCCCGGTTACCGCCTCAGGGTGGACCTGCCCACGCAGACGGTGACGCTGCCGTCCGGGCAGGGTGTTACCTTCGACATCACGCCGCACCGCAAGCACTGCCTGCTCCACGGCCTGGACGAGATCGGGCTCACCCTGCAGCACGCTGACGAGATCCGGGCGTTCGAAGCCAGGCACAAGGCCGCGCAGCCCTGGCTGTTTGAATCGAGCGAGGCGGCAGGGGGGAGACGATAGGCGCATGCCGTGTCGTCTCCTTACGCCTCACATCCAACGCCCAACCCCCACAAGGAATTGATTTATGAAAATCGCAGTTCTCGCCGGTGATGGCATCGGTCCGGAAATCGTCGCGCAGGCCCTGCGCGTGCTGGAGGTGCTCAAGGCCGAAGGCTTGCCCATGGAATTCGTCGAGGCGCCGCTGGGCGGCCAGGCCTACGACGCCTATGGCCACCCCTACCCGGAATCCACGCAAAAGGTCTGCCGCGCGGCAGATGCCGTGCTGCTGGGCGCCGTCGGCGGCCCGCAGTACGATACCCTGGACCGCCCGCTGCGCCCGGAGCGCGGCCTGCTGGCCATCCGCAAGGACCTCGGCCTGTTCGCCAACCTGCGCCCGGCCGTGCTGTACTCCGAGCTGGCCAACGCCTCCACATTGAAGCCGGAAGTGGTGGCGGGACTGGACATCATGATCGTGCGCGAACTCACGGGTGACGTCTATTTCGGCCAGCCGCGCGGCATTCGTGTCAATGAGGCGACCGGCGAGCGCGAAGGCTTCAACACCATGATCTACACGGAATCCGAAGTGCGCCGCATCGCCCACGTCGCCTTTCGGATCGCCATGAAGCGCAAGCGGAAGCTGTGCTCCGTGGACAAGGCCAACGTGCTGGAAACCACCGAGTTCTGGAAGGAAATCGTCATCGACGTGGCCAGGGAATACCCAGAGGTGGAACTCTCCCACATGTACGTGGACAATGCCGCCATGCAGCTTGCAACATCTTCGGCGACATCCTCTCCGACGAGGCCTCCATGCTCACCGGCTCCATCGGCATGCTGGCCTCTGCCTCGCTGAACGAAACCCGCAAGGGCCTGTACGAGCCGTCGCACGGCTCCGCCCCGGACATCGCCGGCAAGAACCTGGCCAACCCCATTGCCACCATTCTTTCTGTCGCCATGATGCTGCGCTACACCTTCGACAACGAAGCCGCCGCACGCCGCATCGAGAACGCGGTGAAGCAGGTGCTGGCCGCCGGCTATCGCACCGGCGACATCTTTGAAGATGGCACCAAGCGCGTGAGTTGCTCGGAAATGGGCGACCGGATCGTCGCCGCGATGCAACCGTAACCCTGTCGCCGTTGCGGTGTGCATCAAGGGCTTGCCGCGTTGCCGGCGGGCCCTTTTCTCGGTGATAATTCGGGTTTAACCGACAGGAGTCATCATGGCGCAATTCGACAACGTCAGCGTCAAAAAGAAGGCCAACGTCTATTTCGATGGCAAGTGCGTCAGCCATACCCTGCTGATGCCGAACGGCACGCGCTGCACGGTCGGCGTGATTTTCCCGAGCACGCTGACCTTCAACACCGCGTCGCCGGAAATCATGGAAATCAACCTGGGCGAGTGCAAGGTGCGCCTGAAGGACGAGACGGAGTGGAAAACCTACAAGGCGGGCGACAAGTTCGTGGTGCCGGGCAATTCCTCTTTCGAGATCGAAACGGTCGGGATGCTCGACTACGTCTGCTATTTCGAGTGATGCGCCATGCCATCGTTTGACATCACATCCGAAGCCGACATGGTCGCGCTGAATAACGCGGTCGACGTGTCCGCGCGTCAGATTGGCAACCGCTACGACTTCAAGGGCACTTCGGCCAACGTCGAGCTGAACGAGCAAGACAAGCTGATCACGCTGTTCGGCGACAACGATTTCCAGCTCGACCAGATCAAGGGCATCCTGTTCCCGGCGCTGGAGAAGAAGGAGGCCGACAGCAGCAAGCGCCTCGACCAGCAGGAGGCGCAGAAGGTGTCGGGCAACAAGATGAAACAGGTGCTGAAGATTCGCGACGGCATCGATGCCGATCTCGCCCGCCGCATCGTCAAGCTGATCAAGGATTCCGGCCTCAAGGTGCAGGCCAGCATCCAGGGCGATACCGTGCGCGTCAGCGGCGCCAAGCGCGATGCTCTGCAGGAAGCCATCGCCCACGTCAGGGGTGCGGTCACGGACTATCCGCTCAAATTCGGCAACTTCCGCGATTGAGGGGATTCCCATGAACAAGCTGATCGCCATCGTCCTGTGCGCCCTCGCGCTGGCGGGCTGCAACACCGTGCGCGGCATGGGGCAGGACATCGAGAAGGCGGGCGAGGCCATCCAGCGCTCGACCAGGTAGCCTGCGCGCATTCACTCTGAAAGCATCTATGTTGAAAGTCGGTTTTGTCGGTTGGCGCGGCATGGTGGGCTCGGTACTCATGCAGCGCATGCGTGAGGAGCACGATTTCGAGCACATCGAGCCGGTGTTCTTCACCACCTCCAGCCCCGGCGGCAAGGGGCCGGATGTCGGCCGCGACACCCCGCCGCTCAGGGATGCCCGCGACATCGCCGCACTGAAGGCGATGGACGTCATTGTCTCCTGCCAGGGCGGCGATTACACCGGCGGGACGTTCCCCAGGCTGCGTGGCGAGGGGTGGGGCGGCCACTGGATAGACGCCGCTTCCACCCTGCGCATGGAGCAGGACGCGGTCATCATCCTCGACCCGGTCAACCGCCACGTCATCGACCGGGCGCTGGCTGCCGGCGGGCGCAACTGGATCGGCGGCAACTGTACCGTGTCGCTCATGCTCATGGCCCTGGGCGGTCTGTTCCGGGCCGATCTGGTGGAATGGATCACCTCCATGACCTACCAGGCGGCCTCCGGCGCCGGCGCGCAGAACATGCGCGAACTGCTCGTTCAGATGGGTGAGGCCCACCGGGTCGCCCAGGAGCTGCTGCGCGATCCCGCGTCCGCCATCCTCGACATCGACCGCGAAGTGGCCGGTATCCTGCGCGACGAGCGCTTCCCCACCGCGCACTTCGGCGTGCCCCTGGCCGGCAGCCTGATCCCCTGGATCGACAAGGACCTTGGCAACGGCCAGAGCAGGGAAGAGTGGAAAGGTGCGGCGGAGACCAACAAGATCCTCGGCCGCGAGGCCGGCCCCACCCCCATTGACGGGCTGTGTGTGCGCATCGGCGCCATGCGCTGCCATTCGCAGGCGCTCACCATCAAGCTGAGGAAGGACGTCCCGCTGGCGGACATCCACGCCCTGCTCGCCGCCGACAACGCCTGGGTCAAGGTCGTACCCAACGAGCGCGAGGCCAGCATGCGGGAACTCACGCCCGCCGCCGTCACCGGCACGCTGACTGTCCCGGTCGGCCGCCTGCGCAAGATGCGGATGGGCGGTGAATACCTGTCCGCCTTCACCGTGGGGGACCAGTTGCTGTGGGGCGCGGCCGAGCCGCTGCGCCGCATGTTGCGCATTCTGGTGGAAGCGTGAAGCCGCAAAGGTGATGTTGGATATGAGCTTGCATCCCTAACTGATTGATGCTAGTTTGATCATGGTAAAAACCAGCAGGGTGAGGATGGTGTCGTGCGCAACTCGAAAATAAAGCGGATTTCCCTGGCAATTTGTCTCGCGCTGATGCCGATCGCGGCCGGGGCCGCCGGACTGGGCAAGATGACGGTGCATTCCGGCCTGGGTGAGCCGTTCAGTGCAAATCGAAATCTCGGCGGAAAAGTCCGAGCTGCCGGCCCTGTCTGCGCGTATCGCCCCGCCGGAAGCCTATGCCGAACAGGGTCTGGAGCGCCCCGCCGCGCTGGCCGGCATCCGTGTCGCTCTCGCCAGCAGGGCCGATGGCACGCCGGTGATTAGGCTTAGCACGCCGCAACCGGTCAACGAGCCTTTTCTCAATATGCTGATCCAGCTCGACTGGCCGACCGGCCGCCTGCTGCGCGAGTACACCACGCTGCTCGACCCGCCCGGTTTCGGCGAGCGCGAGCAGGTCATCCTGCCTCCGGCGGCGGTTGCCCAGCCGGCCGCCGTCCCGGCGCCGCCCCCGCTAAAAAAAAAAACTAGTACCGCCGAGCCGCTGAGTGGAGTGCCGACTGCCTCACCGAATGAGGCGGCGGCCCCCGAAGCCACTTATCGCACCCGCCCCGGCGACACCCTGCACGGCATCGCCAGGCGCATGCAGGCTGACGGCATCAGTCTGGAACAGATGCTGGTCGGTCTGTATCGCGCCAACCGCAATGCCTTCGTGGACGACAACATGAACCGCCTGATGGTGGGCAAGATCATCCAGTCGCCGCAGCAGGACGAATTGCGTGCCCTCTCCCGGGAGGAGGCGGTGCGGGAAATTCGTCTGCATGCGGAAAACTGGAATGCCTACCGCAGCAGCCTGGCCAGCGCGGTCGCCCGTGCGCAGCCCGAGACCGCCGAGGCGCCGCGCCAGCACGATGCCGGCCGGATCACCGCGGCGACCGAAGACAAGGCGGCGCCCGCGCCCGGCGGGCCGCGCGACGTGGTCAGGCTGTCGCAGGGCGACCCTCCGGCAGCGGCGCAAGGCCGCGGCGCGGCGAGCGATGAAAAAGTGCGCTCGCTGGAAGAGGAAGCCATCGCCCAGGACCGCGCCATCCAGGAGGTCACCGAGCGCATCGCCTTCTTCGAACAGCAGATCCGCGACATGCAGCAGTTGCTGCTGGTGCAGAACCAGATCCTCGCCGAGCTGCAGAAAGGCGGCAGGCCAGACGCACCGGCGGGCGAGGCGGCGCATGCCGCCCCGGCAGCTCCCGAAGCCGCTCCGGCTCCGCTCGCCGTGGCCCAGCCGCCGGCTGAAACCGACATGCTCGCCACACTGCCGGCCAACCCGGCGCTGCTCGGCGGGGCTGGCGCCCTGCTGGCGCTACTCGGCGGCACCTGGCTGTACCTGCGCGGCAGGCGCCGCCGAGTTCTGGACAGCTTCGAGCAGGGCATCCTCACTGCCGGCGGACTCAAGCTGCAAGCCGCGGGGGCGGAGGCCGGCACGCAGGAGCGCGACACCGCCTTTCTCAGCGGCTTTGCCACGCAAGGGGGTGAAGGGCTGATCGACGCCGGCGATGTCGATCCGGTTTCGGAAGCCGAAGTCTACATGGCATACGGCCGCGATACCCAGGCCGAGGAAATCCTCAAGGATGCCATCGCCAAGACGCCGGTCCGCCACGAACTGCACCTGAAGCTGTTGGAAATCTACGCCCGCCGCAAGGATGCGGCCGCCTTCGACAGGCTGGCCGGGGAGCTCTACGCGACGCTGGGCAGCGCCAGCCCTATCTGGAAGAAGGTGGCCGAGATGGGCCGCACCCTGGAGCCCGGTAATCCCCTGTATGCGGTCGCGGCGGGAGCCGCGCTCGCGGCCGCCGCTGCCGTCGTGGCCGAGGCCGAGCCGGAAACCGGATCCGGGTCCGTGCCCGTGCCCGAGTCCGCAGTGTCGGCAGAGGGCGAGCAGGCACAGGCGGACGAACGTGTCCTCGACTTCGATCTCGGCCTGCTGGCAGAGGAAGAATCGGCCGCGCAGGAGCACGGCGCGGGGACGGAGGAAAGCGGGGCGGCGTCTGCCGAGGGTGCCGCGCCCCGCGACTTGGACATGCCCGTCGTCCCGGAAGCCGCGGGCTCCGAGGTCGCGAGCACGGAGTCCGCCGATCTGGAATTCGAGCTGGCGCAGATACTGCCGGAGCCGCCGGCGAGCGGCACGGTGCAACTGGAAGCCGAGGAACTCGGCATGACGCCGGAGGAAGCGGCGCCGGCAACGTTCGACCTCGGCATGCCGCCCGAGGAGCCTGCCGTGGCGGGAAAAGCCCCGGCAGAGCCTGCCGGACAGGAGGCATCCAGCGTGCTCGCGGCCGCGCCGGAGCCGATTGCCGAGACTGCGCAAGAAATCCTCCTGGAACTGCCCGAGCTTCCGGAACCTGCGAGCGCTCCCGCGGCGGCTTCCGTGCCGGAACCGCCGGAACTGGGGGGGGTCGGGGAGACGGGCGCCGGCGGGTTCGAACCGGCCACGTCCGGCTTTGCCGAACCCGTCGAATCTATCGATGTTTCCGCAGGGGCGCCGGAAATTTTCATGGCGGACGAGGCCGTGCAGGCACCGTCCGTGGCTGCCGGCGCGGCGGAGGCCATAGAGGCGGCCGTGCCGGGTGGCGAAATCGAGGAGATCCTCATCGAACGGCCCGCCGCCGAGACGGCCGGTCTGGATTTCAACTTCGCGGTCGACGTGGGCGCGGAACCCGAGCCGGCACCCGCGCCGGGAGCCGCGGCACAGCCGCTGCACGATCTCGACCTGTCGGCCATCAGCCTGGACCTGGGCGAGCCGGCCGCGGTCGAGGAGGAGATCACCCTGTCCGCTGCCGAGTCGCCCGATGTGGATACCAAGCTCGACCTGGTAACGGCCTACATGGACATGGGAGATAGCGAGGGCGCGCGCGAGTTGCTGGAGGAGGTGCTGCGCGAAGGCGGGCCGAACCAGCGCGAGCGCGCCCGCAAGATGCTCGATACCCTGACGTAAGGGGCCGCGTGCCGGCAAGCCGGCGCCGGCCCCGTGTATAGCATGCATCCTTCCCTGCGCATCGTCTGCCTGATTCTGCTGGCAGCGGCCATCCAGTTCATGCCGGGCTGGCTGCTGGCCGCCACCGGTGCAGCACTCGCCGCTGCCGCGCTCGCGCACGATCCACGGCTCCTGTGCCGCACCCTGCTACGCTCACGCTGGCTGCTGCTGACCCTGCTGCTGGTGTACGCCTTCGCCACGCCGGGCGTGTACGTCGCCGGCTGGCCCTACCATTACGCGCCCACCTACGAGGGCATCGCCGGCGGCGCCTTGCAGGCCGGCCGCCTTGCGGTCATGCTGACCGCACTCGCCCTGCTGCTGGGCACCACGGCGCGCGATGATCTGGTCGCCGGCCTCTACCCCTTGCTGCTGCCCCTGCGCCTCCTCGGCCTGCGGCCGGAACGTTTCGCCGCTCGCCTGTGGCTGACGCTGCATTACGTGGAGCAGGCGCCGCCGCGCACGCACGGCAACCCGTGGGTGCGTCTGGAACAGCTTGCGGCGGCGCGCGACACGGACGAGGTGGAGCGCATCCGCTTCAGCGTGCCGCGCTATGCGCGCCGCGACTGGCTGGTGACTGCGGGGCTGGCGCTGCTGCCGCTGGCCTGGTGGCTTGCATGAGAATCGCACTCGGTCTGGAATATGACGGTGGCCGGTTCTGCGGCTGGCAGAGCCAGGCCGGCGGCTGCGGGGTGCAGGATGCGCTGCAGCGCGCCGTTGCCGCAGTGGCCGGCCATGCGGTCAGTGTGGCCGCCGCCGGCCGCACCGATGCCGGCGTGCATGCCCTGACCCAGGTGGCGCATTTCGACACCGGCGCCGTGCGGCCGCTCGGCGCCTGGGTGCGCGGGGTGAACGCCGGACTGCCCGCCGGGGTGCGCGTGCTGTGGGCCGCGGAGGTGGGAGAGGCGTTCCACGCCCGTTTTTCGGCACGCCAGCGCAGCTACCAGTACCTGCTCGTCAACCGGCCGGTGGCGCCGGCGGTGCTGGCGGGCAAGGCCGGCTGGTTCCACCTGCCGCTCGATATGGAGCGCATGCGGCAGGCAGCCCGTCATCTGCTCGGCGAGCACGACTTCAGCGCCTTCCGCGCCGCCGAATGCCAGGCGAAATCGCCGGTCAAGCAGCTCGTGCTGGCCGAGGTGCGCCGCGCCGGCGACTGCCTGCTGTTCGAATTCAGCGCCGGCGCCTTCCTGCACCACCAGGTGCGCAACATGGTGGGCGCGCTGGTCTATGTCGGCAAGGGGCGCTATCCCCCCGAGTGGCTGGCGGAGCTGCTGGCCTCGCGCGACCGCCGCCGGGCGCCGCCGACTTTCGCGCCGGACGGGCTTTATCTCGCCGGCATCGAATACGACGCTGCCTGGGGGCTGCCCGCCACCCGGCGCAGCCTGGGCGCCCTGCTGCCGGCCGGCTGACAGCGGCCGGGCTTTCCGCTAACCTGACATTTTTTCCGCAGGACCCCTCCGTGCGCACCCGTGTCAAGATCTGCGGCATCACCCGCATCGAGGATGCTCTGTCCGCCGCCGCCTGCGGCTGCGATGCCATCGGTCTTGTGTTCTACACCAGAAGCCCGCGCTTCGTCACGCCGCGGCGCGCGGCGGAGATCGTCGCCGCGCTGCCGCCCTTCGTCAGCGCGGTGGGCCTGTTCGTCGACGCGCCGGCGGAGGAGGTGCGCGCGGTGGGCGGGCTGGTGCAGCTCGACCTGTTGCAGTTCCATGGCGAGGAGTCGCCCGACTACTGCCGCCAGTTCGGCAAGCCTTATCTCAAGGCGGTGCGCGTCAGGCCGGGGACAAATTTGCTACAATACGCGGCCGCCCATGCCGGAGCCAGTGGGTTGCTGCTGGATGCCTATGCGGAGGGGGTGCCGGGCGGTACCGGGATGACCTTCGACTGGGCGCTGATCCCGGCGGATCTGCCCGTGCCGGTCATCCTGGCCGGAGGGCTCGATGCTGCCAACGTGGCGGAGGCGGTGCGCCGGGTGCGCCCGTATGCGGTGGATGTGAGCGGCGGCGTGGAGCGGGAAAAGGGAATCAAGGACGCGGAGAGGATCGCCGCGTTCATGCGAGGAGAGCGTGATGCAGGTGTATGATTTTCCGGATGCTCGCGGCCATTTCGGCCCTTACGGCGGCATCTTCGTGGCGGAGACGCTGATCGAGGCGCTGGAAGAGCTGCGCGTGATGTACGAGCGCTACCGCGACGATCCGGAATTCCTCGCCGAATTCGAGCACGATCTCAAACATTTCGTCGGCCGCCCCAGCCCGATCTACCATGCCAGGCGCCTGTCGCAGCATTTCGGCGGCGCGCAGATCTATCTCAAGCGCGAGGACCTCAACCATACCGGCGCGCACAAGGTCAACAACTGCATCGGCCAGGCACTGCTCGCCCGCCGCATGGGCAAGCCGCGCATCATCGCCGAGACCGGCGCCGGCCAGCACGGCGTGGCCACCGCCACGGTGGCGGCGCGCATGGGGCTGGAGTGCGTGGTGTACATGGGCTCCGAAGACGTCAAGCGCCAAGCACCCAACGTCTACCGCATGAAGCTCTTGGGCGCCACCGTGGTACCGGTGGAGTCGGGCTCCAAAACCCTCAAGGACGCCCTCAACGAGGCGATGCGCGACTGGGTCACCAACGTTTCCGATACGTTCTACATCATCGGCACCGTCGCTGGCCCGCACCCGTATCCCATGATGGTGCGCGATTTCCAGTCCGTCATCGGCCGCGAGGCGCGTCAGCAGATGCCGGAACTGGCCGGGCGCCAGCCGGACGCGGTGATCGCCTGCGTCGGTGGCGGTTCCAATGCCATGGGCATTTTTTATCCCTACCTCGGCGATGCCGAGGTGCGCCTCATCGGCGTGGAGGCGGCGGGGCTGGGCATGGATACCGGCAGGCACGCGGCGCCGCTCACCGCCAACAGCCCGGTGGGCGTGCTGCACGGCAACCGCACCTACCTGATGCAGGACGAGAACGGCCAGATCATCGAGACCCACTCGATTTCCGCCGGCCTCGACTATCCCGGCGTCGGCCCCGAGCATGCCTGGCTCAAGGATCTGGGGCGTGCCGAATACGCGGCGGTGACCGATGCCGAGGCACTGGATGCCTTCCACACCCTGTGCCGCATGGAAGGCATCATCCCGGCGCTGGAATCCAGCCACGCGCTGGCCTACGCCGCCAGGCTGGCGCCGACCATGGCACGCGACCAGATCCTGCTGGTCAACCTGTCCGGCCGCGGCGACAAGGACATCAACACTGTCGCCGGCCTGTCCGGCATTCAACTCTGAATCCCATGTCACGCATCCAGACCACTTTCGACAAACTCCGCCAGCAGGGCAGGAAAGCCCTGATCCCCTACATCACCGCCGGCGATCCCCGCCCCGGCATTACCGTCGAACTGATGCACGTCATGGTGAGGAACGGTGCCGATGCCATCGAACTGGGCGTGCCGTTTTCCGACCCCATGGCGGACGGCCCGGTGATCCAGCGCGCCAGCGAACGCGCCCTGGCGCATGGCGTCAGCCTGCGCGACGTGCTCGGCATGGTGGCCGAGTTCCGTCGCAGCGACACCGCCACTCCGGTGGTGCTGATGGGTTACGCCAACCCGGTGGAGGCCATGGGCTATGAAACGTTCTCCACCCTGGCCGCGGCGAGCGGGGTGGACGGCGTGCTCACGGTGGACTACCCGCCGGAAGAATGCGCCGACTTCGTGGCGGTGCTGAAGGCGCGGGGTCTCGACACCATTTTCCTGCTCTCGCCCACCACCGAGCCGGTCCGCGTGGACAGCATTGTGCGCGCGGCCAGCGGCTTCATCTATTACGTATCGCTGCGTGGCGTCACCGGCGCCGCGCATCTGGATGTCTCCGACGTGGCGCGGAAGGTGGCGGCCATCCGCAACAGCACCTCCCTGCCCATCGGCGTCGGCTTCGGCGTGCGCGATGCCGCCACCGCCCGGCAGGTGGCGGCGATTGCCGATGCCGTGGTGGTCGGCAGCCGCACCGTGCAGGAGATCGAAAATTCCGGGGAGGGAGAAGTCGTCGCCAATGTCGGCAGGCTGATCGCCGAACTGCGCGTCGCCATCGACGCCCACTGAGAGGGATTGCACCATGAGCTGGCTACAGAAACTGCTACCCCCCAAGATCAAGCGCAGCCTCGGCGAAAACCGGAAGACCGTGCCGGAAGGGCTGTGGAGCAAGTGCACTTCCTGCGAGGCGGTACTGTACCGCACCGATCTGGAGAATAACCAAGAGGTCTGCCCCAAGTGCGGCCACCACAACCGCATTTCCGCGCGCAAGCGGCTGGATACCGTGCTCGACGCGGAAGGTCGCTTCGAGATCGGCGCGGAAGTGACGCCGCTGGATCCTCTGAAATTCAAGGATAGCCGGCGCTATACGGAACGTCTCAAGGCCAGCCAGACGGAGACCGGGGAAACCGACGCGCTGGTGGTGATGCAGGGCGCCATCAAGACCAT
>JBBILG010000011.1:0-27327 GCA_037445085.1 Methylobacillus sp.
TTTCAACCGGTCAGCCTTAGCTTAGCCGACTGTCCGAAAAAACGTGACCACCGCACGCAACGCGGTGTACCTTGCCGCAGTCAGTGGCCTGATGAACCCAGACGGTATCAATACGATGCCCATCAGCACGCAGCTCCAGGATGCGCATTGCTGGGTGCAGCACATCGAGTTTCTTCCGCGCCTCCAACGTTGTAATGTCGACATTACGCAGTAAGTAGGCAAGGAGCCTGGAGCATTGCGCCCTGGCGGAATTGCAAGTATTATTGTGACTGACAGTACTTTCGTGGCCGGCCTTGTTGCTGGCCATTTCTTTTTGGGCGATGGCCCCAGTGTTGGAGGCGCTCATTTACGCAGCCCCCTTCTCGACCAGAACATCAGGCCAAGCAAGGCGGTTGCTGGCGAGTTTTTTGGGACGGATGCCGTGATACGATCCGGTAAGGCAGTAGTTTTTGCGAACGGTCTGCTCGGCAGCAAGGTTCTTTGCAGCGAACTGTCGAGTGGTGAGTGGGTAGTCTGAGAATTGCACGGTAGTCTCCTAAAGGAAACACCGGCATGAAATTGAAGGCGAGCCGGCGCATTTTACGTACCGTCGCTGCCTTGGTCCCCAATATCATTGGGGCGGAGGGTTTGTTGTAACAAGGCTCAAGCACTATCTAGAAGATTGCCTTGCGGCTCGGCGCTACCTACCAACCCCATCGCCACAGTGTTGCCACCTTCATCCGGGGTTTTTGCGCCAGACACCATGATGGTGCCATTCGTGCGAACTCGTCAGCCATTAAATGGTAGCTTACGGATATACTCAATGTCAACAGGGTGGCATTTTGCGAATAATTATTCCGAGGATTTATGAATCCGGTTACAAGGCGGTTACATGGGTCGATGTGACCCGAAAATGAAAACGGCCCGCATCGCTGCGGGCCGCTTGGTTTCTGGCTCCCCGACCTGGGCTCGAACCAGGGACACACGGATTAACAGTCCGTTGCTCTACCGACTGAGCTATCGGGGAATCGAAAGAGGCGCCATATTAATGGCTCCCGGCGCTTTGGTCAACACTGCAAGCCGGCGAATTGCGGGGAGGATGCGCCGCCCCGGTACGCCCGGCCGGCCGCGCGCCTTGTCCGCTTTGCGGCCTCTGCCTATACTTGCCGCAATGCGCCCTGCGCCCAGCCGCCAGCGCCGCCGTCTGGTTTTCGGAAGAACCGCCTCATGCAAAAAATCAAAGTCGTCGTGGTCGACGATTCCGCCCTGATCCGCGCCCTGCTCAAAGAGATCATCAACCGGCAGCCGGACATGGAAGTGGTGGGCACCGCGCCAGATCCGCTGGCCGCGCGCGAGATGATCCGGTCGCTGAACCCGGACGTGCTGACCCTGGATGTGGAAATGCCGAAAATGGACGGCCTCGACTTCCTGGAGCGGCTGATGCGCCTGCGTCCCATGCCGGTGCTGATGATTTCCACCCTGACCGAGCGGGGCTCGGATGTCACCCTGCGCGCCTTGGAGCTGGGGGCGGTGGACTTCATCGCCAAGCCCAGGAGCGACATCGAGCAGGGCGTGCGACAGTACGCCGACGAGATTGCCGCCAAGCTCCGCATGGCCGCGCAGGCGCGCGTGCGCCGACCGGCGGTTGCGGCGCCACAGCCAGGCAAAAGTGCCGATGCGGTGCTGCCCGCCGTGCGCAACCGCATCACATCCACCGAGAAGATCCTGGCCATCGGCGCATCCACCGGCGGCACCGAGGCAATCAGGGAGGTGTTGATGCGGCTGCCGCCGGATAGTCCCGGCATCGTCATCGCCCAGCACATGCCGGAAGGCTTCACCAAATCCTTCGCGGCGCGCCTCAACGGCCTATGCCGCATCAGCGTCAAGGAGGCCGAACACGGCGACCGCATCCTGCCCGGCCATGCCTTCCTCGCGCCCGGTCATTCCCATCTGCTACTGGCGCGCAGCGGGGCCCATTACGTATGCGAACTCTCGCAGGCCGAACCGGTGAACCGCCACCGCCCCTCGGTCGATGTGCTGTTCCGTTCCGCAGCCAACTGCGCCGGCAGCAACGCGGTCGGCATCATCCTCACCGGCATGGGCAAGGACGGTGCCGCCGGCATGAGGGAAATGCATGACGCAGGCGCCCATACTTTCGCCCAGGACGAGGCCAGTTGCGTGGTGTTCGGCATGCCCAGGGAGGCCATCGCCATGGGCGGGGTGGACGAGATCGTGCCGCTGCACGACATGGCGCCGCGCGTGCTGGCCCATCTCGGCAGCCCAGGGTGAATCCGCTCCGCGTCCGGGAGTGAAACGGCGCCAGACGCCCTTTTTTGTCGTGCTGTTTCCGAACCGCCCTACGGCGTATTGCCGCCCAGCAGCCGCTCGTTGATCCTGATCTCGGCCTTGCCGCGCAACGATGCAAGATAGGCCGCCAGATATTCATCCGCCTGGGCGCGCTGGATGTCGTCGCGGACGAGCCTGACTTCGTCCTCGTCGTACATTTCGGGAGTATCGACCGCGCCGATGCGGATCAGCGTGTATCCATCCCGCCCCGTCAGGCCGGCATAGGCCGGCAGCTTGCCGGCATCCGCGCGGAACGCCTGCTGCACCACATCCGCCCCCAGACCCTGGCTGTTGACGCGATCCACGGTCACGGCATCGGCCCATGTCAGCCCTGCCGGCTGCTCGCCGGCACGCAGCGCGGCCAGCAGTTCGGCGCCCTTCTTGCTTGCCAGTTCGTTGGCCTGCTCGAGTCTGAGGATGGATTCCACATCCGTCTTCACCTCATCCAGCGCGCGCGCCTTGGAGGGCTTTTGCTCCACCACCCGTGCCGACATCAGCGTGTTGGGCGCCACCTCCACGGCCTCGGTGTTGCGGCCTTCCTTCAGCACCGCGTCGGAGAAGATGGCGTTGACCATTTTGTCGTTCTTGAAGAATCTCGTGGCTTCGGCACGGCTCATCAACGGGCTGGTCTGCACCTGCAGGCCCAGCGCCTCGGCCGCCGGCTTGAGGCTGTCGAACTGCTCGTACACCAGGTTGCTGAAATGATCCGCCTGCTCCGTGAACCTGGCGAGCGCTTTCTGGTAGAGCAGCTCGGCACGGATCTTGGCCTTGAGGTCGTCGAAGCTGTAGCGCTGGCCCATCACTTCGGTGAGCTTGATGATATGGTAGCCGAATTCCGATTCGACGATGCCGCTGATCTCGCCCGGACGCAGGCCGAAGACGGCGTCCTCGAACGGCTTGACCATCGCGCCGCGGCCGAATACGCCAAGATCGCCGCCCCCCTCGGCGGAACCCGGATCCTGCGAGTATTTTTTCGCCAGCTCGGCGAAGGCGCCGGGATTCTGCCTGACCTCGGCCAGCACCTGCTCGGCCTTGGCGCGAGCCGCCTGCTTGGCCGCCTCGTCCGCTGCCACGCCAAAGCTGATGAGGATGTGGCTGGCGCGGCGCTGTTCGTCACCCTGCAGTTCCGCGGCATTGTCCTCGTAGAACTTGCGCATCTCTTCCTCCGTCACCTGCATGGTGGGGATGAGGTTGTTGGCGGAAAACAGGACGAACTCGATCCTGACCTGCTCGGGGAGGCGGAAGCGCTCCTGGTTCTTTTCGTAGTATTCCCTGATCTGCTCCTCACTCACCGTCACTTGACCCAGAAAACCGTCGGCCGGGATGCGCGCCACGCTGACCTCGCGCTGCTGGCGTTCGATGCGCGCGATGCTCTCGAACTGGCTGCTGCTCAGGAAGGCCGCGGCGGCCACACCGTCGCCCACCTTCTGCACCAGGAGATCGCCGCGCATGCGATCTTCGAACTGCGTGGGAGTCAGGCGGTTCTGCGCCAGCACCTGGTCGTAGCGCTCCTGCGAGAACTGGCCTTCCCGCTGGAACTCGGGCAGCTCCATGATGTACTTGCCCAGGCTGGCATCGGACAGGGTAAGACCGGCTCCGCGTGCTTCCTGGCCCAGCAGGCGCTGCCGGATCAGTTCATCGAGCAGGGCCCGACGCAGCCCCGGGTCGTCCAGCAGCGCGGGATCGGTCTGTCCCTCGGCCTGTAGCCGGTAACGCAGGTTCTGTACGGCGTTGTCGTATTCCTGCACGGTGATCCTGTCGCCATCCACTTCCGCCACCGGCACGGTGGAGCCGGCCTGGTTGAGATAGGATTCGATCCCGACCAGGGCGAAAGTGACGGCGATCAGCGCCAGCAAGGCTTTCACCAGCCAGCCCTTGGAGTGTTCGCGGAATGTTTCCAGCATGACGAGGCTTTCTGTTCCAGTGTATAAGGCTCCGGCCGGAGCCAGGTTGTTGCAAAAGCGCTGACTATATCACAGTCGCGCCGCGCGGGAGGTGGCGGCGGGACTGCATCATCGACCGGCAAGCCAGTCTTCGAGTTCCGCAGCCAGCAGGCTGGCGACGGTCAGATCGGCGCTGGTCCCCGGGTTGATGCCGCGTGCCTTGAGTTCGGCATCATAGTCGAGCAGCGCGCGCTGGTAGCGCTTGGGATTGTCCTGCGCCAGAAAAGCGCGCAGGTATCCTGCCGCCTCGGCCTGAACAGCAGAAGCCGCCGTCATGCCATGCTTGCGCACGATGTGGGTATCGGGAAAGGCGGCGAGAAAGCCGAGGTATACCGCCCCCGCCGCCCATGCCGGCCGTTCCCAGCGCGCCAGCGTTTCGCGGTAGGTGGGGATGCCGATGGCGAACACGTCCGCGAAATCGTGCGCATACTGCCAGGCGATGCGGTCGCGCTGTTCGGCGGTACGCATGGCTTCGAGGAGATTCACCGTGGGGGGCGTGTGTACGTCATGCGCCCCGCTCTCCCCCAGCCCCGCCGGAGCCGCCTGCGCGATGGCGCGGAAGGCGGCCTCGGCGTCGGCGAGATTGAGGCTGCGCAGCACGCCGGCCACGCGCGCCTGCAGGGTGGTGCCGTGACCATGCAGCATGGCCTGGATGAGTGGCGCGCAAAGCAGGATGATGCCGAGGTTGGTATTGCAGCCGACTCGCGACTGGGTGGCGGCCACGGTCGCCCGGATGCGCTCCCCCACCCCCGGTTGCGGCGCGGCGATGACTTGGGCGGCGGCTTCTGCGCTCGCCACGAAATCCTGCAGCGTCATGCCGTGGCCATCGGCGAAGATGTGCACGTTGCCCGGCTTCAGCGCTTCCAGCTCGACCAGGCAGGCGGAGCTGAAGGCGGCGGCCAGCCTGGCGGAAAGCGTGTTGGCGGGCGTGGTCATCGGGCGCATGTGCGGGTGGCGCTGCGATGTGTGATCCTGGCCAGGAAATCGTCCACCAGGGCCTGGGCGATGTCGTGGCCGACCACGCCTTGCAGGCCCCCCCAGGCGGGGATACCGTTCACTTCCAGCACGTACAGACGGCCCCGGCGGTCGCGGATGACGTCCACGCCGCAGTAGTCGATGTCCAGCGCGCGCGCCGCCGCCAGCGCCAGCTCGGCGATGTCGCCGCCGGGCGGCAGCCGTTCGCAGCGGCCGCCCTGGGCGACGTTGTTCACCCAGCTCGCGCCGCGGCGCACCATGGCACCGGCCACGGTGCCGCCGATGACGAACACCCGGTAGTCGTGCCAGGCGCCCTCGCCGCTGTCGATGTAGCCTTGCAGGTAATAGAGACCATCCACGTGCTCGTCCATGGGCAGCGGGAACGGCGCCCCCTGCCGTACCAGGCGCACGCCCTGCCCCTGCGAGCCGAACAGCGGCTTGATGACCAGCACGCGCCCGGCCATGGTCTCGCGCAGCATGACGGCATGCGCCTGCGCGCGCGACTCGCACACCCAGGTGGGCGGCGTAGCGATGCCGTGATGGTGCAGCAGGAAGCTGGTCATGGCCTTGTCCACGGTGCGCTCCACCGCGCGGCCGTCATTGTACACGGTGACGCCGAGCAGTTTCAGCGCGTGCAGGAGATCGAGGCGCGCGATCACCTGTTGCAAGGTGCCGCCCGGCACGCCGCGCACGAACACACCCTCCGGCAGGCTGTCGTCGAAGCCGGGGATGCGCACCCCCGCCCGCCCCGGCAGCAGTTCCAGGCCGCAGTCTTGCAACGAGACGAACAGCGCCTCGCAGCCGCGCGCGGCAAACGCCTCCTGGAGGCGCCTGCCGTGCCAGCCGGGGTCGTCGGTGAAGACGGGAATACGCCTGTTCAATTAGGCGGAAAAGCCGAAGGACAGATCGAGCAGCGCGGCATCCAGCTTGCCGGCATGGAAGCTTCTGCCGGATTCCAGCGCGGTCACCGTCACCGCCGCCGGGCTGAACAGCAAAGGGTCGATCTTGTAGAAATCCATGTTGACGCTCCTGAACACCTCGGCGAACGGCCGGCCGTAGTCGCGCGAGGCGCTGCTCGGCAAGTTTTGGGCGAGCTCGGCGGCCGCCTCGTCGCTGCCGGTGACGAAGAGGTGCGCATGGCCGCCGAACAGGATGGCGTCGTTGGTGCGCCCCATGCCGGTGAGGAAGTCCGGCGACGGCGGCGGCAGCGGGGCGCTGGCCATGCCGTCCACCACGTCTGCCAGCGGGAATTGCAGGGTGTGTACCTTGTGCATGGCCACTTCCAGCACGCGGCCGACGATCTGCACCGAGCCGGCCAGGCTGCGCGTGGGCGTCAGGATGAAGGTGAGCCTGTCGGCGGCAAGGCCGGTGTCGCGCGCCACCTTGTCGATCACCTCCTGCGGCGGCACCTTGTCGCTTTCCAGCACCAGCACTGCGGAATCGGCGCGATCGGCGTAACCGAGTTCCTTGTATAGCTCTTCGCGGCCGGCCATGGCGCGGCCCGGGCCGGAGCCGAGCGAGAAGAACTTCTCGTGCGCCAGGCTCCAGCCGGCGTACTGGCTGCCCAGGCAGGACAGGACGGGATTGCAGGAATGCACCGAGAGCTGCCACGGCCAGTGCGGAAAGGCCGGATGGGCATGCAGGGTGACGCGTCCTAGCCCGCCCATGCAGATTTCCGTGATCAGGCGCCCGGCCTCCAGGCCGCCCGGCGCCTGGATGCCGGCATCGACGATGGTGGCGCCGCCGGGGTGTCGTTCCACGCCCAGGCGCAGCACCCCGGCGTTGTCCAGCAGATGCGCCACCAGCGGGGCGGCGAGCGTGTTCACGCTCGGCCAGTGGGCGGTATCCGGTTTGCCTTCGTTCATGATGAATTATTCCCGTCCGTGTTGAAGTCGTTCCTGTAGTTCCCGCGTCCGCTGCCGTACCAGCTCCGTGGCGGCCGCGGCATCGGGCGCCCGGGCCATGATACTGCATAGCGGCTCGCCCGCGGCCACCCGGCTACCGGCCCGCGGCACGTCCGCCACCCAGGCCGGCCAGGCCACTGCGGACGGAACAGTGACGTCGAAGGGGGCATAGTATATCAAATGCGCCCCGGCCTCCTCCTCCCGCGCAGGCCACGCCAACCTGCCCGCGCAGGCCGAAAGGTGCGCCCGCAGCAGGTTGGCGCCGGCCGCCGTCATGTCGTACAGGGCGAAGCTCGCGGTAAGGCGCGGATTCACTTCCAGCACCCACACCGCCTCGCCGTCGGCCATGCAGTCCAGGCTGTTGAGGCCGCGCAGGCCGGCCGCAACCGTGATGCGCTGCGCCGCCTCGCGCATGGCGGCACGCACCGGCCCGGGCAGCGGTGCCCGGCTCACCGCCCCGCCGTAACGGTACGGCATGTTCGCTGCCGGCGCCAGCCACTGCAGGTTGCAGCCGACCTCGACGATGTCACGGCCATCGGCGAGGAACAGCAGGGAACACGGCAGGCCCGGCACCCGACGCTGGAAGTAGCGCGCCGGCCCGCCCGCCGTGCCGTCCACGGCCGCTGCCACGTGCACGCCGCCGGAGCCGCCCGCCAGCTTGGACAGCCAGCCGGCTGGCTGCGTCGGCGGCGCTCGCCGCGTTTGCGGAAACGGAATGCCCAGCCGGCGCAGCAGCGCGAAAAAACGGCCGGGATGCTTGAGCATGCCGACCGTTTCCGCGGAATTGCCATGGAGATTGCCGTAGCAGGCCAGTTCGGCCAGCAGCGCCGGCTGCGTCTCGAAACCGCTGCCGTAGACGAGCCCGGCACCGCCCGCCAGCAGCGGCAACAGCCGGCGTACCCCGGCGGCCTCGAAGCCGCCGTCGGCATGGCGCAGCCGCAGCGTCAGCGCGGCGCACGCACGGGTGTCGGCGTCGCCGAACGCGTCTGCTGCGACGACCCGGAAGCCCGCCGCGGCGGCCGCCCGCGCGAACGGCCTGGCGCTGACGGCGGCCACGATGAGGGTATCAGGCCAGATCCTTGCGCGCCGTCTCAAATGCGGAAAGAAAATCCAGATATACGTGGCTCTGCCCTTCCAGCATTTTTTTGAACAGGTTCTGCTGCACCTGGTACTTGACATTGCCGATGGCGAGCGCCCCCAGACCAAGGGCGTTCGTACCCTCGATCGGCTTGCCGTCCGCCATCACGTCCACCCCTTCGGCACCGGTCGGCGGGACGGCGTTGACGTCGGCCACCACCTTGAGCGTCGGCGAGCCGGTCATCTGCTCCAAGGTGATGACGCGCACGCCGGCGGCCGCGCAGCACAGGGCGACATCCGTGCTCTGCAGGATCTGCTTCTTCAGGGCGTCGCTGCTGCCGTCGGTGTAGCCGATGTTGGTGCCGTAGCGCTTGTTGTAGGCTTCCGCCCTGGCCTGCACGTCAGCAACGGAGCGATGCGCCACCAGCTCCACGACGGCCCCGCTCCGGGAGGCGATGACGGCCGAGCACCCGCCCACCGGCCCGGTGGCACCGAACACGCTGATCTTGCGGCCGGCGAGATCTCCGCCGAAATTGCGTTTGAGCTGCCGCTCCACCATGGCCATCATGGCGCCGGCAGTGGTAAAAGCGCCGGAAGGATCGGCAAACACGGAGATTTCGAAAGGAGGGATCATGGACTTTCTGGCGGTCTCCAGCATGTCCATGGCGAGGTCGATGTCACGGCCGCCGATCAGCATGCCGGTGCGCCACACCCCGCGCGGACCGCGCGAGAAGATGGCATCCTGCACCAGATCCTTCACCTCCTCCAGGTTGACGTTGGTGTAGGAGGCGATGTTGTCGTAGCCGGCGTCGTAGGCCATGTTCACGTCGAACGGGCTGGCGTTCTTGGCCGGCGTGATGAAATGAAGTACGTACGGTTTTTCCATGTGCTTTTACCCCCTTGAAAGTCCAGAAAATCTGCCGCATTGAAATGCATCGTCTAGTTGACTGCCCCGCGAACGGCCCTGCCGCCCTCGTATTGCTCCGTGATCTCGCTGCCCCGGTTGCGTGCCCGGCTGATCCCGAATTCCACATGGGGCTGGCCGGCGTGGCGCAGCGACAGCGCCTCGCGCAGGGACTGCGCCGCGGCTGCGCTCTCCACCACGGCAAAACCGGTAGGCCCCCACGAACTCTGGCCAACACAGGCAACCCCTTGGCCGCGCAGCCATTCCAGCACCTCTCCGACCGCCGCGCTGGTGTAGCGTCCGCCGCCCTGGGCTTGGGCAAAATAATCGCCGACCAGGCACTGGATGGCGTATATGGCCTCGCCGAACTTCGCCAGGTCGCGCTCCGCCACCGCCGGCAGCGCCTGCATCAGCACGCGCCGGCAGATTTCCGCGGATGCGGCCGCCGGAAATTCCGGCAGGGCGCGGAAGGCTTCCCGTTCCTGTCCGCCATGCACGCCGGTGGCGATGCGGTCATGCACCAGCAACACGCGCCATTCCGCGGGAAATTCCAGGCGCGCCAGGATGGGCGGCACCTGCGTCCGTGCGCCGCGACCGCCGTCCAGCAACAGTCCGCCCCGTTCGAAGGCACCGATGCCGATGCCGGAGCGCGCGCCGCGTCCGCACAGCGCCGCCACCTCGGCCAGCGGCATGTCCCGCCCCTGCAGCCGGCACAGCGCCACGCCGACTGCCAGCGCGAGCTGGGTACCGGAGCCGAGCCCGGCATGCTCGCGTATGTGCGATTCCACTTGCAGCGCGGCGGCCCCGGAGAGGCCGGCCCCGGCGGCAAAATCCCGCGCCAGGCGCAGTACCCGTTCGGCCCCCTCACCTGTTGCCGCCCACTCCTGCGCGTGGCGCACGCCGACGGCCAGCGCCGGCTCTTCCAGTGCAAGCCCCATGCTGCCGAAACGTCGCCCCAGCCCGCCGTTGAGATCGAGAAATCCCATGTGCAGACGCGCCGTCGTCATGACCCGGACCTGCTGCGGAACACGACTGTCGGACATGGCAAAAAACTCGACTGGCAATGACGGTTCGGCATTTTAGCCCAGCAGGCGAGTTTTTTCTTCCCCAAATGCATCCGCCGCACTTCCTTTCCGTCGGACACCCGCGTGGTTGTACGCTTTGCCTGTGCGGCGTTCGCCTTGACGCTCCATTTTTTTCCACTGATAATCGGCGCTGGAGTTTGGGTTGTCGCTGTTCGGTCGCATGATTCCGCCACTGCGCGCTGCCATGACGGCAGCCGGGCCATCGGTTACTGCAATCTGCAACCTTCCCCACGACCTGGCATCATCCCGGCGCGGCAGCGCGCGCCCAACGGTGATGAGTTTTGCATACGGGATGAGTATCCAAATGAACGACCTTGCCCGGGCGGCCACCCATGAGGCCGTCACCTGCCCAGCCTGCGGCCTGCTGTGCGACGATCTCACCGTGGACCGCGATGCCGATGGCAGGCTGACGGTGCGCGAGAACGGCTGCCAGAAAAGTGTGGCCTTTTTCGGTCGCGCACCGCACGCCCCCTCGCCCCGCGTCGAGGGCAGGCCCGCCACCCTGCAGGCCGCCGTGGCGCGCGCCGCACAACTCCTCGGCTGCGCGCGGCAACCGCTCATCGCCGGCCTCGCCACCGAGGTGCAGGGCATGCGCGCGGCGCTCGCCCTTGCCGACAGGGTCGGCGCGACCCTCGACCACATGAATTCCGGCGCCTTCATGCGCAACATCCAGGTGGTGCAGAATTCCGGCTGGATGGTCACCACCCTCACCGAAGTGCGCAACCGCGTGGATCTGCTGGTTATCGTCGGCACCGACGTGGTCAGCGCCTTCCCGCGCTTCTTCGAGCGCGCAGTGTGGAACCGGGAATCGATGTTCGGCCAGGACACTGCCAGCCGCGAAATCGTCTATCTGGGCGGCCGCGACATCGACACCGGCGCCGGGGTGTCGCCCGACGGGCGCCGGCCCGAGGTGCTGCCGTGCGATCCTGACCGCCTGCCGGAAGTGGTCGCGGCGCTGCGCGCGCTGGTGGCCGGTCGGACGCTCGCCGCGGCGGATATCGCCGGCATCGCCACGGCCGGGCTCGCCAGGCTGGCCGAGCGTCTGAAGGCGGCGAAATACAGCGTCATCGCCTGGAGCAGTTCGGCGCTGGCGCTGGCGCACGGCGAACTCACCGTGCAGGGCCTGGCCCAACTGGTGGTGGCCCTCAACGCCGCTACCCGCAGTTCCGGGCTGCCGCTGGGCGGCAATGGCGGCGAGACCACCGCCTACCAGGTGGCTTCCTGGATTTCCGGTTATCCGTTGCGCACCTCGTATGGTCGCGGCTATCCGGAGTACGACCCTTACCATTTTTCCACGGACAGGCTGCTGGCGAGCGGCGAAGCGGATGCCCTGTTGTGGATTTCCACGCTGGATCCGCTGCGCCCGCCGCCCGCCGGCACGCTGCCCACCATCGTATGCGGGCATCCCGACATGGAATGCGTGCAGGAGCCCGCGGTCTTCATCCCCACCGGCGTGCCGGGCGTGGATCACGGCGGCGTCGCCTTCCGCGGCGACAGCACGGTTTCGCTGCCGCTCATGCAGTTGCGTGACAGCCCCCTGCCCCCTCTGGCCGCCGTGCTGACCGCCATCGAACAGGCACTGTAAGGAAGCGGATTCATGTTGCTCAAACTCACCGGCGGCACCGTCTATGATCCGGCGCACGGCATCGACGGCAAGGTCATGGACCTCTACGTTCGTGACGGCCGCATCGTCGAGCGCCCGCGCGACGGCGAAAAAATCGATCAGGAATACAACCTGGCCGGCAAAGTCGTGATGGCCGGCGCCATCGACATGCACACCCACATCGGCGGCGGCAAGGTCAACATCGCGCGCACCATGCTGCCGGAAGACCATCGCCGGGATCCCGTGGCCCACACCGAACTGTGCCGCGCCGGCTGCGGCCACGCCGTCCCGTCCACGCTCACCACCGGCTACCGTTATGCCGAGATGGGCTATACCGCCGGCTTCGAGCCGGCCATCCTGCCGATCAATGCGCGGCAGACCCATCTGGAGATGGGCGACATTCCCATCATCGACAAGGGCGGCTACGTGATGCTGGGCAGCGACGACCTGTTCCTGCGCATGCTGGCAGCCAAAAAGGACCAGAACGCCATCAACGACTTCGTTGCCTGGACCCTGCACGCCAGCCAGGCCATGGGCATCAAGGTGGTCAATGCCGGCGGCATCAGCGCCTTCAAGTTCAACCAGCGCATGCTGGATCTGGACGAGCAGAACCGCCATTACGGCGTCACCCCGCGCGAGGTGCTGCAATGCCTGTCGCGCGCCGTCCACGAGCTGGGCATCCCGCACCCGCTGCACGTCCACGGCAACAACCTGGGCGTGCCGGGCAACGTGGAGACCACGCTCAACACCATGGGCGGCGTGGACGGCTACCCCATCCACCTCACCCACATCCAGTTCCACAGCTATGGCACCGAGGGCGACCGCAAGTTTTCCTCGGGCGCGGCGCGCATCGCCGAGGCCATCAACCGGAACCGGCATGTCTCCGCGGACGTCGGCCAGGTCCTGTTCGGCCAGACCGTGACCACTTCCGGGGACTCCATGCAGCAGTTCAGGAATGCCGGCCACGCCGACCCCAGGAAGTGGGTGTGCATGGACGCGGAATGCGAAGCCGGCTGCGGAGTCGTGCCGTTCAAGTACCGGGATCAGGATTTCGTCAACGCCCTGCAATGGGTCATCGGGCTGGAAATCTTCCTGCTGGTGGACGACCCCTGGCGCGTCTTCCTCACCACCGACCACCCCAACGGTGCGCCCTTCACCAGTTACCCGCATCTCATCCGGCTGCTGATGGACAAGTCCTTCCGCAACGACGTCTTCTCGCACATCAACCCGGATGCCCGGGCGATGAGCACGCTGGCCTCCATCGACCGCGAATACACACTCTACGAGATCGCCATCATGACCCGCGCCGGCGCCGCCAAACTGGTGGGCCTGCATGATCGCGGTCACCTGGGCGTGGGCGCGGCGGCCGACATCACGGTCTATACCGAGCATGCCGACCGCGAAAAGATGTTCGCCAGGCCGGACTACGTGTTCAAGGACGGCGAGCTGGTGGTCAGGGACGGCCAGGTGGTCAAGGTCACCTGGGGCGCGACGCACGCCGTCAAGCCCGAGTTCGACCACACCATCGAGCAGGAGATCGCCAGGTATTACGACCACTTCCATACGGTGAAAATGGAGCACGTCAAGGTGACCGGGCAGCACATCGCCGACGACGGCCGCGGTCACGTCGTCGTGCATGAGTGCAAGGGTCGCAGGGAGAAGAGCCAATGACGACTTTCCACCCCCCTCACAAGGCAGCGCCATGATCGTCAACGGCGTCAGCATCGACGACACCTTCGCCGAAGCCTTCGGCATGCGCGGCACGCGCGTCCTTATCACCGCGCAGAACCACAGGTGGGCGCGCATCGCGGCGGCATCCATGACCGGCTTCGCCACTTCCGTCATCGCCTGCGGCGTGGAAGCCGGCATCGAGTGCGAGCTGGAGCCGCACGAAACCCCCGACGGCCGCCCCGGCGTTTCCGTGCTGTTGTTCGCCATGGGAAGCGGCGTGCTGACCAAGCAACTGGAGACGCGCATGGGTCAGTGCATCCTCACCTGCCCGACCACGGCGGCCTTCTCCGGCATCGACGACGGCTACCCGGAGATCACCCGCATCCCCTTGTCCAAGAACCTGCGCTTCTTCGGCGACGGCTTCCAGATTTCCAAGCAGTTCAACGGCCGCCGCTACTGGCGCGTGCCGGTGATGGACGGCGAGTTCCTGTGCGAGGAGACCACCGGCATGATCCGCGCGGTGGGCGGCGGCAATTTCCTGATCCTGGCGGAATCCCAACCGCAGGCCCTGGCCGCCTGCGAGGCCGCCATCGTCGCCATGCAGAAGGTCCCCAACGTCATCATGCCCTTCCCCGGCGGCGTGGTGCGCTCCGGCTCCAAGGTGGGCTCCAGGTACAAGACGCTGACCGCCTCCACCAACGACGCCTTCTGTCCGACGTTAAAAGGCATCACCGCGAGCGAACTGTCGCCGGAGATCGAATCGGTCATGGAAATCGTCATCGACGGGCTGACGACGGACGACATCAACCGGGCCATGCGCGCCGGCATCCTGGCCGCCTGCGAGCTGGGCGCCGCCAACGGCATCCGGCGTATTTCCGCCGGTAACTACGGAGGCAAGCTGGGCCAGTTCCACTTCAAGCTGCGGGAGATCATGGCATGAGCGCGCTGACCTTCACCCTGAAAGCCGAGCCACAGCAGCGCGTCGACTGCTCGCCGCTGACGCCCGACCGGCTGGCCGGCAAGTCGGCGGCCGAGATTGCCGCCATCGAGCTCCACAGCGGCAACCGCAGGTTGCGCGTGGACCGCCTGTTTGACATCGGCGGCCAGGATGCCGGTCGCATCGTGTTCAACAATGGCAACGAAAAGCTGGATTTCATCGGCGCGCACCTGCAGGGCGGCAGCATCACGGTGCACGGCGATGTCGGCGCCTATCTGGGTTTCCAGGCCCGGCAGGCCGACATCACAGTCGTCGGCAACGCCGGCGCCTATGCCGCCAGCGGCCTCGGCGGCGGCATGATCCGGATCGACGGCAACGCCGGCGATTTCCTCGCCGCTGCCATTCCCGGCGAGCGCAGGGGCATGAAGGGCGGTGTGGTCATCGTCACCGGCGATGCCGGCGACCGCGCCGGCGACCAGATGCGGCGCGGCATCGTGCTCATCGAAGGCAACGCCGGTGCCTATTGCGCCTCGCGCATGCTGGCCGGCACCATCGGCGTGCTGGGCTCGGTGGGCGACTACGTCGGCTACGGCATGCGGCGCGGCACCCTGCTGTTGTTTCACAACCCGAAACTGCACGCCACCCTGCAGGATTGCGGCAGCCACACCCTGCCTTTCCTGAGCCTGATGTTCAAGTCCTTCCGCGGGCTGCCGACCCGGTTTGCCGAAATCAGCCAGAACCGGGTACGGCGCCATGCCGGCGACCTGGCCAATGACGGCAAGGGTGAAATCCTGGTGTTCAGTTAGGCCGCGCGCGGAGATCAAGGCATGTCGGAACAGACAATCAAGGTGACGGATTTCGGAAAAAAGTTCGGCAAGCCCAAGGGCCGCGTGGTGGAGCCTGCTGCCCTCGCCGAGGTGCAGGCGTTGCTGGGGGACGCCCTGCGCTCGCCCGACATGCTGATCGAGCATCTGCACCGTATCCAGGACACCTGCGGCCACATCTCGGCCCGGCACCTCGTGGCACTCGCCGCGGAAATGAAGCTGGCGCAGACCGAAGTGTATGAAGTCGCCACCTTCTATCACCATTTCGACGTGGTCAAGGAAGGCGAGGCTTCGCCGCCGCCGTTGACGGTCAGGGTGTGCGAATCGCTGAGTTGCGCCATGGCCGGCGCACACGACCTCATCGAGGCACTGAAGTGCGCACTGGGCGCAGACGTGCGCGTGCAGCCGGTGCCTTGCGTGGGGCGCTGCCAGCATGCCCCCGTCGCCGTGGTCGGCCAGAACCCCATCGACCACGCCGGCACGGCCGGCGTGCAGCAGGCCGTTGCCGCCGGGGCCATCGAGGCCCCGGTCACCGACTACCTCCCCTATGCCCGCTATCTCGCCGAGGGCGGCTACCGGCTCTATCGCGATTGCGTGGCAGGCCGCCGCAATGCCGGGGAACTCATCGCCATCATGGAGAACTCCGGACTGCGCGGCCTAGGAGGGGCCGGCTTCCCGGTGGGCCGCAAGTGGCGCATCGTGAGCGGGCAGCCGGCCCCGCGCCTGATGGCGGTTAACATCGACGAGGGCGAACCGGGCACCTTCAAGGATCGCCACTATCTGGAACGCGACCCGCACCGCTTCCTGGAAGGCATGCTGATCGCCGCCTGGGCGGTGGGCATCGAGAAAATCTACATCTACCTGCGTGACGAATACGCCGGCTGCCGCCAGATCCTCACCCGCGAACTCGCCGCGCTGCAGGCCGATCCGCCCGCACCCCTGCCGCCCATCGAGCTGCGCCGCGGTGCCGGCGCCTACATCTGCGGAGAGGAATCGGCCATGATCGAATCCATCGAGGGCAAGCGCGGCATGCCGCGCTTGCGTCCACCGTTCGTGGCGCAGGTCGGGCTGTTCGGTCGGCCCACCCTGGAGCACAACATGGAATCGGTGTACTGGGTACGCGAGATCGTCGAGAAAGGCCCGGAATGGTTCACCGCGCATGGCCGCCACGGCCGCAAGGGCCTGCGCTCGTTCTCGGTGAGCGGCCGGGTGAAGCAGCCCGGCGTGCACCTCGCCCCGGCCGGTATCACCGTGCGCGAGCTGATCGCCGAATACTGCGGCGGCATGCAGGATGGTCACGAGTTCTACGGCTACTTCCCCGGCGGCGCCTCGGGTGGCATCCTGCCCGCTAGCCTGGGTGACATCCCGCTCGACTTCGACACCCTCAACCCCCATGGATGCTTCATCGGCTCCGCTGCCGTGGTGGTGTTCTCGCAGCACGACCGCGCGCGCGACCTCGCGCTCAACGCCATGAAGTTCTTCGAGGACGAATCCTGCGGCCAATGCACGCCGTGCCGCGTCGGCACCGCCAAGTCGGTGCAGCTGATGCAGAAACCCTACTGGGACCAGCCATTGCTGGAGGAACTGTCGGCGGCTATGATGGATGCATCCATCTGTGGTCTGGGCCAGGCAGCCCCCAACCCGCTGCGCTGCGTGATCCAATATTTCCCGGACGAACTGAAGTAGGCGGAGGAGCACGGCCATGAACGCACCTGCCCACACCATCCCGTTCCTGCTCAACGGCGAACGCATCGAGGCCATCGAAGGCGAAACCATCCTGCAGGCGGCACGCCGCAGCGGCACCGAAATCCCGCACCTGTGCTACAAGGATGGCCTGCGCCCGGACGGCAACTGCCGCGCCTGCATGGTGGAGATCAAGGGCGAGCGCGTGCTGGCGCCCTCCTGCTGCCGCGCCCCAGCACCGGACATGGACGTACAGAGCGCGAGCCCGCGCGCCCTCGCCGCGCAGAAGATGGTGCTGGAGCTGCTGCTGGCGGACATGCCCGAGCGCGACTACACCCTGGACAACGAGCTCAGGCAGTGGGCGGTCAGGATGGGTGTGGACAGGCCGCGCTTCGCGCCGCGGCAGAGCCCCGGCCCCGATCTGTCCAACCCCGCCATCGCCGTCAACCTGGATGCCTGCATCCAGTGCACGCGCTGCGTGCGCGCCTGCCGCGAAGTGCAGGTGAACGACGTTATCGGCTACGCCTTTCGCGGCCCGCATGCCGAAATCGTGTTCGACCTCGGCGACCCGATGGGAGATTCCACCTGCGTCACCTGCGGCGAATGCGTGCAGGCCTGCCCCACCGGCGCGCTCGCGCCCGGCAACGGCTCGGCGCTCGTCGAGCCCGACCGGACGGTGGATTCCGGCTGCCCTTACTGCGGCGTCGGCTGCCAGCTCACCTATCACGTGAAAGACAATCGCATCATCCGCGTCACCGGACGCGACGGTCCCGCCAACCACGGCCGCCTGTGCGTGAAAGGGCGCTACGGCTTCGACTACGCGGCGCACCGGCAGCGTCTGACCCGACCCTTGATCCGCAAGCCGGACGTGCCCAAGGATCCGCATGCCGAGCTGGATCCGGCCAATCCGTACGTCGCCTTCCGCGAGGCCACCTGGGAAGAGGCGCTGGATTTCGCCGCCGATGGCCTGAAGCGCATCATGGCTCGCGACGGCAAGTATGCGCTGGCCGGATTCGGCTCGGCCAAGGGCAGCAACGAGGAGGCCTACCTGTTCCAGAAACTGGTGCGCACCGGCTTCGGCACCAACAACGTCGATCACTGCACGCGCCTGTGCCACGCCTCCAGCGTGGTCGCGCTGCTGGAAGGCGTGGGCTCCGGCGCGGTATCCAACCCGGTGGCCGACGTGCAGCATGCCGAAGTGGTGATGATCATCGGCTCCAACCCCGTCGTCAACCACCCGGTCGCTGCCACCTTCATCAAGAACGCGGTCAAGCGCGGCACCAGACTCATCCTGATGGACCCGCGCCGCACCGAGCTGGCACGCCACGCCGCCTACTACCTGCCATTCAAGCCGGATACCGACGTCGCCATGCTCAACGCCATGCTGCACGTCATCATCCACGAGGGCCTGGTGGACGAGGCATTCGTCAGGAACCGCACCGAGAACTTCGAGGCACTGAGGGACAACGTCCGGGGTTACTCGCCCGAGGCGATGGCACCGATCTGCGGCATTCCGGCGCAGACCCTGCGCGAGGTGGCACGTCTGTTCGCCACCTCCAGGGCATCCATGATCCTGTGGGGCATGGGCGTGTCGCAGCACGTGCACGGCACCGACAACGCCCGCTGCCTGATCGCCCTGTCCATGATCACCGGCCAGATCGGCCGGCGCGGCACCGGCCTGCATCCCCTGCGCGGCCAGAACAACGTGCAGGGCGCATCCGACGTCGGCCTCATCCCCATGGTCTTTCCGGACTACCAACGCGTGGATGACCCCGAGGCGCGCACCCGCTTCGAGCGGCTGTGGGACACCGCGCTGGACGGCAAGCCCGGCCTCACCGTGGTGGAGATCATGGATGCCGCCTCCGAGGGGCGCATCAAGGGCATGTACATCGAGGGCGAGAATCCAGCCATGTCCGACCCCAACAGCAACCACGCGCGCGAGGGGCTGGCCAGGCTGGAGCACCTGGTGGTGCAGGACATCTTCATGACCGAGACCGCCTATCTGGCCGATGTCATCCTGCCCGCCTCCTCCTATGCCGAGAAAACCGGCACCTTCACCAACACCGACCGCATCGTCCAGCTCGGACGGCAGGCCGTCGATCCGCCTGGTGACGCGCGCCAGGATCTGTGGATCATCCAGGAAATCGCCCGCCGCCTGGGACTGGACTGGAATTACGACGGCCCGCGCGAGGTATTCGAGGAAATGCGCCGCGCCATGCAATCCATCGCCGGCATCACCTGGGAACGGCTGGAGCGTGACGACGCCGTGACCTACCCGTGCGAGCACGAGGGCGACCCGGGCGAGGAAGTGATCTTCACCGAAAGCTTCCCGCGGCCCGGCGGCCGTGCAAAACTGGTGCCCGCCGACATCATTCCCGCTGCCGAGCGGCCCGACGACGACTATCCCATGGTGCTCATCACCGGCCGCCAGCTCGAACACTGGCACACCGGCTCGATGACGCGGCGCGCCTCGGTGCTGGATGCCATCGAGCCAGGCCCCACGGTGAGCATGCATCCGCTCGACATGGAGGCGCTGGGCCTTGCGCCGGGCGACATCGCCACCGTGGAATCGCGCCGCGGCGAGGTGTCGCTGTTCGTCCGCGCCGACGACGGCATTCCGCCGGGCTCGGTGTTCATCGCCTTCTGCTATTACGAGGCGGCGGCCAACAAGCTCACCAATCAGGCACTGGACCCCTACGCCAAGATCGCCGAGGTCAAGTATTGCGCGGTGCGCGTGCGCAAGGGTGGCACCGCGCCGGCCGGGCTCGGTTATCACGGCGAGCCGGCCCTGGCATGCTGAGCAAAGGCGGGCTGGGAAAGGGCTGAGAGACCTCCGATGACGCCGAACGCAGCCAGTGCCGCTCCCCTCGATGACGAAGATCTGCGCCTTATCGAGCACGAGCACGCACGGCTGGAGCTCATCCTGCGGCATCTGCTCGACACCTGCAGCGAGCTGGCCGACGCCCGGAGCTGCGAGGGCTGTGAGCGCGAAAAGCGCGCGGCCTGCCAGGGCAGGCTGCCTTCCTTCCTCCACGATCTCATGGACTTCGTCGCCGAGCATTTTGAGCACGAGGAAACCATCATGCGCGAGAAACTGGGCCATGCCAGCGATGACGACCTGCGCCGGCATCGCGCCGCACACGCCGCGCTGCTGCGGGATATGTCCGACATGGTGGCCGCCTGCACCGCGCAGAACAACCAGGGCAACACAGTGCAGGCCCTGCGCGATCTGCATGACTGGGTCCGCACCCGCTTCGCGGAGCACGCCCGGCACTACGACGCGCGGCTGATTCCCGGACACGCGGACGATCATCACCTGAAAACACACCGAGGGAGAACGACATGATCCGGCACCAACCCCTGGCCCTGCTGGCCCTGCTGCTCGCACTGCTAGCCGCCCCCGCGACGCACGCCGCCTCCAGGGCGGAAATCGACGCCAGGGTGCAGGAAACCCTGGAGAATTTCTACCAGCACAGCCTTGCCGGCAAGACCCTCGCCGGCAAGGCTGTGGGCATGCTGGTGTTTCCCAGCATCATCAAGGCCGGTATCGGCATCGGCGGCGAATACGGCGAGGGCGCCCTGCTGGTCAACGGCAAGACGGTGGCCTACTACAACATCGCCTCCGCTTCCATCGGCTTCCAGCTCGGCGCGCAGGCACGCTCGCAGATCATCCTGTTCATGAACAAACAGGCGCTTTCCGGGTTCCGCAACAGCAGCGGCTGGGAAGCCGGCGTGGACGGCAGCGTGGCCCTGGCGACGCTGGGCGCGGGCGGGGAGATCAGCACCGAAACGGCCAAGGAGCCCATTATCGGCTTCGTCTTCTCCAACCAGGGGCTGATGTACAACCTCTCGCTGGAAGGCTCCAAGATCACCGAGATCAAAAAATGAGCGGCGGCGCACGCAGACCCGCCCTGTCGGCGCGCATTCCCCTGCTGCCCCTGCCGCCGTCGCATCTTGTCGCCGCCCTGTGCGCCCTGATGCTGGCAGGGTGCGCCACGGACGTTCGCCGCGACCGCCCCGTGCGCACCCATGACACCCTGGTGCACATGCAACTGCAAAAGCAGCCGCAGGGCGGCGACTGCGCGGTTGCGCTGCGCGTCACCAACCGCATGCGCGACATCAACTGGGATGCCGTCAGCTACCAGGTGGCGCTGCTGGACCGCAAGAACGTCACCCGCGCCAAGCTGGCTGGCGCTCCGCGCCGCTACACCCGCCACGGCCAGTTTCTGGAGGATGCCGGCAGGGCATACGGGGTGCGCTGCGAGGAACTGGTCGCGGTCTCCGTGATCTATTTCGGCTACTATCCGCCGGGCAAGCGCCAGACTACGGTGCACCTGGTCAACGTCAGGGCGGAACTGCGCTGAACCGCCATTCGTCGGCCGTCCGATCACGCTCGTCAGCCTGGGTTTGCGCAACGGGTGCAACTGTGCAAGCATCAGGGTAGGAGGTGCGTTTGGCGGACCGGCCAGTCCGGATGTGCCAGGCGTGCCGGCAAGGGCAAACCCATCGAAAGGTGGGGACGCAAAGTCACCGGTCTAAGGGAAATTCCTACGACGGCGGGATTGCTGGATGCGTCCATCCATCAAGGGCATATCGTTCCTGCGGGGTCGGCGCATGCGCGCATCCGCGGGAAGGCTGGCATGGGCATGTGCCGGCACTCCGGCCGTCGCTCTCCCGCGGACCGCGCGCCGCAGGGGTAGTGGCCCCGAACGGTGCGTCAACATGCAGGAGCACCACGGCCATGAACGACGAAGCGCACTACATCCTGCCCGAGCAGTTGTGCATCGGCCTCTACGTCCATCTCGACCTGGGGTGGATGGATCACCCTTTCACCTTCAGCAACTTCAAGATCCGCGACCAGAAGCAGATCGACAAGCTGCGCGCCCTGCACCTCGGGCGAATCCGCTACGACCCGCTGCGCAGCGATCGCGGGCCGCTGCCCCCGCCCGAAGAACCCGCAACCATGGCCGTTGCCGAGCCGCCGCCACCGCCGCAGGCAGAACCCGCCAGGCTGCGCCTGCGTTCGGAGCGGCTGATGGAACTGCGCCGCGTGGTGGAGCGCAGCGAAAGGGATTTCCAGCAGGATGCGCAGGCGGCGCGTGACATCCTGCGCCAGCTTGCCTACAAACCGGTGGAATCGCGCACTGCCGCGGAAAACCTGGTCACCCGTCTGGTCAACTCCGCGGTCACGGAAAAGGACGTGGTGCTGCATGCCATCGGCAACCGCACGGGCAGGCCGGAGAACTACGTGCATGCGCTCAACGTCACCGTGCTGGCCCTGATGATGGCGAAAACGCTGGACATGTCGGATGCCGACGCGCGCGACCTGGGTCTCGCGGCGCTGTTCCACGATGTCAGCAAGGACGACACGGTGCATCACCAGGCCTACCGCGACCAGCACTGCGAACAGGGCGCGCGGCTGGCGCTGGACGCCGGGTTGTCGGAAACGGTCGCCCGGATCATCCTCCAGCACCACGAATACATCGACGGCTCGGGCTATCCGCAGCGGCTGATGCGCGACCAGATCGACCCCCTGGCCCGCATCCTCGCGCTGGTGAACACCTACGATAATCTGTGCAACCCGATCAACCCGGCCCACGCGATGACGCCCTACGAAACCCTGGCGCACCTGTACACGACCGAATTCCACAAATTCGAGCCGGATTACCTCAAGCTGTTCATCAAGTCGCTGGGCATCTATCCGCCGGGCAGCGTGGTGCAGTTGTCCAATGGCGCCCATGGTCTGGTGATGACGGTCAACCCGGTCAAGCCGCTGCTGCCGCTGGTGATGCTGCACACGCCCAAGGTGGCGCCGGAAACGCCGCTCATCCTCGATCTCGGCGAACAGCAGGGCCTCAGTATCGCCAAGTGCCTGCGCCCCGCGCAACTGCCGCAGGAAGTCTATGACTACTTGCGGCCGGGCAAACGGGTCTGCTACTACTTCCTCAACCGGGAAGAAATGAACCGGACCGCCCCGCCGCCGGATGAGCAGGATCAGCCGCAACGGCAGGCCGCGGTCTGACCGGCCGCAGCGGGGCCGCCACGATCAGAAACCGTTGGGGAAATCGTAGCTGTAGTGCTTGCGCAGCGGCTTGACCACTTCCCACTGGCTGTCGAGGCCGGCGTGGAATGCCACCAGGTCGCCGGCGACGATGCGTACCGGCTCACCGCCCCGGGGCGTCACCAGGATCTCGCCTTCCAGCACGTAAGCACATTCGGTGGAACCGAAGTCGATCGGGAACCTGGAAACTTCCTTTTCCCAGATGGGCCACCGGGAAACGCCCAGCTTGTCCAGTTGCGCCTGGCTCGGGTTGTGCACGACGGTGATTTTGCTCATGGTTGATCCTGCATCCTGAAAACATAAGGGGCGCGCATTATAACATCCCGCCCCGCTCTTGCCTCAGTCCAGCCGGACCACCCCGCCCTCGCGCACCGATTGCAGCGTCGCCACGATGGCGCGGCAGTTGGCGCGGGCATCGGCCAGCGTGAGCAGCGGCGACCGGCCGTGTAGCACGCAGTCACTGAAGTGCTCGATTTCCAGGTTGAAGTGGTTGGCCGGCAACAGTTGTTCCTCGCCGCGGCGGCCGTCATCGCAGTACCAGGAGATCACCGGCACGTCGCCAGGGAGCTGCCACACCGTATGGCACTGCAACCGCCCCAGGGTGCCGGTGATCTCGTATTCGGAACGGCGCGCGCAGTCAAAACCGATGTCGAAATGCCCGCGGCGGCCGGCGCCGAAATCCAGCACGGCGCTCATGGACACGTCCGCGCCGCTGTCGGCATGGGTGGCCATGGCGCTCACCGCGAGCGGCTCTCCGCCGAACACGCCGCGCAGGCCGTGCATGGCGTAAGGCCCGATATCCCACATGGCGCCGCCGCCGTGGTCGCTGTCCAGGGCCAGCCGGTACATGCGCGCCGGCCGCATCAGGAAGGAGTAACAGGCACGCACATAGCGGATGTCGCCGATGAGGCCGCTGTCCAGCAGCTCGCGTACCCGCGCATGCTGCGGGTGAAAGCGGTACATGAAACCCTCCATCACGGTGACGCCCTGCCCGGCCGCGGCGACGGCAATGGCATCGATGTCGGCCACGGTGAGTGCCATGGGCTTCTCGATAAGCACGTGCTTGCCATGGCGAATGACGCGTAGCGCCCATTCTGCGTGCTCGTAGTTGGCGAGCGGCAGGTACACGGCCTGCACCGCTTGGTCTTCCAGCAGCGCATCCAGACCGTCGTGGATGCGCACGCCTTCCAGTTGCGGCGCATGCCGGCGCAACGTTTCCGCCGCGGCGCCGGGGCGGCGGCTGGCGATGGCCACCAGCTCGGAATTGGGCGCGGCGACGATGGCGGGCAGCAGGCGCTCGTTGACGCGCGCGGCGCCGAGTATGCCCCAGCGCAGTTTTCCGGTTTCCTTCATGGGATACACCTCGGGTTGTGTGGACAGAATGACATCATAAACGCATACGCCGGCCTCGATCCATCCGTACAAGACCATGAAAAATATACGGTTTTTGTGGGAGAGGCTTTGACATCGGCGCGCGCATGTGCAATGCTTGGCTGCATCGATCCCCCATCACCACAGGCAAGAGGAACCATCATGACCATACAGGCAGGAGACCGTCTGCCGGAGGGCAGGCTCACCGAGTGCACTGAATTCGACCCCGCCAACGGCTGTCCCATGAACCCGCAGCCGGTGGACGTGCTGGAGCAGGTCAAGGGCAAAAAGATCGTGATTTTCGGCGTACCCGGCGCCTTCACCCCGCTGTGTTCGGCCCGCCACCTGCCGGGCTACGTTGAGCACCACGCCGAGCTCAAGGCCAGGGGCGTGGACGAAATCTGGTGCGTGGCCGTCAACGACGCCTTCGTCATGGCGGCCTGGGGGCGCGAACAGCAGGCCGGCGGCAAGGTGCGCATGATGGCCGATGGCAGCGCCGAATACGTGAAGAAGCTGGGGCTGGAGCGCGATCTCACCGCCGGCGGCATGGGCATCCGCTGCTACCGTTTCGCCATGATCGTCGATGACGGCGTGGTGCAGTATCTCGGTGTGGAGGCCTCGGGCAAGTTCGAGGTCTCCAACGTGGAAACCGTGCTCGGCAAGCTCTGAGCCTCGCGCGGGCGGGCTAGGCTTAGCCCGCCCGCCGCTCTTCCACCCTGCCGTCCGCCGCCACCAGCACGCTGTTGGCGAGATTGCGGAAGATGCCGTGCTCCACCACGCCCGGTGTAGCGTTCAGCGCTGCATCCAGGGTCGCGCCGTCCAGCGCGGGGTTGAACACCATGTCCAGCACCAGGCTGCCGTGCGAGGTGATGGCAAGCCCGTCCCCGGCGGCGTTCCGGCGCAGGTCGCCGCGCCCGCCCAAGCTTTCCAGGCTGCGCTTCACCATCTGCCAGGAGAAGGGCATCACTTCCACGGGAATCGGGTATTTCTCGCCGATGCGGCCCACCAGCTTGCTGGCGTCCACCAGCACCACGAAGCGCCCGGCGGCACGCGCCAGCAGCTTTTCCCGCACCAGGTCATAACCGCGCCCCTTGAGCAGGGTGAGATCCGGTGTCACTTCGTCGGCGCCGTCTACGTAGAGGTCAAGCCGGCCCAAGTGCTCCAGCGCCAGCAGCGGCAGCCCCAGCGACTGCGCCTTGATGGTGCTCACCACCGAACTCGCCGCTACGGTCACCCGCAGGCCATCCTCGCGGTGGCGCCGTGCCAGTTCCTCGATGAAAAAATTGGCGGTGGAGCCGGTGCCGAGCCCGACCAGCATGCCGTCCTCTACCCGCCTTGCCGCCTCGATGGCGACGATCTGCTTGTCGTTCATGATGTTCCCTCCAGTCAACCGCGACAGATGCGCAGAATGGCTGACACCTGCGCCTTAAGCGGGGGCGGGACGGCGATGCACCCGTCCAGCACCTCGCGTGTCCAGCGCGCCGTCGTCCCGGCATCCATGGCCGCTGCCAGCGCCGGCAGTTCGGCAACGACGCCCTCTTCCGCCTCCACCAGCACTTCCTCCACGCCGTCGTGAAAATAGATCATGCGCGGCCGCCGCCTGGGGTTGGCATAGGCCTCGCCCTCGCAGCCGCGCAACAGCAGCGCACGCGCGCCGGTGGCACGGAAAAACTCGCCCGTGCGCACAAGATACTCCGGATGCGTCACACTCGCCACCCGCAAGGAGTGCCCATGAAAGGGATCGGCCAGCTTGGCCAGGGTATGCGTGCTGTTGCGCAGCCCCAGGCGCCCGCGCAATTGCAGCAGCATGTCCATGCCTGCCGAGAGCGCCTGGACCGGGACGAAAGCCGGACCGGCCTGCCACAGTGCCTGCCCGATGGCCACGGCATCGCGGCAGGGTGCCCTGCCGAGCGCCGCAAACACCTCGGCGCTGGTCACTCGCCTGGGGTCCGCGGTGACGCCGTGCACCAGCACCGGCACGCCCTCCCGTGCCAGCAGCAGCGCCAAGAGCGGCGTCAAGTTGGCTTGGCGGCGGGCGCCGTTGTAGCTTGGCAGCACCACCGGCAGCGGCCGGCCCGCCGGCGGATCGAGGCGCAGCAGGCGCTGCTGCATGGCGCGGTAGAAGCCGGCCAGTTCGGCCAGCGATTCGCCCTTGATGCGCAGGGCGATGAGCAGCGCGCCTAGTTCCAGTTCCGCCACCCGACCGTCCAGCATGGCGCCGTAGAGCGTGCAGGCGGTTTCCTCGTCCAGGTCAGCGGCCCCTTCCCTGCCGCGCCCGATTTCCCTGATGATCTCACTGTATTGCATGCGGCAATATCGCTGTAAAAATGTCATTAGAGCATAGGACACGGCCGGGCATGGCACGGCTGCGCTAAAATGGCGGCCTTATTTTGCCCGGCCACCTTCATGATCCTGTTACGCAACCTCGGCTATGCCCGCGCCGGTGCAACCCTGGTGGAAGCTGCCAGCCTGCAGCTCCATCCGGGCTGGAAGATCGGCCTCATCGGGGCCAACGGCTGCGGCAAGTCGTCCTTCTTCGCCCTGCTGCGCGGCGAGCTGCACCAGGAAGCGGGCGATCTGGAGCTGCCGGCTGGCTGGACCATCGCCCACGTCGGCCAGGACACCCTCGCCCTGCCGGATGCCGCGCTGGAATTCGTGCTGGACGGCGATGCCGAATTGCGCCGCATCGAACGCGGCATCGCGGAAGCCGAGGCTGCCCACGACGGCGAGCGCATCGGCACCCTGCACGCGCGCTATGCCGAGATCGGCGGCTACGGGGCGAAGGCGCGCGCGGCCGGGTTGCTGGCGGGCCTCGGATTTTCCGGTGACGATCTGGCCCGGCCGGTGGCCGAGTTTTCCGGCGGCTGGCGCGTGCGTCTCAATCTCGCCCGCGCGCTGATGTGCCGCGCCGACCTGCTGCTGCTGGACGAGCCCACCAACCACCTGGACGCCGAGTCGGTGGCG
>JBBILG010000012.1:0-27275 GCA_037445085.1 Methylobacillus sp.
GCATCACCACCATCGATGCGCTCTCCAGCCTGCTGGCACGGCAAATGCCGCTGCTCAGCCGCTTCGGCGGTCAGCCCGGCATCTGCGAGGACGCCAGCCCGTACTATCGTGAGGCGGTGCGGCGCGCGCTCGCCATGCTGGAGGAGGAGGGCGGCAGTGGGCCGGTGACGGCGGCGCTGCGCTACTGCGACAACGACGGCGTGCGCCTTGCCGAACTGCTCGGCGGGATGCTGGCGCGGCGCGACCAGTGGCTGCACCATGCCGGACGCGAAACTGCGCGCGAGGAGGTGGAGGCGGCCCTGCGTCATCTGGTCGAACACGACATCGGCCGCGCCGCGCAGGTGCTGACACCGCAACTGCAGGTGAGACTGATGCCGCTGGCCCGCCATGCCGCTGCCAACCTGCCCGGCGACCATCCGCTCGCGCCGTTTCGGGACTGGAACACCCCGATCTCGCCGACCGCCGCGACACTGCCGCTCTGGCGCAGCCTGTGCGAGCTGCTGCTCACCGGCGACGGTACCCTGCGCAGGAGCGTGGACAGGCGCCACGGCTTCCCGGCGACGGAGGAAGGGCGCGCGCGCAAACAGGAATTGCTGGACATTCTCGCCGCCCTGCCCGACCCGCAGCCCATCGTGCGCCTGCGCGCGCTGCCGGCACCGCATCACGACGACGCGGAGTGGGAAGTCGTCGGCAGCCTGGCGCATCTGTTGCGGCTCGCCGCCGCGCACTTGTGGGCGGTGTTCCAGGAGGCCGGCGAAGTCGATTTCGTCGAGATGGCGAGCCGCGCGCTGGCGGCGCTGGAGGACGAGTCCGGTCCCACCGACCTGGCGCTGATCCTGGATTACCGCATCCGCCACCTGCTGGTGGACGAGTTCCAGGACACTAGTCCGGCCCAAGTGGAACTGCTGCGTCGCCTCACCCTGGGCTGGGAGGCGGGCGACGGCCGCACCCTGTTCTGCGTGGGCGACCCCATGCAGTCCATTTACCGCTTCCGCAAGGCCGACGTCGGGCTGTTCCTGCAGGCGGCGCGTTTCGGCATCGGCGCGCTGCGCCTCGCGCGCCTGCAGCTCACCCGCAACAACCGCTCCTGCCCGCCGGTGGTGGACTGGGTGAACCGTGCCTTCGCCCCGGTGTTTCCGCTCCAGGACGACGAAACGCGCGGCGCCATCCGCTATCGGCCATTCGCCGCTGGCCGTGCCGACGCGGAAGGGGCGGGGGTGTTCGTCCACGCGCTGCTGCTGCAGGCCGGGGCGGACGCCGCCACGCTGGCCGGGGAAGAAGCCCGTCATGTCGCCGACCTCATCGAGCAGGAGCGAGCCCACCATCCGGGGCACCGCATCGCCGTGCTGGTGCGCGCCCGCGCTCATCTCGAGGCCCTGGTGGCGGAAATCCGCCGGCAGCGCCCGCATCTCGATTTCCAGGCGGTCGAGGTGGAACCGCTCGCCACACGCCAGGCGGTACAGGATGCGCTGACGCTGACGCGCGCCCTGCTGCACCGCGCCGATCGCGTCCACTGGCTGGCGCTGCTGCGCGCGCCCTGGTGCGGACTGCGGCTTGCCGACCTGCACGCGCTGGCGGCGGACGACCAGCGCGCGACGATCTGGCAGTTGATGCAGGACGAGGCGCGCCTGGCCCGTTTGTCCGCAGACGGTCGCCAGCGTCTGCTGCACGTGCGCGACATCGTCGCCCAGGCCTACGCCGAGCAGGGTCGGCAGCCGCTGCGGCGCTGGCTGCAGGGGGTCTGGTTGCAGTTGGGCGGGCCGCAGTGTCTGTGGGAAGCCGGCGATGTGCGCGACGTGGAGATGTTCTTCGACCTCGTGGAGCGGCTGCATGACGCCGGCGAATTCGACCCCGAGCGGCTGGCTGTCGCCATGACGGAACTGTATGCCGCGCCCGACGTGCGGGCAGACGGTACCCTGCAGTTCATGACCGTGCACAAGTCCAAGGGCCTGGAATTCGACACCGTCATCCTGCTCGGCCTGCACCGGACGCCGCGCAATGCCGACACGCCGCTGCTGCTGTGGGAGGAGGTGACGATCGATGCCGCGGAAGCGCGCCTCGCCGCCGCTCCCTGGGTGCCCAGACAGCGACGCAATGGCTCGCCCGCCGCCTACGATTATCTGCTGGCGCTGGAAAAAGAGCGCGCGGCCAACGAAGCGGCGCGTGTGCTCTACGTGGCGGCGACGCGTGCCGGGCGTCGCCTGCACCTGGTGGGTGCGCTCGTGCCCAATGCCAGGGGCGAGCTGGGGCCTCCGGCAGGCAGCTTCCTGGAGCTGCTGTGGGGCGTGCTGGAGGCGGAATTCCTGCGGGCCGCGCCGCGCGGGCACGCTGCTTCGCCCGACACTGCTGCCTTCGTGCCGCAGCTTGTCCGGCTGCCCCGGCCGCAGATTCCGGCGCTGTTGCGTGTGGCCTGCCACGTGCCGCCGTCCACTGCCGCGGAACTGCCGGCGCAGGCCGAAACGGCCGGGCTGGAGGCGCACTGCGGCACCTTGGCGCACCTCTACCTGGAGATGATGGCGCACGACGGCGTCGCGGCTTGGGACGCGCCGCGTGTGCGTTCGCTGCTGCCCGCCATGCAGCGCTGGCTGCGGCAGCAGGGCCATGCTGCCGATGCGGCGCGGCAGGGCGCACGTTCGGTTGCAGGGATGCTGGAGACCACGCTGCAATCCGGGCAGGGGCAGTGGGTACTGCGGGCGCGCAGCGAAGCCGCCAGCGAACTCGCGTTGGCGGTGGCGGAGATGGGCGCCGGTGCGGGCGTGCATCGCATCGACCGCACTTTCGTCGAAGACGGCGTGCGCTGGATCATCGACTACAAGTCCGAGCGGGTGGGTGCGGCGCCGTCGGAGGCGGAACTGTGTCTGCTCGCCGAACGCCACCGCCCGCAGCTCATGCGTTACGCGGAGCTGTTCGCCGGGGAGGAGCGGCCGGTGCGTATCGCCGTGCTGTTCCTTGCCTGCGGGCGGCTGGCGGAACTGGTGTGACGGTGCTCAGCGCTTGCGCAGGATCCGCAGGGCGGCGCCGACCAGTTCGTGCTGCCTGTGCGAGCCGGTCTTCTGGAAGGCGTGCTTGAGGTGCTGGCGCAGGGTCTGCGGGCGGATGCCCATGCGTTCGGCGACTTCGGCCATGCCGAGGCCTTGGGCGAGCAACACGGTGCATTCGCACTCGCGCGGCGTCAGGCCGTAGCGCTCCGTGAGCCGGTCGAACCAGGCTTCGTGGTTGGCATGCGCATCCTGGACGATGACCAAGGCGCCGCGGGGCGTGCCGGCCTCCGGCTGCACGTGCAGCGGGTTGAGGCGCAGCAGGTAGGGGCGCTTGCCGGAGAGACGCTGGATGCGCAGCTCGCACTGGGCCGGGTCTGCCGCGCGGCAAAGCATTTCCGTGTGCGTGCGCAGCCGCCGCTCGTCCGCTTCCAGACTGGCGCAGAGCACGCCGTCACGCACGGCCAGGCCATCCGCCTGCGCCAGGATGCCGCTGGCATGGGGCGTGGCATGGACGACCAGCCGCCGGTGGTCGAGCACGATCAGGGCCTGGTTGAGGCTGTCCAGCGCCTGTTCCAGATAGGCCTGGCGCGTTGGCAAGGTGTCGGCGGGCATCGGCGCGGGACCTGCGGCGAGGGACATGAGGCGGCTCCTTGCGTCTTGAGCGGGTGTGCGGAAACGGGCAGGGGCGGCCGGTATCGCGGCCCCCGACAATATACGCCAAAACATGCCGACGGTGGCGCTGCCCGGCCTGTGTGACCCGCATGAAAAAATTCGGTTATACTACAAGACCTGCGGTTGCCGCTGACGGGCGGCAATGCCCGGATCGTGCGGCATAGAACCATCACAACGACGTGCCGTCGCCGCATTTCCCTGCGCCGGATGGTGCGGGCGCCTGGCGGGCGAAGCCGCTGGCGGAAGAGCGGTTTTTTACTTGTCTTGAGTTCAATATTCCTGAAGGAGGAAGCAATGGCTAGTTTGCTGGAACAACTGAAGACCATGACCACCATCGTGGCCGATACGGGTGACGTGGGGGCGATTCGTCAGATCAAGCCGCAGGATGCGACCACCAATCCGTCGCTGGTGCTCAAGGCCAGTGCGCTGCCCGAGTACGCGACGCTGATCGACGATGCCATTGCCTATGCCCGGAAGCTGGGCGGCAGCAAGGAGCAGCAGGTCGAAAACGCCGCCGACAAGCTGGCCGTCAGCATCGGCCTGGAAATCCTCAAGGTCATCCCGGGCAAGATTTCCACCGAAGTGGATGCGCGCCTGTCCTTCGACAGGGACGTCATGGTGGCCAAGGCGCGCAAGCTGATCAAGCTCTACAACGAGGCCGGCATTTCCAATGATCGCGTGCTGATCAAGCTGGCCTCCACCTGGGAAGGCATCCAGGCCGGTGAAATCCTGGAAAAGGAAGGCATTAACTGCAACCTCACTCTGCTGTTCAGCTTCGCCCAGGCCCGCGCCTGTGCCGAAGCCGGCGTGTACCTCATCTCCCCCTTCGTCGGCCGCATCCTCGACTGGTACAAGGCCAAGGAGCAGCGTGATTTCATCGAGGACGATGATCCTGGCGTGATGTCGGTGCGCGCGATTTACGCCTACTACAAGGAGCATGGCTACAAGACCGTGGTCATGGGCGCTTCATTCCGCAATATCGGTGAGATCCTGTCCCTGGCCGGCTGCGACCGCCTGACCATCTCCCCGGCTCTGCTCGAAGAACTGGATGCCGTCGAAGGCCACGTGACCCGCCACTTGGTCGACAACGGCCAGACCAAGGAACGCCCGGCCCGCATGACGGAGGCCGAGTTCCGCTTCCAGCTCAACCAGGACGCCATGGCCACCGAGAAACTGGCCGAGGGCATCCGCGGCTTCGTCGCCGATCAGGGCAAGCTGGAAAAGATGCTCAGTGACAGGCTGTAATCTGGGTCCGGCGCCGCCCCTCCATCGGGTGGGCGGCGTTGACAGGCTTTTTCGCCGCACTATAGAATGCCGTGATTCCCGCGGCCTCTTAAAAACGCTTACAATCGTTCACCTCTTCGGAGAAGCTAGCATGGCCAAGCCCCTCATTCAGGTAGCGCTGGATTGTCTCGATTACGAACAATCCCTGTCGCTGGCGCGTCAGGTCGCACCCTACGTGGACATCATCGAAATCGGCACGCCCTGCCTCAAGGTCAACGGTCTCGATCTGGTGAAGGCGGTCAGGGCGCAGAACCCCGACAAGCTGCTGCTCGTGGACCTCAAGACCATGGATGCCGGCTATTACGAAGCCGAGCCCTTCTTCAAGGCCGGTGCCGACATCACCACCGTGCTCGGCACCGCCGACATGGGCACCATCAAGGGGGTGATCGACGTCGCCAACGCCCACGGCAAGCAGGCGCAGGTGGACCTGATCAATGTCAGGGACAAGGCCAAGGTGGCAACCGAAGCCGCCAGGCTGGGCGCGCACATCATCGGCATCCACACCGGCATCGACCAGCAACTGGCCGGCCATACGCCGTTCTCCGACCTGGCCGCCATGGTGGCGCTGAAACTGCCGGTCAAGGTTTCCGTGGCCGGCGGCATCAAGCAGGCCACAGTCAGGCAGGTGGTGGAGGCAGGCCCCGACATCGTCGTGGTCGGCGGCGCCATCACCGGCTCCAAGGCACCCGAGACCTCCGCGCGTGAAATCCGCGAGCTGGTCGAGGCCGCCGCAGAAACTGCATGAGCAATCGCGTGCAAAAACCCGAGAGTGTGGCGACACACGCTTAAGAAATTTTCAACCCACTGGAGGAAACATCATGGCATTGACCCAAATGGCACTGGACTCGCTGGATTTCGACGCCACCGTCGCGCTGGCTGAAAAGGTCGCCCCGCACGTCGACATCCTGGAAATCGGCACCCCCTGCATCAAGCACAACGGCATCAAGCTGCTGGAGACCCTGTGTGCCAAGTTCCCCAACAACCTAATCCTGGTTGATCTGAAGACCATGGACGCCGGCTATTACGAAGCCGAGCCCTTCTTCAAGGCCGGTGCCGACATCACCACCGTGCTCGGCACTGCCGACATCGGCACCATCAAGGGGGTGATCGACGTTGCCAACAAATACGGCAAGAAGGCCCAGGTGGACATGATCAACGTGGCCGACAAGGCTGCCCGCGCCAAGGAAGTGGCCGCCATTGGTGCCCACATCATCGGCGTGCACACCGGTCTGGACCAGCAGGCTGCCGGGCAGACCCCGTTCGCCGATCTCGCGCTGATCAAGAGCCTGAACCTCGGTGTCGAGGTTTCCGTGGCCGGCGGCATCAAGGCCGCCACCGTCAAGCAGGTGAAGGATGCGGGTGCCAGCATCATCGTGGCCGGTGCCGCCATCTACGGTGCCGACGATCCTGCCGCCGCTGCAGCCGAAATCACCGCTCTGGCACACTGAGCGCTAGCGGCCTAGCGGCCTAGCGGCAAGCGCCAGCCCGACAATCCACCATTTCGGTTCAGCGCTGATCCGATGTGGTGGATTTTCTGTTTATGCGACCGCTTCCCGATGCGGGAGGCAGTGGTCGAGAAGACCGAGAAGGAGCACTACTCATGCATCAGGAACTCATCCTCAACAAAATCAACAGCGTGTTACAGGCGACCGACGAAACCCTGGTGGACAAGATCGTCTCCGCCGTGGACAGCGCCAATCGCATTTTTGTGACCGGTGTCGGCCGTTCCGGCCTGGTGTCGCGCTTCTTCGCCATGCGCCTCATGCACAGCGGCTACAAGGTCTTCATGGTGGGCGATGTCGTCACGCCCAGCATTCAGTCAGGCGACCTCTTCATCGTGGTGTCCGGCTCCGGCGGTACCGAAACCTTGATTCCGCTGGTCAAGAAGGCCAAGTCCATCGGCGCCAAGGTGGCGGTGATTTCCATGAAACAGCAGTCTCCCATGGCGGAAATCGCCGACCTGGTCTGCGCCCTGGGCACCGGCAACGAGCAGAGCTTCGGCATGGTCAAGGGCATGCCCATGGGCACCGTGTTCGAGCTTTCCACCCTAGTCTTCCTGGAGGCGATCATTTCCAAGATCGTGCACGACAAGGGCATCACCGAAGAAGGCATGCGCGCCTTGCACGCCAACCTCGAGTAAGGGTGAAAGATCCTGCAAAACGGCCGGCACATGCCGGCCGTTTTGTTTTTGGTCACGGCTTCTGTGCGGACCGTTTGCGTCGCATGCGGAGTTGTTGCAGAATCCTTGCAAGCGGGGCGCACCAAAACAGATGCGCAATTCCGGGTGCGCGATTACACTAGGCAGACTGACACCATATGCCTTATCTCTATGCGGGAGGTCGATCATGAGCAAAAGCACCGTCTATGCCAACTGGATGAACGCAAAAAAGGCCCTGGGCTGGGAATCGTCGCGGTCCTCGTCGCGCGGCAGTGTGTACGGCAACCTGCTCAATACCAAGAAACTGGTGCCGGTCAAGCAGGAAGGGCTGGTGCGCAACGCCAGCCTGTTCAGTCGCATTGGCGGCAGTGCGGCCATTTCCGCCTGGCTGCGCAATTTCTATGGCAAGGCCCTGAAGGATGAGCGCATCCGCAAGTATTTCGACTTCGACGACGCGCAAGAGATGGAACAGTGCATCCAGACGCAAATCGCCTTCATCGGCGCGGCCATCGGCGGTTCCGGCGGCCCGGGCGTGGATTTGCATTCGCTGGTGGCGCAGCTCAAGTCGCTGGGCCTGAACGACAGCCATTTCGACGCGGTGGTGGAAAACTTCACGGCCACCCTGCAGGGGCAGAACGTCCAGCCCCCGCTGATCAAGGAAATGGTCGATTTCTGTGAAAACCTGCGCAAGCAGGTTTTGGGCTAAGCGCACGGGCCGCCCGAAGCTGTTGCAAAAAAACAACTGCACGCAACCGACCCACCGGCCGGCAGTGAAAAATGCTGCGGCGGGCGCCGCGGCTTGGGTATAATTCAGCAACGTCAAATTGTGAGCACTGCTTCGTGCCGTCGCCGTGCGACGGGCCAGTGTATCCAAGTCGCGCCTGTTCGAGAGGTGCATCTTCACTTCGAATTTTTAGGAGAACCAAATGGCAGTGATTGACCGGGTACTGGTCGGCGAAGCGCTGGTGATCGACGACCGGCCTGACGGCAGCGGGCTGGACCTGCTCAACGTCGCCCATATCGACCTCATCATGGGCCCGCGCGGCTCGGCGGCGGAAGAGGCCTTCTGCCGCACCCTCACCGACCAGAAACAGGGCGTCAACGGCCTCCTGGCGGTGGTTGCCCCCAACCTGATGGCCAAGCCAGCCACGGTGATGTTCAACAAGGTCACCATCAAGAACGGCAAGCAGGCGGTGCAGATGTTCGGGCCGGCGCAGCGCGGCGTGTCCATGGCGGTGATGGACTGCGTGGCGGACGGCACCATACCCCTGGAGGAGGCCGAGGACGTGTTCATCTGTGTCGGCGTGTTCATCGACCACAACGCCGATATCGACGAGCGCATCCAGGAGTGGAACTACCAGGCCACCCGGCAGGCGATCAAGAACGCCGTGGCGCGCGAGCCTGGGGCGGCGGAGGTGGTGAAGAGCTACAAGACTTCTGCCCACCCCTTCGCGGCGAAGAACTGAGTCAGCCGACGCCCCGCTTCGCGGGGCGATTCGCTGTTGGGCATGGAAAATCTTCTCAAGGAGCCAACAATTGTCTATTCTGGATAAAATCTTCGGCAAGCCGGACGAAGACAAGCAAGCTTCGGCAGGGCCCGCCGCGGCCCAGTCGGCCGGCGGGCGCGTCATCGATCGCGTGCTGGTCGGCGAAGCGCTGGTGATCGAGAACCGCGAAGACGGCAGCGGGCTGGACCTGCTCAACGTCGCCCATATCGACCTCATCATGGGCCCGCGCGGCTCGGCGGCGGAAGAGGCCTTCTGCCGCACCCTCACCGACCAGAAACAGGGCGTCAACGGCCTCCTGGCGGTGGTTGCCCCCAACCTGATGGCCAAGCCAGCCACGGTGATGTTCAACAAGGTCACCATCAAGAACGGCAAGCAGGCGGTGCAGATGTTCGGGCCGGCGCAGCGCGGCGTGTCCATGGCGGTGATGGACTGCGTGGCGGACGGCACCATACCCCTGGAGGAGGCCGAGGACGTGTTCATCTGTGTCGGCGTGTTCATCGACCACAAAGCCGACAACGACGAGCGCATCCAGGAGTGGAACTACCAGGCCACCCGGCAGGCGATCAAGGGCGCCGTGGCGCGCGAGCCCAGGGCGGCGGAGGTGGTCAGGAAATATCGCGACCCTTCCTACACCCATCCCTTCCAGGCGAGCTGATCCCGCGGAAACCGGGCGGCTGCCCGGTTTTTTACGTCTGCAGCGCGGCGATCTGCCAGGCGCTGAGCCTGCCCGCATGCAGGGCGCTGGCAACCAGCGCGCCATGCACGCCGGCCGCGTCCAGTCGTGCGAGGTCGGCGGCATCGCGTATGCCGCCGGCGGCATGGAGCCAACGTTCCCCCGCCAGCGCGCGCAGCCGGGCAAGCCGGGCGAAATCGGGCCCGGCCATGCCGCCGATCCTGGCGAGCGTCATGCAGATGATGCGGGATGGCCAGGATTGCGGCTGCAGCAGCAGTTCGGCAGGCCCCAGAAAGCCGCCGGTGCCGAAGTCCAGGGAGAGCAGCAGCTCGCTGCCGGCCGCCTCGCGCAGGGTGTGATAGTCGTCCGCGCTCTGCAGCGCCTCGCTGCCGATGACCGCCCGGCAACCCAGGCCCTCCACCCGCCGTAGCGCGGCCGGCGTCCTGATGCCGGCGTCCAGCCACAGTTCCAGTCGCGGCAGTGCCGCGCGCAGGATGCGAATGACGGCGGCGTTGTCGCCGTGGCCCTGGATAGCGTCGAGGTCGGCCAGATAGAGCCTGTCGAACGGATATAATTCCAAGTAGGCGTGCGCCACCTCCACGGCGTCCGGCGACGCGCACAGCGGCGAGCGCAAGGGTCGGTAGCGGCTGCGCTCGCCGCGCACCGCCTGCACCACCCGCCCGCCCAGCAGGTCTATGACCGGAACCAGTTCCACGTGAAGATTTTCGTCTGCGAATACGTCACAGGTGGCGGATTATACCGCGAGCCATTGCCGGTCTCCCTCGCGTGCGAGGGAGACCTGATGTTGCAGGCTCTGCTCGCCGACCTCGCCGCGATATCCGGCTGCACCGTGTGCGCCACGCGCGACGCACGCCTGCCGCCGCTGCCGGAAGGGATCATGCAAACCCCCGTGACGGCAGGCTGCGCTGACGTCTGGATGCTGTGGGAAGCGGGCATGCGCCAAGCCGACGCGGTATGGCCGATCGCGCCGGAGAGCGGCGGCGTGCTGGAGCGTCTTTGCCGGCTTGCCGTCGCTCACGGCAAGCGCCTGCTCGGCAGCACGCCACAGGCGGTGGCGCTCGCCGCCAGCAAACGCGCCACCGCCGCGGTCCTGGCTGCACATGGGGTGGCCGTGCTGCCGACCTTTCTGCCGGAGGCGCTGCCGCAGGGGAGTGACGGGCCCTGGGTGGCGAAGCCGGACGACGGCGCGGGCTGCGGCGACACGCGCTGGTTCGCCGATCCGGCGGCGCTGCATGCCTGGCTGCAGCAGGGTGGGCGGCACGCATCCCATGTCGTGCAGCCCTACTGGCCGGGCGTCCCGGCCAGCCTTTCCATGCTGTGTCGCGATGGCCAGGCCTGGCTGCTGAGCTGCAACCGCCAGGACGTGCGCCTGCACGACGGCGCCTTCACGTTCCATGGTTGCGTGGTCGGCGGCATGGCGGCACGGGCCGGGGAGTTCGGCGTCCTCGCCACGGCGGTGGCGGCGGCCATGCCCGGACTGGCCGGCCATGTTGGCGTCGACGTCATCGTTGGCGACCATGGGGTGCGCGTGCTGGAGGTCAACCCGCGCCTCACCACCTCCTATGCCGGCCTGCACCGGGCACTCGGGGTCAACCCGGCGCGGCTGGCGCTGGACTTGCTCTATAATGAACACTTTCCCTGTCTGCCTGCCACGACGTGCCAAGTCGTGCCCATCGCGCTTGATGAATGATGCTGCAATTCTCGGCTGGGACGTGGGCGGCGCCCACCTCAAGGCGGTACTGCTCGCCGCCGACGGCCGTGTCCTGCGTGCGGCGCAGCACCCCTGTCCGCTGTGGCGCGGGCTCGAACACCTGCATCGCGCGGCGGGAGAGATCGTGCAGCAGCTCGGTGGCCAGCCGGCACGGCATGCCGTCACCATGACCGGCGAGCTGGCGGACATTTTTGCCAGCCGGGCCGAAGGCGTGGCGCAGATCGTGCAGGCGATGATGCAAATCGCCGGATCGCAGGTGCGCTTTTACGCGGGACGCTGTGGCTTCGTCGATGCCGCGGCTGCGGCCTGTCACGCCGCCGACATCGCCTCGGCCAACTGGCACGCCAGTGCCGCCTATGTCGGCATGCAGTTGGGCGACGCGCTGTTCATCGACATCGGCAGCACGACGGCGGATTTCGTCCCCATCGTCGGCGGCCGGCCCGCAGCCCGCGGCTATCGTGATGCCGAGCGGCTGGACAGCGAGGAGCTGGTCTATACCGGGGTGGTGCGCACGCCGGTGATGGCGGTGGCGCGGCGACTGCCGTTCGCCGGCGCCTGGCAGAACACGGCGGCGGAACATTTCGCCACCATGGCCGACGTCTATCGCCTGACCGGCGAATTGCCGCCGGGATACGACATGGCCGAAACGGCCGACGGCCGCGGCAAGTCGCCACAGGACAGCGCGCGTCGCCTGGCGCGCATGGTGGGCTGTGATCCGGAGGACGCCACTGCTGCGCAGTGGCGGCAATTGGCGCGGGCGGTGCGCGCACGTCAACTCCATCAACTGGAGTCTGCGCTGCAACAGCTGCTGTCCCGTCCCGAGCTGGGCGAACGCGCACCGCTGGTTGGCGCCGGCGCCGGCGCCTTCCTGGTGCGGGAGCTGGCGCGCCGCGCCGGGCGCGAGCATGTCGATGCCGCACAATTGCTGCCACCCGGGGCGGATGGCCGGGCCGCGGTGTGCTTTCCCGCCTTTGCGGTGGCCTGGCTGGCGGGACGGCAGCCATGATGCGCTGCGAACTGCCCTACCGCACTGACAGCGCGGCGCTGTTCACGCGTATCGCCGCGCGCCCGTGGGCGGTGTTCCTCGACAGCGGCCGTCCCGCGAGCAGCCACGGCCGCTACGACATCATGGCCGCCGAGCCGTGGATCACCCTGCGCACACGTGGCGTGCAGACCGAAATCCGCCGCGCGCAGGGGGCTGAAATGTCGCCCGACGATCCGTTCTCCCTGCTCAGGCAGGCGCTTTATCCGTTCGCCGCCACCACCGGCGATCTGCCGTTTGCCGGCGGCGCCATCGGTTACTTCGCCTACGACCTCGCGCGGCGCATCGAACGTCTGCCGATGCTGGCCCGGGATGCCGAGTGCATCCCGGAGATGGCAGTGGGCATCTACGACTGGGCGGTGGTGGTGGATCACCAGGCACGGCGCTGCTGGCTGGTGGGGCAGGGGCGCGATCCGCGCACCCGCGCGCGGTGGACGGCGCTGCAGGCGCTGTTCGGCAACGAGATGGCCGTGCCGCGGCTGGTGCCGTTCCGCGTCACCTCGCCGGTGACCTCGAATTTCGATCGTGCCGGCTATGCGGCGGCGTTCCATCGTGTGCAGCACTACATCGCCGAAGGCGACTGTTACCAGGTCAACCTGGCGCAGCGTTTCTGCGCCGCGGCAGAGGGCGATGGCTGGGATGCTTACCGCACCCTGCGCGAGATCAGCCCGGCGCCGTTCGCCGCCTATTTCAACACGCCCGATGCGCGGATACTTTCCGCTTCGCCCGAGCGTTTTCTCTGCGTGCGCGACGGAGCAGTGGAAACCCGGCCCATCAAGGGCACGCGCCCGCGTGCCGCGGATCCGGCGCAAGATCGCGCCCATGCCGAGGCGCTGCTGGCCAGCCCCAAGGATCGCGCCGAGAACCTGATGATCGTCGATCTCTTGCGCAACGACCTCGGCAAGAACTGCGCGACCGGCTCGGTGCGCGCCGACCAGCTGTTCCGGCTGGAGAGCTTCGCCAACGTACACCACCTGGTCAGTACCGTCACCGGCACGCTGGCAGCGGGGCGCGATGCCATCGACCTGCTGCGCGGCTGCTTCCCCGGCGGCTCGATCACCGGCGCGCCCAAGCGGCGTGCCATGGAGATCATCGAGGAACTGGAGCCGCACCGCCGCGGCGTCTATTGCGGCGCCATCGGCTATATCGGTTTCGACGGTAACATGGACACCAGCATCGCTATCCGCACCGCCGTGTATTCCGCGCGACAGGTGCGCTTCTGGGCCGGTGGCGGTCTGGTGGCCGATTCCGAGATGGACAGGGAATATCGCGAGACCTGGGACAAGGCGAGCGGCATGCTGGAACTCATGCGCCGCTGCGGGGCGGACGATGTGGGTCGTTAAACTGGGCGGCAGCCTGCTCGGTTCGGCGGAATTGCCGCGCTGGCTGGAACTGCTGGCCGAGCACGGCGACGGCCGCATCGTCCTCGTGCCGGGCGGTGGAGTGTTCGCTGAAGCGGTGCGCGAAGCGCAGAAACTGAGCGGCGTGGACGATGCGGTGGCCCACCGGCTGGCGGTACTGGCCATGGATCAGTACGGCCTGCTGCTCGCCGGCCTGTGCCCGCGGCTCACCACTGCCGCCAGCGAACTGGAGCTGGACGAACATTCCTGGCAGCATCGCGCCATGGTCTGGCTGCCCAGCCGGATGGTGCTGGCCGAAGATGGCATTCCGTGCAGTTGGGAGGTCACCTCCGACAGTCTGGCTGCCTGGCTGGCAGGCAGGCTGGGCGCCAGCCGGCTGGTGCTGGTCAAGTCCGTGGCGGCGGAGGAACTGGCCGGCATGGACATGGCGCGGCTGCGCCGGCAGCTGGTGGACCGCGAGTTCCCCCGCTTCGCCGGCGCCTCCGGCGCGGAATGCTGGATCACGTCCCGACACGCCCTCGCCGACTTCGCGCGCGCCCTGAAGAAAGGCGAGGGGCCCGGCATACGCATCGTTTTTTAGGCAAGGAGGCAACATGAGAGACGCTCGACCCAAGGAACACGTCTACAGCGAGGAGGATATCCGTGCCCGCCTAGCGGCCGAACTGCCGCACTGGTATCTGGAGGACGGCTGGATCCGCCGCCGTTACAGGACCAGTGGCTGGAAGGCCACACTGATGGTGGTCAACACCGTGGGCCACCTGGCCGAGTCCGCCTGGCATCACCCCGATCTCACCGTGTCGTACGCCTTCGTCATCGTCAAGCTGGTGACGCACAGCGCCAAGGGCGTGACCGACAAGGACTTCGCCTTGGCGAAGAAGATCGAGGAGGTCATCCAGTGGCAGCCGGCCCGCGAAGGCGGCCCTCTGGAAGGCACGCCCAGCGAGGATCTGCGCTTCAAATATCTGAAATACGACTGACCGGCCCCGGCCTGCGACCGGCAGCGCTGCCGGCGGGTCAGCCCTGCTGGCGCTCGAAACGGCCGAAGTGCAGCATGATGGTGGGCAGGATGAGCAGGTTGAGCACGGTGGAAGTGACCAGCCCGCCGACGATGATGACTGCCATCGGCCCCTCGATCTCGCGGCCGGGCTGACCGCTGGCGGCGGCCAGCGGCAGCAGGGCCAGCGCGGTGACCAGCGCGGTGAGCAGGATGGAGGGCAGGCGCTCGCAGGCGCCGCGGATGGCGGTTTCCGGTGCCCATGCCATGTTTTCCACGTCGACCAGGTGCTGGTAGTGCGACACCAGCATGATGGAATTGCGCAGGGTGATGCCGAACAGGGTGACGAAGCCGACCAGCGAGCCGATGGAAATCCAGCCGCCGGTCAGCAGGGCCGCCAGCAGGCCGCCGATTAGGGCGAACGGCAGGTTGACGAAGGTGAGCAGCAGGTTGCGCAGGCGGCGGAAGGCGACGTAGAGCACGAAGAAAATGCCGGCCGCGGCCAGCAGCGAGTGCACGATGAGGTCTTCGCGCGCCTGCGCCTGTTCCTCGGCGGCGCCGGTGAAGCTGAGGTAGTTGCCCGGGGAGGGCGGCGCGTGTTCGGCGATGGCTTGTCTCACCTCGCGCATGAAGGTATCGAGATCGCGCCCTTCGATGTCGGCGGTCACGGTCTGGATGCGCTTGCCGCCGGCGTGCAGAATCTTGGAACGGCCGCTTTCCTGCCTCAGGTCGGCGACCTCGCGCAGATGCACGAGGACGCCGTCCGGGTTCTTCATCGGCAGGTCGCCGATCTCGCGCAGATCGTCGCGCGCCTGCGGCGTGAACATCACGTTGACACCGATGACGCGGTTGCCTTGATAGACCTGGGCCGCCTGCACGCCTTCGTAGGCGGCCTGGATGTTCTCCAGCACGTCGAGCGGATGCAGGCCCCACTGGGCCAGGCGCTCCGGGCTCAGGCGGATGCGCAATTGCGGCGTGCCCGGCGGCGACTGGATCAGCACTTCCGAGGCGCCCGGCACCCGCGCCATGGCGGCGGCCACGGCGCGGGCGTCGAGGTCCAGGCTGTCGAGGTCGTTGCCGTGGATGTTGACCACCACCGGCGCGGTATAGCCGGAAATGGTTTCCTCGATGCGCTCGGTGAGGAAGGTGTTGACGGCGAAGTTGACACCGGGAAAACCGGTCACCGCCTCGCGGATTTCCCGCAGGATGCGCGTCTGTTCCTCGCCGGACAGTGGCCCCATCTCGATCTCGAATTCGCTGTAGTGGGTGCCGAAGGTATCGGCGCCGTCCTGCGCGCGCCCCACCCATTGCGCCACCGATTGCACGCCTTCGATTTCGCCGATGACGCGCGCCACCTCGCGGCCGATGCGCAGCGACTCCTGCGCGGAGGTGCCGGGAACCGCCGTCATGTGCATGATGTAGTGCCCTTCGTGCAAGGGTGGGATGAACTGGCTCTTGAGCAGGGGCAGCATGCCCAGACCGAGCAGGATGACGAACAGCGAGGCGCCGACGACGGTGCGGTGATGCCGCTCGATGCGCCGCAGCAGGCGCTCGTAGCCGCGCTTCATCAGCCGGATGAGCGGCGCGTCCTCGCTCTCCAGCCGGGCCTTGGCGAACAGCAGGTAGCACAGCGCCGGCGTCAGCGTCAGCGCCACCAGGAGCGAGGCCAGAATGGCGCTGATGTAGGCGTAGCCCAGCGGGGCGAACAGCTTGCCGGCCACGCCGGCGAGCGTCAGCAGCGGCACGAACACCAGCGCGACGATGAAAGTGGCGTGGACCACGGAACTGCGCACTTCCATGGAGGCATCGAACACCACCTGGTGCAGCGGACGCGGCTGCGGCAACAGGCGGTTCTCGCGCAGGCGGCGGAAGATGTTCTCGGTATCGATGATGGCATCGTCCACCACTTCGCCCAGGGCGATGGCCAGCCCGCCCAGCACCATCACGTTGAGGCCGACGCCGAAATAGTCCAGCACGATCACGGCGGAGAGCAGCGACAGCGGGATGGCGGTGGCCGAAATGAAGGCGGTGCGCACGTTGAACAGGAACAGGAACAGCACCGCCACCACCAGCACCGAGCCGATCAGCACATGGCTGCGCGCGGCGTCGATGCTGGCCTCGATGTAGCCGGCCGGGCGGAACAGATGCGGGTGCAGTTTCACCTGCCCGGCGGCGAGCGCCGGCCGCAGTTCCTGCAGGGCTTTCTCGACCGCCGCGGACACTGCCGTGGTGTTGGCGCCGAGCTGGCCCTGCACGGAAAGGTAAATGCCCGGCTGGCCGTCGATGGCGGCGGCGCTGATGGCGGGAGCCGCGCCCTCCACCACCTGGCCGATGTCACCCAGATGCAGGGTCTGACCGTCGCGGTGCAGCAGCGGCATCTTCGCCAGTTGCGCCACCGTCAGGGCCTGGCCCTCGGTGTTGATGAGGATGCGCTGGTTGCGGTTTTCCACGAAGCCCGCACCGAGCACGCCGGTGGACTTGCCCACCACCGCCAGCACCTCCTGCAGTGACAGGCGGTGCTGCAGCAGCTTCTGCGGGTCGATTTGCACCTGGAACTGGCGCACATCACCGCCGAACACGTTGACATCGGCCACCCCCGGCACCGCTATCAGGTGTGGCTGGATGGTCCAGTCCACCAGGGTGCGCAGTTCCATGAGCGAGCGCGTCTCCGAGGTGAGGCCGAAGCCGAGCACGGTGCTGGCCGACGAAGTGAGCGGGGTGATGTTGGGCACCACGTGGCGCGGCAGGCGGCCGCTCAAGGTGGTCAGTCGCTCCGCGACCACCTGGCGGTTGCGATAGATGTCGGTGCCCTCCTCGAAGATGAGGGTGACGATGGACAGTCCGGGAATGGACTGCGAACGCATGGAGGCGATGCCCACCGTGCCGGCGATGGCGTTTTCGATGGGCTGGGTGACCAGGGTTTCCACCAGCTCGGCGGTGAGGCCGGGCGATTCGGTCTGAATTACCACCTGGGTGGGCGCGAACTCGGGGAACACGTCCATCTCGGCGCGGTACAGGCTGTACAGGCCATAGATGACGATCAGGCTGGCCAGCCCGACGATCACGCCGCGGAAGCGGATGGAGAAGCGTACCAGGGAAGCCATCATGGCCGCGGCGCTCCCTGCCGGCTCTGTGGCATCCCTGCCGCCGCGAAACCCGTGCCGGCCTCAGTCTTCGTTTTCATTGGTGATCTGGAACTTGAATTCTTCCGAAAGCAGCAGCTGCGCGCCGCTGATGACGATCTGCGCGCCGGGCACGAGCACGTCGGCCGGATTGAACCAGCCCTCGGGCGTTTCGATGTCGGTGCTGACCGGACGGCGCACGAACTTGTCCTGAGCCGTCTTGTGGTAGACCCAGGCCTGATTGGCGAACCACACGATGGCCGCATCCGGCACCAGGATGCCGCTGACGGGTTCGCGCTGTGCCGGCAGCCGGGCGCTCACGCGCATGCCGGCGCGCAGGCTGTCGGCACGGGCCCGGTAATAGTAGGTGCGGCCTTGCAGCAGTTGTTCGCTGCGCGGCGCCGCCGCCACCAGCCTGGCCGGGATGCGACCGGCGCCGGCGGGAAAGACCGCGAGCGGCGTGCCCGCGTCCGCTGGGGGGGCGTCGAACGGCAGGGTGATCTGCAACAGCATTTCCTCGTGTCGCAACAGCGGCTGGAGTTCGGCCGCCGCGGGCTGGCGTGCCGCCCACCCGGCGATGGTGGCACCCCACTGCTGGCGCATGGCTTCCAGCCAGTTGGCGGCTGCGGTCTCCGCCGCTGCCAGCTTGGCCTCATCCTCCTTCCAGGCCGCCAGCGCCGCCTCGACGGCGCGATCCGACACGTTGCGGTCATCGCGGTTGAGGTGCTCCATCCGCTCGTATTCCTGGCGTCTGGCAGGCAGTCCGGCGCGCACCACTGCGGCATCCGCCAATGCCGCCAGATGGTTCCGGCGCAGCTCGACCAGCCCGTCGATGGCGAGCACCGTGCCATAGGCGACGATTTCGCGGCGGTAGCTGGCGGCGCTCACGGCGCTCACGGCGATGCCGCTCTGCTCCTGTGCCTGCGGCGACAACGTGACGGTGACGGCGCCTTGCTCGGTGCCGACCAGCGAGGGACTGCTGATGACTTCCTCGTCATCGTCGCCATGCCCGGCGTGGAACTCGTCCTTGCCGTAGAACACCAGCATCCAGAACAGGACGATGATAATAAAAGCCTGCAAGGCGATGATGATGAGCGATTTGCGATTCATTCCAGTGGCTCCATGTCCGTCAGGGCAGTGTCAGTTCGAGGCCGGCTCCCAGCGGGCGCTGTACCGCATCCTCGAGCCGGCCGAGCGCCTGCCGCGCCTGCACGGCCGCCCGCAGGACGCCGTGTTCCGCCGCCACGGCCTGCCGCGCGGCCTGGGTGAAGTCCAGCCGGTCGCTGTGCCCGGCCTCGAACAGCCGGCGCAGCCGTTGCTCGCGCGCACGCTGGCCGGCCAGCAGCCGCTCCGCTTCCGCCTGCGCCTGCAGTGCGGCCAGATAGCTCGCCAGCGCCTGCTCCTGTTCGCCGATTACCCGCGCTTGCAGGGCGTGGAAGCGGGCGGCTTCGACCTCGCGTTGCGCCCGGGCCTCGGCGATGGGGCCTTCGTTGCGGTCGAGCAGGCCCAGCAGCAGCGACACGCCCAGTGTCCACACACGGTCGCCCTGGTCGTAGGCGTAGCCCGGCGAGAAGATGAAATCCGGGTACTGTCTGGCGATTTCCAGTTGCAGCGCGGCCTCGCTCGCGGCATAGCGCGCGAGGCCGGCCCGGATGTCGAGGCGGTTGAGCAGGGCGGCCTGCTGCACCTCGGCCGCCGGCAGTCGCTCCGCTGCCGGCGTCTGTTCGAGCTGGGAAGTGTCGGGATCGATGCCGGCCAGCGCATTGGCTGGCAGTCCGCAGGCGGCGGCGATGGCGGCGCGCAGTTCTGCCAGACGGGTCTCCTCGCCCGCCAGCCGCAAGCGGATGTCCTGCAGCTCCAGGCGCGCCTGGCCGAGATCGGGATCGGCAACCATGCCGGCGGCGAGCCGCTGCTCCAGCATCGCGACGATGCTCGCCTGGGCTTGCGCTTCGCGCCATAGCAGCGCGGCCGTTTGTCTGTTGGTGGCATATTCCAGCAGGCGGGTACGCAGCGCGCTGCGGATCTCCCAGGCGGCCTGGCCGATGTCGAGGCGTGCCGCCTCGCTCAGTGCCGCCGCCCGTTGCAGGCGGATGTCGCGCTTGCCGGCCGTCTCTACTGGGATGTCCAGGCTGAAGCCCAGCATCCAGGGCGAGACGCCGCCGGCAGTCTCGCTGTGGTGCTCCACATGGGCCGCAATGCCCGGGTTGGGGCGGCGGCCGGCGGTGATGCCGGCAGCCTCGGCGGCCCTGGCCTGGGCGCGCAGGGTTTCCAGTCGGGGGTGGAAGTGGAAGGCCGCCAGGGTGAGTTCGTGCAGCCCCCATCGCTTGATGGGCAAGGCCTGCTGCGGGTATCCTTGCGCCACCAGGTAGGCTTGCAGCTCCGCGCTGTCCAGGCTGCGCGTGCGGTATTCGGCCGCCTGCCGCTCCGGCGTGAGCGGCGCCGGCGCATACGGCTGCGTGGCACAGCCTCCCAGCGACAGGGCGGCGAACAGGGCGTAAGAGGCGTGGCGGTGCACCGGGTCTGAAATCGATCAGGATGAACCGCGAGTGTAACCGTGGGGAGCGGTTCGGGCAATTTTCCCGAGGGAATCAGGGGGGTCTTCCATGGCGAAAATAGAAATCCGGCGCGCGCACAGCCTGGGGCTGGAGCAGGCGCGGCGGGCGGTGGAAGGGGTGGCGCGGGCGCTGGAGGCGGATCTCAAGGCGCGTCATCGCTGGCAAGGGAACAGGCTGGCGTTCGAGTGCAGCGGGGCGCAGGGACACATCGACGTGACTGCCGACACGGTGTGCGTGAGCGCCACGCTCTCCTGGCTGCTGACGCCGGCCAAGGGACGCATCGAACAGGCGATTGCCGACTATCTGGACCGCTATCTCGCCGGGCGCGGCGGCCTTAACTGACGATGCGCGCCTCCACGGCGTCGAGCGCGTCCCGCAGGGATTCCTCGGGCAGGGCATTGATGCTTTCGGCCAGCAGGTCGGCGGCCTCCACCGTCGTGGCCGGCAAATCGCCGCTGCGCAGCTCCGCGATCAGGCTGGCGGCGGCGCCGGCGACCCTGAGCAGGGCCTGGCGTTCCTTCATCAGTAGTTCCACTTCCGCGCGCAGCAGCGCGGCCTCTTCGCCGGTGATGGGGGTGTGCATGACGGGGCTCCCGCTCCAAGTTATCTGGCAGGCCATTGAAAAACTGCGGCGGTGGCCAATTTCGCCACGGTTCGACGGCCGCCTGGGGTGTTCACGTAGCTGTCATCTTGCCGTTGCCGCGGTGCCACTGTCAATCGGCCCGCCTGCCAAGGCAAAGGTTTTCCCGCGCCGGTGAGTCGGATACAATAACAAAATTTCCCTTCGGGGCACGGCTTCGATTTCGAATCAACCCAAAAGCTGGCGAAAGTGGCGGAATTGGTAGACGCACTGGATTTAGGTTCCAGCGCCGCAAGGCGTGAGAGTTCGAGTCTCTCCTTTCGCACCAGGTGACATCACTCAAGGAACTTGACCTATGCAAGCAACCGTTGAAACCATCAGCAACCTGGAGCGCCGCATGACGGTGGCGGTGCCGATCGGGCCGATCGAGGAAGAGGTCGCCCAGCGCCTGCGGCGCATGGCGAGGACGGTGCGTCTGCCCGGATTCCGGCCGGGCAAGGTGCCCATGAGCCTGGTGGAAAGGAACTACGGCCAGCAGGTGCGCGACGAGGTGTTTTCCACCTCCATGGAGCGCAGTTTTAGCGACGCCATCGCGCAGAACAACCTGCGCGTGGCGGGCTATCCCAGGATCGAGCAGAAGTCGGTGGCGGAGGATGCCGAGCACTTCGAATACGTCGCCACCTTCGAGGTGTTCCCGGAAATCACCTTGGGCGATCTTTCCGGCGTCGCCATCGAGCGGCCGGTGCTGGAAGTGGGTGATGCGGACGTCGACCGCACCATCGAGGTGCTGCGCAAGCAGCGTGTCCGCTATGAGCCGGTCAAGCGCGCCGCCAAGAAGGGCGATCAGGTGAGCATTGTGTTCCGTGCCGAGATCGATGGCCGGGAGGTGGAAGGCACCCAAGGAGAGGCCATCGAGCTGGTGCTGGGCGAAGACGGCCGCATCGCCGAATTCGACGACAACCTGGTCGGCGGCAAGGCCGGGGCCACCAAAAAATTCGACATCACCTACCCGGCGGACAATCCCAACCCGCATCTGGCCGGCAAGACCGTGAGCTACGAGGTGACCTTCCAGGCCGTGGCGCAGCCCAATCTGCCGGAAGTGGACGCCGAGTTTGCCCGCGACCTGGGCGTGGAGGACGGCGACGTCGCCAGGATGCGCGCGGAAGTCAAGGAAAGCCTGGGGCAGGAAGTGGTCAAGCGGGTGCGCACCCTGCTCAAGGAGCAGGTGTTCAAGGCCCTGCTGGGCGCGGCCACCTTCGACACTCCCCATTCCCTGGTGGCGAGCGAGATGAACCGCCTGCTGCAGGCGATGCGCGACGATCTGGAGCGACGCGGCGTGGATATGGGCCAGGTCAACCTGGAGCCGGCCATGTTCGAGGCGCAGGCCAAGCGCAACGTCGGCCTGCGCCTCATCGTCGGTGACCTGGTCGGCCGGCACGGCCTGCAGGCCACTCCCGAGCAGGTGCGGGCCACGGTGGAGGAATTCGCCAGGAGTTTCGAGCACCCCGACGAGGTGGTGCGCTGGTATTACGCCGATCCGAGGCGGCTGGACGAGCCCATGGGGCTGGCCACCGAGGAAAATCTGGTGGCCTGGGTGATGCAGTATGCCAGGGTTGCCGACAAGCCCATGACCTTCGACGAAATCATGGGGAACAAGGCCTGATGAACATGCACGGAAACTGGGAACCGCAGGGGCTCGGTTACATCCCCATGGTGATCGAGCAGAGCGGGCGCGGCGAGCGCGCCTACGACATCTACTCGCGTCTGCTCAAGGAACGGGTGATCTTTCTGGTGGGGCCGGTCAACGACATGACGGCCAATCTGGTGGTGGCGCAAATGCTGTTCCTGGAAGCGGAAAACCCGGACAAGGATATTTTCTTCTACATCAACTCGCCGGGCGGCTCGGTGACCGCCGGCATGGCCATCTACGACACCATGCGCTTCATCAAGCCCGACGTCAGCACCCTGTGCATCGGCCAAGCCGCCAGCATGGGCGCGTTGCTGCTGGCGGCCGGCGCCAGGGGCAAGCGCTACTGTCTGCCCAACTCGCGTGTGATGATCCACCAGCCGCTGGGCGGCTTCCAGGGGCAGGCTTCCGACATCGAGATCCACGCCAAGGAAATCCTCTACCTGCGCCGGCGCCTCAGTGAAATCCTTGCCGAGCATACGGGTCAAAATATCGAGACCATCGAGCGCGACACCGATCGTGACAACTTCATGAGCGGCGAGCAGTCGGTGCAGTACGGCCTGGTGGACAAGGTCATTGCCAGCCGCCGTGATGCCGCCTAAGATTTGAGTTCAGCAACCAGCGAGATCGAGAACCCGTTATGACCAGCAAGCCGGAAGGCGAAAAGCTGCTGTACTGCTCCTTCTGCGGCAAGAACCAGCATGAAGTGCGCAAGCTGATCGCCGGGCCTTCGGTATTCATCTGCGATGAGTGCGTCGACCTGTGCAACGACATCATCCGCGAGGAAGTGCAGCAGGACGGCACGCGCAAGCCGCGTGGCCATTCCCTGCCGACGCCGAAGGAAATCTGCGACATCCTCGATCAGTACGTGATCGGCCAGACCGCCGCCAAGAAGATCCTCTCGGTGGCGGTCTACAACCATTACAAGCGCCTGGAGCAGGGCGGGCACAAGGATGACGTCGAAATCGCCAAGAGCAACATCCTGCTCATCGGCCCGACCGGCTCCGGCAAGACCCTGCTGGCGCAGACCCTGGCGCGCCTGCTCGACGTGCCCTTCGTCATCGCCGACGCAACCACCCTCACCGAAGCCGGCTATGTCGGCGAGGATGTTGAGAACATCATGCAGAAGCTGCTGCAGAAGTGTGAATACGACGTGGAAAAGGCGCAGCGCGGCATCGTCTACATCGACGAGATCGACAAGATCTCGCGCAAATCGGACAATCCCTCCATCACCCGTGACGTGTCGGGCGAGGGCGTGCAGCAGGCGCTGCTCAAGCTGATCGAAGGCACTATCGCTTCGGTGCCGCCGCAGGGGGGGCGCAAGCATCCCAACCAGGAGTTCGTCCAGCTCGATACCACCAACATCCTGTTCGTCTGCGGCGGCGCCTTCGACGGCCTGGACCGGATCATACGCGCGCGCTCGGAAAAGGGCGGCATCGGCTTCGGCGCCGAGGTGAGGAGCAAGGACGACGCCCGCGCCGTGGGCGAGGTGCTACGCGAGGTGGAGCCTGAAGATCTGATCAAGTTCGGCCTCATTCCCGAGTTCGTTGGCCGTCTGCCGGCGGTGGCGACGCTGGAGTCGCTGGACGAGGCGGCGCTGATGCAGATTCTGGTGGAACCCAAGAACGCACTCGTCAAACAATATGTCAAACTGTTCAGGATGGAGGGCGTGGATCTGGAATTCCGTGATTCCGCCCTGCGTCTGGTGGCAAAAAAGGCGCTGGAACGCAAGACCGGCGCGCGTGGCCTGCGCTCCATCCTCGAACATGCGCTGATCGACATCATGTTCGAGTTGCCGTCCATGGCCAATCTGAGCAAGGTCGTGGTGGACGAGGGCGTCATCGGCGGCGAGTCGCAACCCCTGCTGATCTATGCCGACCAGCCGCGCGTTGCCGAATCCGCAAGCTGAGCCGCGGTGCGGCCTGTCTGCCCGGCCCGCCCTTGAAGTGGGCCCGGCCGCCCCCATCATATCCTTGTCTGCCCGGCCGTTTGCCGGGCGCTAGCGAAAGCTCGTACATGACTGACAACACCGCCTCCGAATTCTCCCTGGAAAACGGCCTGCTGCCGCTGCTGCCGCTGCGCGACGTGGTCGTCTATCCGCATCTGGTGATCCCCCTGTTCGTCGGCCGTGCCAAGTCGGTGAAGGCGCTGGAGACCGCCACCGAGCAGCACAAGCAGATCCTGCTGGTGGCGCAGAAGTCGCCCAACAAGGACGAGCCGGAAGCTGGCGATCTCTATCCGGTCGGCACCGTGGCCACCGTGCTGCAGATGCTCAAGCTGCCGGACGGCACCGTCAAGGTGCTGGTGGAAGGCGTGCAGCGCGCGCGTGTGCTGGAATTGGCAGAAAGCGACGGGATGTTCGTCGCCCGCGTGGAACGAATCGAGCCGACCAGCGCCAGCGGCAACAGCGAAGTGCAGGCGCTGATGCGTGCGGTGTTCGGCCAGTTTGACCAGTACGTCAAGCTGCACAAGAAGATTCCGCCGGAGGTGCTGACCTCGCTCGTCACCATCGACGACGGCGGGCGTCTGGCCGACACCATCACCGCCCACCTGCCGCTCAAGCTGGAAGAGAAGCAGCGTATCCTGGAAATCGAGGACGTGGCACGCCGGCTCGAACACCTGCTCGGGCTGCTGGAGGCCGAGATCGACATCCTGCAGGTGGAAAAGCGCATCCGCGGCCGCGTCAAGCGGCAGATGGAAAAGAGCCAGCGCGAGTACTACCTCAACGAACAGGTCAAGGCCATCCAGAAGGAGCTCGGCGAGCAGGACGAGAGTGCCGAGATCGAGGAACTGGAAGCCCGCATCAAGGCCGCGCGCATGCCCAAGGAGGCCCTCAACAAGGTGCAGAACGAGCTGAAAAAGCTCAAGATGATGTCGCCGATGTCGGCCGAGGCCACCGTGGTGCGCAACTACATCGACACCCTGGTCGGTCTGCCGTGGAAAAAGAAGACCAAGATCAGCAAGGATTTGCAGGCGGCGGAAAAAATCCTCGATGCCGATCACTACGGCCTGGAGAAGGTCAAGGAGCGCATCATCGAATATCTCGCCGTGCAGCAGCGGGTGGACAAGCTGAAGGCGCCCATCCTGTGCCTGGTCGGCCCGCCCGGCGTGGGCAAGACCTCCCTCGGCCAGAGCATCGCCCGCGCGGTCAACCGCAAGTTCGTGCGTATGGCGCTGGGCGGCGTGCGCGACGAATCGGAAATCCGCGGCCACCGCCGCACCTACATCGGCTCCATGCCCGGCAAGGTGTTGCAGAGCATGGCCAAGGTCGGCGTGCGCAATCCGTTGTTCCTGCTGGATGAGGTCGACAAGATGGGCATGGATTTTCGCGGCGACCCCTCGGCGGCGCTGCTGGAAGTGCTGGATCCGGAACAGAACCACACCTTCGTCGATCACTACGTCGAGGTGGAATACGACCTTTCCGACGTGATGTTCGTGGCGACTTCCAACTCGCTCAACATCCCACCCGCGCTGCTGGACCGCATGGAAGTGATCCGCCTTGCCGGCTACACCGAGGACGAGAAGGTCAGCATCGCCATGAACTACCTGCTGCCCAAGCAGCTCAGGACGCACGGCCTCAAGGGAGGCGAAATCCGCATTTCCGAGAACACGGTGCGCGATATCGTGCGTTACTACACGCGCGAGGCCGGCGTGCGCAGCCTGGAACGCGAGATTTCCAAGATCTGCCGCAAGGTGGTCAAGGAGCTGCTCACGGCCAAGGACAAGACCGCCAGGGTGCGCCGCATCAGTGTCACGCCGCGCAGCCTGGAAAAGTACCTGGGCGTGCCGCGCTATGATTTCGGCGTCGCCAGCAAGGAGAACCAGGTCGGCCAGGTCACCGGGCTTGCCTGGACCGAGGTGGGCGGCGAACTGCTCACCATCGAGGCCGTGCTGATGCCGGGCAAGGGCAAGACCATCACCACCGGCAAGCTGGGCGATGTCATGCAGGAATCCATCCAGGCGGCGATGAGCGTGGTGCGCAGCCGCTCACGCCGGCTCGGCGTCGTGGACGATTTCTACGAGAAGAACGACATCCACATCCACCTGCCGGAAGGCGCGACACCCAAGGACGGCCCGAGCGCCGGCATTGCCATGTGCACGGCGCTGGTTTCGGTGCTCACCGGCATCCCGGTACGCGCCGACGTGGCGATGACGGGCGAAATCACTCTGCGCGGCGAGGTGCTGCCCATCGGCGGACTCAAGGAAAAGCTGCTGGCCGCCCACCGCGGTGGCATCAGTACCGTGCTGATTCCACAGCAAAACGTCAAGGATCTGGTGGAAATCCCGGCGAACATCAAGAATCATCTGGATATCCATCCGGTCAGGTGGATCGACGAGGTGCTGGAAGTCGCCTTGGAACGCATGCCGGAGCCGGTGGAGGAGGCCGGGCCGGTGGCGGGGATACACCATGCCCCTGCCGAAGGGGAGCCCGCGCCTGCCGTCACGCACTGACGTGCCCATCTGCGCGGGAAAGCTTGACACGCCGAATTGCCGCTTGATATAAAGCGGTTTGCAGGGATGGCCTGTGTGAACGTCAATAACATTAGAAAGGGGATTGCTCGTGAATAAGTCTGAACTGATTGATCAAATCGCCAAGGAGGCGGACATTTCCAAGGTTGCCGCCGGGCGGGCGCTGGACGCAGCGACCGGTGCAATCGCCAGGGCTCTGAAATCCGGTGACACGGTCACCCTGATCGGCTTCGGTACTTTCTATGTGGGCGAACGCGCGGCACGCAGCGGCCGCAATCCCAGAACCGGTGCCACCATCAAGATCGGCGCCGCCAAGTCTCCCAAGTTTCGCGCTGGCAAGGCGCTCAAGGATGCGGTAAACTAGTTTGCTTCATTTGTTCGCCAGGGGTGCTTAGCTCAGCTGGTAGAGCGTCGCCCTTACAAGGCGAATGTCGGCGGTTCGACCCCGTCAGCACC
>JBBILG010000013.1:0-27197 GCA_037445085.1 Methylobacillus sp.
AACCCAGTTGCAGGCCGACGATGGTCACCACCGGCAACAATGCCGGGCGCAGGGCATGCCGCAGCACCACCACGCGCTCCGGCAGCCCCTGGGCGCGTGCGGTGCGCACGAAGTCCTCGTGCAGCACTTCCAACAGGCTGGCGCGCGTCATGCGGGTGAGGATGGCGGCCATGCCGCAGGCCAGGGTCACGGCCGGCAGCACGATGGAGGACGGCGACTCCATGCCGCTCACCGGCAGCCACGGCAACCACAGCGCGAACACCAGCATCAGCAGCGGCCCCAGCCAGAAATGCGGCATGGCGGAAATGGTAAGTGCAAACAGCGTCGCCGGCCGGTCCGGCCAGCGCCGGTGGGCGAGCGCGGCCAGGATGCCCAGCGGCAGGCCGACCAGCAGGGCCAGCCCCAGGCCAGCAGCGCCAACTGGGCGGTGGCGGGGATGCGCTGCGCCAGCAGTTCGGCGATGGGCATGCCGGTGTGGATGGAGCGGCCGAAATCGCCCTGCGCCAGCCGGCCGAGGTAGTCGACAAACTGCACCGGCAGCGGGCGCTCCAGGCCCAGCTCGGCGCGCAACCGGTCGCGGTCGGCGTGGCTCGCCGATTCGCCCAGCATCACCTCCACCGGATCGCCCGGCACCAGGTGCACCAGCAGGAAAGTGAGCAGCAGCACACCGAACACCATCGGCACCACCGCGAGCAGGCGCTTCGTCAGCATTCGCGGATCGTCACCGGGGTGCCGGCCGGCACGCGTGCGAACAGCTCGACGACATCCTGATTGCGCATGCGGATGCAGCCGTGCGAGCGTGGCTCGCCCATGGGTTCCGTATCCGGCGTGCCATGGATGTAGATATAGCGCTGCATGCTGTCCACGTCGCCCAAGCGGTTGACGCCGACTTCGCAGCCGGACAGCCAGAGGATGCGCGTGAGAATCCAGTCGCGCTCGGGGAAGCGCGCCGCCAGCTGTGGCGACCAGATCTCCCCGGTCGGGCGGCGACCGACGAAGACCGCGCCTTCCGGCTGGCCGGCGCCGATCTTGGCGCGCACCGTGTGGTGGCCGCGCGGCGTGCAGCCGCTGCCCTTGCGCTCGCCCGGCCCGTTGGCGGCGGTGGAGACGGCGTAGGCCGCCAGCTCCCGCCCCGCCTCATCCAGCAGGCGCAGGCGCTGCGCGGCGATGGAGATGTCGATCAGCACACTGACTATCTCACCGCCGAGAACTCCAGCGCGTTGCCGTCCGGATCGCGACAGAACAGCGCGGCACGACCGGACTTGCTCATGGAATACGGGATGCCCGCTTTCTCCAGTTCCGCGCGCACCTGCTCCACGTCGTCCACGTCGAAGGCGATGTGGATGTCGCGCCCGCCGTGTTCCGGGTGCGCCACATCGGCGTAGGGGTTGGGCACCACCATCAGATGGACCTGGTTGGCGCCGATGTCGTACCACACCCCCTCGAAGCCGAAGTTGGGGCGGTTGGGGTTGGGGGTGAGGCCGAGCAGCCCCTCGTAGAAGGCACGCGAGCGCGCCAGGTCGGAAATGATGAGGCCGGTGTGCATCATCCGGTTGATCTGGATCATCGCATTTCCTTTCCTTGTGTTCTGACCACGGTCGCCAGCACGTCCCAGTTGCCGTCGGCGGCGGGATAGTAACCATCGATGCCGCGGCGCAGCACGGCAAACTGGCCCTCGTGCCACAGCGGCACGTAGGGCAGCAACGCATGGATGCGCGCGCTGGCGGCTCGCCAGTTCTGCGCGTCGAGCAGGCGGTCCAGTTCAGCGTCCTGCAGGCGGCCGCGGTTGGCGCCCGCCGGCGGCACGGCCGCGCCGTGGAAGGCCAGGCGATAGATTTCCGGCGTCCGGATGCCGACCCAGGTCAGGCCGTAGAGCTGGAATTTACCATTTCTCACGTCATCGAAGAACGTGCCCCAGTCCAGGCTGCGGATTTCCAGCGCGATGCCCGCCTCGCGCATCTGCGCCTGCATGAGGGTGGCGAGCCGCACGCGCTGGGCGTCGGTGGAGGTCTTGTACACCAGCCGCACAGGCAGTTGCACGCCAGCCTCCCGCAGCAGCGCGCGGGCCTGCCGCGGATCGTAAGGGTAGTCTTCGAGCGCGGGATTGCCCGCCCAGTGCTCGGGCGGCAGGATGGCGGCGGCAAGGCGGCTGCCGGCCGGCAGGACGTTATCCAGGATGGCGGTGCGGTCTATGCTCATGGCCACGGCGCGGCGCACGCGCACATCCTTGAGCAGCGGATCCTGCAGGTTGAAGCCCAGGTAGCTGTAGTTGGAGCCCGGTACCGCCAGCACCCGCACGCCGGGCTGGCGCTGCAGGTATGCCACCAGCTCCGGCGACAGGTCGCCCTGCAGCAGGTCGGCCTCGCCGCGCAGCAGCTTGAGCACGCGCACGGTGGGATCTTTCACTTCTTCCAGCACGATGGTCTGGCCGTCATGCAAACGTTCGAGTGTGAGCGTGCGGTTCCAGGCCACGAGCCGCAAGGGGCCGCTGCCCACCGGCCAGCGGGCAAAATCGTGGCCGGCGGCGAGCAGGCGCGCCGGCAGGATGCCGACGATGAGGCGCGCGGGGAAACCGGCATCGGGCTCGCGCAGGAGGAAATCGAGGCGATCGTCGTCGACTACCCGGATGGCGGCGAGGTTGGCGAACTCGGCCGAGCGCGGGGAGTTCCGCAGCGCGAGCAGGGAACGGTAGGTCGCCGCCACGTCGCTCGCGGTGAGCAGGCTGCCGTCATGGAAGCGGCGCCCCTCCCGCCCCAGGGTGAAACGGTAGTGCCGCGGCCCGAGCTGCCGCCAGCCGGCCAGCGCGGGCACCGGGCGGGAATGCGCGTCAAAACCGACCAGCGCCCGGTACAGGAGACGGTTGACGCGTTCGGAGGCGGCATCGCTGGCATGACGCGGGTCCAGTGTGAGCGGCGCCTGGGCGATGGCGAAGCGGATGTCGGCGCGCTCGGCCGCCGGCGCGCAGGCGGCGAGCAGGGTCAGGGCGGCGAGCACGAGTTGACACGGTAGCCGCCCCAGCCTCATGTCGGCGCTTTTTCGAACAGCGCGATGGATTCGACGTGCGCGGTGTGCGGGAACATGTTGACCACCCCGGCCGCCTTCATGGCATACCCCTTCACCTGCACCAGCACGCCGGCGTCGCGCGCCAGCGTGGCGGGGTTGCAGGAAACATAGACGATGCGCCGCGGCGCGGTGGCGTCGGTGATGGCCTTGATCAGCGCCACCGCGCCATCCCTGGGAGGATCCACCAGCCACTTGTCGAAGCGGCCGGGCGCCGCCAGGCCGTCTGCGCTCATCTCGAACAGGTCGGCCTGGCGGAACCCGGTGGCATGCGCGAGGCCGTTGCGTTCGGCGCCTTCCTGCGCGCGCCGCACCAGCGCCGCCGAGCCTTCCATGCCCAGCACGCTGGCACCGAGGCGGGCGATGGGCAGGGTGAAATTGCCCAGGCCGCAGAAGAAATCGGCGATGCGCTCCCCCGGGCGCGGGTCGAGCAGTTCCATGGCGCGGCGCACCAGCACGCGGTTGATGGACGGATTGACCTGGGTGAACTCGGTGGGCATGAAGGGATACACCAGGCCGTATTCCGGCAGCGAGTAGCCAAGCGGCGGCGCATCCAGCGGATGGAACGGCGCCGCCGTCTCCGGCCCCTTGGCCTGGAGCCACACCTGCACGCCATGGCGGTCGGCGAATTCGCGGATCGGCGGCCCGTCCTCCGGCGCCAGCGGATCGAGGATGCGCAGCACCAGCACGGAAACCTGCTCGCCCACTGCCACCTCGATCTGCGGGATGCGGTCCCGGATGCTGAGCCCGGCCAGCAGTTCCTGCAGCGGATGGATGAGCGCGGAGATGTGCGGCGGCAGGATTTCGCATTGCCCCATCACCGCCACATAGCTGCTCGCCTTCTCGTTGAAGCCGACCAGCACGCCGCCCTTTATCGGCACGAATCTCGCCCGCAGGCGCGCCTTGTGCCGGTAGCCCCAGGCCGGCCCGACGATGGGCGACAGCATGGTTTCTGGTTTCACCTTGGCGATGTGCCACAGGTTGTCTTCCAGCATGCGCTGCTTGGCCGCCACCTGCGCGCCGATCTCCAGGTGCTGCATGACGCAGCCGCCGCACACGCCGAAGTGTGGGCAGCGGGGCCGGGTACGCTGGGGAGATGGGCTGAGGATGTCGACCAGGCTGCCGACATCGTAGCTCGTCTTGCTGCGCGCGGTCTGGAAGGTGACGGTCTCGCCGGGCAGCGCGCCTTCGATGAACACGACCTTGCCGCCGATGTGGCCGACGCCGCGGCCTTCGTAATCCAGGGATTCGATGCGGGCAACCTGGGCAGTACCGGATGGGGTTCTCATGGGCATGATTTTACCGCAACTCGCCCCGCCCGCCGGCCGGGAGGCGTTGCGCTACCCGCCCCAGGCTTGCAGGAATTCCCGCCAGTGGGCACCAGGATAGCCGGCCAGGGTGTCGCGCACCAGGGCGATCTCGCGGTCGCAGGCCTCGGCGCCCAACACACCGCGCATGCGCTGGAAGCGCAGGTAAACGAGCCAGGTGTTTACCACGTCGGTCTCGCAGTAGTTGCGGATGGCCTCGATCTCGCCCGCCTGCCAGCCCTCCCACACCCTGGAGCCGTCCATGCCCAGCTTGCCGGGAAAGCCACACAACTGGGCCAACTGGTCAAGCGGCGCATTGCCGCGGCCCTGGTAGAGCGCCAGCAGATCCATGAGGTCGGTGTGGCGGCTGTGGTAACGGCTGATGTAATTGTTCCACCGGAAATCACGGTCGTCATCGCCCATGTCCCAGTAACGCGCGGCCACCACGCTGTGGATCAAGCCGCGGTAGTGCAGCACCGGCAGGTCGAAGCCGCCGCCGTTCCAGGAAACTAGATTCGGCGTGTATTTCTCGATGCCGTCGAAGAAGCGCTGGATCAGCGCGCCCTCGCCCTCCTCCGGGCTGCCCAGTGACCACACGCGCCAATTCTCGCCCTCGCGCAGCGCGCAGGAAATCGCCACCACGCGCTGCACGTGCAGTGGCAGGAATTCGGACTGCCCGGCCTGGCGGCGCTGGTGGAAGGCAAGCTGCGCCACCTCGGCCGCAGATGTCGCTTCCGGCAGGCCGAGCAGACGCTTCAGGCCGTCAGTGTCGGGGATGGTCTCGATGTCGAAGACGAGCGTGGGCGTCACTTCTGCTTCCAGCCGCCGCCCGCCTCCTGGTACCACCAGCCCGCCTGAGCCTTCTCGATCCAGCGCTGGGCGAAGGTGTTGCGCACGTCGGCTTCCCATTGCGGCTGGCCGTTGGCGACGGCGATTTCCCTGTAGAGGGCGCTACGGTCCTTGTTTTCCGCCGCCACCAGCGCATTCACCGCCTGGCGGTCCTTGAGCGGCACTGCGGTGGCATCGCGCAGGGCGATGAAGCCGTCGCGGGTAAGGCCCACGGCACCGCTGGCATAGTGGCCGGCGAGCTGCGCGTGGCGCGCCTGCATGGAAGACTTGAGCGCGGCGATGGCCGGAGTGTTGATTTCGAGGTCGGCGGCCGCCAGCAGATGCAGCGGCAGCAGCAGGCCGCACAGCAGGATGATGCGGGTGATGAAACGGTTCATGATGTCTCCTTACTGGCCCTGGCCGCCGGCCGGCGCCTGTTCGCCCGGCCGGATTTGCCAGACCTCGTCGATGATCCTGTCGGCCGCCTTCTCCGCCGCCGCCGCCGGGAAATAGATGTGGATGGTGACGCAGGCGGACAGCACGCCGGCCGCGCCGGCCAGGTAGATCCATCGTTGCATGACTGGCTCCTTATTACTGGATGACCGGGGCATCGCCCTGGGTGATGCGCTTGAGGCGGGTCAGCAACTCGCCCCAGCTCACGCTGCGATTGTAACCCAACACCGTGATGGCCGGGACGCCGCTGCCGCGAACGATGACGTAGCCGCCCTGCGCCGGCGCGATGCCGTCCATGGCACATACGCCGTTGCGCAGCCTGCACGAAAGACCAATCTCGGCGTAGTTGAATTCCTTGAAGAAACGCAGAAAGCTGCGCTGGATCGCCGCCGCGGCCCCTGCCCCGCCCAGCGCCGAGATGTTTTCCACCGCGCGCTGGGAGATCTTCCGGGGATAGCTCCCCGGGCTGCTGCGCACCGCGGCGTCGAAGCTCACCGGCTGCCAGCGTGACAGCACCAGGCCATTCACGTCCACGTCCAGGCGGCCGGTCATGGCGCCGAAAGAAAAGGTGCGCGTCAAGAGTTCCAGATCGAGGTCGCGCATGCGGATGTCGGCATTGAGCCGCGGCGCGAGCCCGAGCGGGTTCTGCAGGGCGAGGTTGCTCGCCACGATGGAGCCGTCGAATACGTCGATGCCCATCGCCCCGTCCATGTCCATGCGCCCCTGGCTGTAGGTAACCATGGGCACGCCGGCCGCCAGCTTGCCCTGCATGATCGGCCAGCCCACGGCATGGCTGAAATCGGCCATGGAAACCGGCGACAGGCTGGCGGAGAGGTGCCAGTGCCACTGCCGGTTGAGAAAGGCCGCGGAGACGTCCTGCAGCGTGAGCGCGCCATCCAGCAGCGGCACGCGCAGCACCGGCGCGGTGAGTGAAAAACCGTTGAGCGTGACGGCGAGATCGGCTGCCCCCAGCGGGAGCCTGAGCAAACGCCCGCCGGCGTAGCGCAGCGTTGCCTCGCCCGGCCGGGTGAGCGACCAGGGCACGCGCGCGTCCACCTTGTAGAAGGCGAAGCGGCCCCGGCGATCCTCCACGTCGAAATCGCGCAGGGCGATGTCGAACGCCGTCGCCTGCCCATAGCGCCAGCTCGCGGAGAAGTCGGCGCGGCCGCCGGCTTCCAGGTCGGCCAGCATGGTCTGCACGAGCTGCGGCTTGAGCAGCAGCTCGTAGGTGCCGGCCACGTCAAGGTCGCGCGCGGCCACGTCCAGCGCCTCGATAACGCCGTCGCCGCGGCGCACGCTGGCCGTGAGCTCCGCCATGCCCACGCGCCCGATTTCAAAGCGGGCGCGCTCCACCGTGTGGCGCGCCGCGTCCAGGAAGCCCTCGGCCTGCAGCCGGTGGCCGCCCTCGGCGAAATAATAGGGCTGCCAGTACAGCTCGCCGGATTGCCAGCCAGCATCCAGCCGCCAGTGCCAGCGCGCCGCGTCCTGCGTGGCGGCGAACTCCGCGGCGAACGCCAGCGCCTCTGCCGCCCTGCTGCCGCTCGCGTCGCTGAAGGCGACGTCGGTCACCTGCAGGCGGCCAGAGAGTTCGGCCAGCCCGCGCGCGCCGCCGCGGAAGTCGGCCTGCCCGTCCAGCCGCCCGCGCGTCAGCGTGAACGGCAGCGCGACAAGGCCGTCCAGCCGCCGCAGCTCGCCCTGCCGCGCCTGCAGGCGACCCTGCCAGCCGCCGGCCTGCCAGTCCGCGTCCAGCGTCCAGCGTTCTTCCACCTCCGGCAGCAGGACGAGTTGCAGGCGCCGGGCAGGCAAATCCAGTCTGAAGGTCAACGGCAGCCTGGTTTGCACCGTGCTCAGAATGCCGGTCTGGCAGTCGACGATGCCGGCGGTACCGATGGCGGCCTGTGCGCAGTGGAGTTCGACCCGCCCCCAGCGGCGCTCCCCTGCCTGCAGGCTGTCGGCACGCAGGGTCAAAGGCCCGCTGTCGCCCAGCGGCAGCCGCAGTTCGGCGTTGCGCACGCGCACCGTTTCGGACTGCAAATCGCCTGCCTGCAGGGTCAGTTGGCTGACCGCCGCGACAGACGGGGAAACGCATAGCAGGGCGAGCGCCGCCGCGCGCCGCACCCCCTGCCGGGCCGGCGCACGCCGGGACTTACTCGGGGAACACGCCCGTGGAGAGATAGCGGTCGCCACGATCGCACACGATGGAGACGATGACCGCGTTCTCCACTTCCTGCGAGAGCTGCAGCGCGACATAGAGCGCGCCGCCGGAGGAGATGCCGGCGAAGATACCCTCTTCGCGCGCCAGCCGCCGCGTGGTTTCCTCCGCTTCCTGCTGGCCGACGTAGATCATGCGGTCGATGCGCGAAAAATCGCAGATCCTGGGCAGATATGCCATCGGCCACTTGCGGATGCCCGGGATCTGCGCGCCTTCCCTGGGCTGCACGCCGACGATCCGGATGGCGGGATTGCGCTCCTTGAGGTAGCGTGACGTCCCCATGATGGTACCGGTGGTGCCCATGCTGGAGACGAAATGGGTGATTTTCCCCTGCGTGTCGCGCCAGATTTCCGGGCCGGTGCCCTCGTAATGCGCCAGCGGGTTGTCGGGATTGGCGAACTGGTCGAGGATGCGGCCGCGCCCCTCCGCCTGCATTTTCTCGGCGGTGTCGCGCGCCAGTTCCATGCCGCCATCCCTGGATGTGAGGATGAGTTCGGCACCGTACGCCTTCATGGTCTGGCGGCGTTCCAGGCTCTGGTTCTCCGGCATGACCAGGAGCATTCTATAGCCCTTGATGGCGGCCGCCATGGCCAGCGCGATGCCGGTATTGCCGCTGGTCGCCTCGATCAGCGTGTCGCCCGGCCGGATTTCGCCGCGCGCCTCGGCGTGCGTGATCATGGACAGCGCCGGCCTGTCCTTCACCGAGCCGGCCGGGTTGTTGCCTTCCAGCTTCACCAGGATCGTGTTGTTGGTGACACCAGGCATGCGCTGCAACCTGACCAGCGGCGTGTTGCCGACGAAATCCGCGACGGTTTTGAACATTGGGAGCCTATTGCAAGCGATACAAGGCTCTTATGCCTTCTTCACGAAAACCAGCGCCACCGCGTAGCCGCCCAGCAGGACGAAGGCCATGAGCGACAGTTCCGGGATGGTGAAGCCGAGCAGCGTCCAGTCCTTGGCCTGGCACTCGCCGGTGCCCTGAAAGACAAGCTGCAGCGCCTTGCTGAAGGAAAAGGACTCGAACAGGTAGTCGAAGCCGGCGCCGCATTCGCCCGGCACCTGATCGGGATTGCGCTGGATCCAGATGTGGCGCATGGCGATGCCGGCACCGACCGCGGCGATGGCGAACTGCAAGCCGCCGTGCAGTTTGCGCCACAGGCCGGCCGGGTTGTGCAGCGCCGCCAGCAGGAAGGCCGCGCCCAGCACCATGTAGACGATGCGCTGGGAAATGCACAGCGGGCAAGGGTCGAGCTGGTCGCGGGTCTGGATATAGAGGGCATAGGCCACCAGGCCGAAGCTGGCGAGAAAACCGAGCAGGTAGCCGGCACGGCCGGCGAGCAGGTTGCGCAGCATGTGTGGGGTTATCCGATATTCAAGGGCATACTGTCAGCGCATTATCCCAGATTATCCATATCCAATGGACAGGCGAGCGCGCAAGCACCGCGCAACGCCGCGATTCGCCCGCACAGTCGCTTGTTCAGAGCTTTCCTAATGGATCATCCGGGATTATAGCAGCCGGATTTCACCGGCACCGCACCGATGCGGTTAGAATCCGGTCATCAGGATACGTTCCCGGAGTACCCGCACATGAACAGCCTGCATTCGCTTCTTGCCAGTTTCACCGCTGCGCCGCACCGCATGTTCTTCTTCGGCGGCATGCTGCAGAGCGTGCTCGCCATGGCCTGGTGGCTGATCGACTTGGGCGGCCGCTACGGCGGCTGGTACGCGCCGCCGGCTTGGAGCATGTCGCCGCTCGACGCGCACGCCCTGCTCATGATCTACGGATTCTTTCCGTTCTTCATCTTCGGCTTCCTGATGACCACCTATCCGCGCTGGATGAACGGCGAGGAAGTCGAGCGCCGCCATTACGCGCCCGCCTTCGTGCTCATGCTGGGCGGCGTGCTGCTGTTCTATGTCGGCCTCGTGGGCGGCGCCTCGCTGCTGCAGATCGCCCTGGTGCTGCTGCTGACCGGCTGGGCGCTGGGCCTCCACGCGCTGCTGCGCGTCTACCTCAGGGCGAGGCACCCGGACAAGCGCCATGCCACCATCACCACCGTCGTGCTGGTGCTGGGCTGGCTGCTGCTGGCCGGCTTCGCCAGCGGCGAGCCCGGCCTGGTGGCGCTGGCCAAGACCGGCGGCGTATGGCTGCTCCTGCTGCCGGTGTATTTCGCCGTCAGCCACCGCATGATCCCGTTCTTTTCCGCCAACGCGATTCCCCACTACACCGTCGTGCGCCCGGCCTGGGCGCTGGCCGTGATACCCGGCGGCGCGCTGCTGTACGCCGCGCTGGAATTTTCCGGGCAACACCAGTGGCTGTGGCCGGTGGATCTTGCCATGGCGGCGGTGGCGCTCTATCTCACCTGGGCCTGGCGGCTGCGCGCGAGCTTATCCGTGCCGCTGCTCGCCATGCTGCACATCGGTTTCGCCTGGCTGGGGCTGGCCCTGCTGCTGTCGGCGGCGCAAAGCCTGGTGCTGCTGGCGACTGGCGAGTTCATCCTGGGCAAGGCGCCGCTGCATGCACTGGTCATCGGCTATTTCGGCTCCATCGTGTTCGGCATGGCCACGCGCGTCACCCTGGGCCATTCCGGCCGTCCGCTGGTGGTGGACCGGCTCATCTGGCACCTGTTCCTGGGCGTGCAGCTGGTGGTCGTGCTGCGTATCGCCGCCGACCTGTTCCCTGCCCACGGGCATGGCTTCATCGCCTCCGCCGTGCTGTGGCTGCTGTGCTACGGCATCTGGGCCGCGCGCATGATCCCCATCCACTGGCTCCCGCGCGCCGACGACAAACCGGGATAGCATGGCCGAATCTCGCTTGAGCCCCGAAACACGGGTGCTGTCGGTCGGGGAACTCAACCGGCTGGCGCGCGAACTCCTGGAACAGAGCTTCCCGCTGTTCTGGGTGGCGGGCGAAATGTCCAACCTCACCCGCGCCGCCTCCGGCCACTGGTATTTCTCGCTCAAGGATGCCCAGGCGCAAGTGCGCTGTGTCATGTTCCGCAGCCGCAATGCCGCCCTGGACTGGCAGCCGCGCGAGGGGGACCATGTCGAGGCGCGTGCGCTGGCGACACTGTTCGAAGCGCGCGGCGATTTCCAGTTGCAGGTCGAATTTCTGCGGCGCGCCGGCCTGGGCGCCTTGTTCGAGGCGTTCGAAAAACTCAAGGCCAAACTGCAGGCGGCAGGTCTGTTCGCCGCCGACCGCAAGCGAGCGCTGCCGGCGTATCCGCACCAGATCGGCATCATCACCTCGGCGGACGCGGCGGCGCTGCGCGACGCGCTCACTACGCTGCGCCGTCGTGCCCCCGGCATCCCCGTGGTGATCTACCCGACGCCGGTACAGGGCAGGGGCGCGGCAGCCCTGATCGCCGGCGCCATTCGTCGCGCCGGCGCGCGCGGCGAATGCGACGTGCTCATCGTCTGTCGCGGCGGCGGCAGTCTGGAAGACCTGTGGCAATTCAACGAAGAAGTCGTGGCGCGCGCGATTTACGACTCCCCCATCCCAGTGGTGAGCGGCATCGGCCACGAAACCGATTTCACCATCGCCGACTTCGTCGCCGACGTGCGCGCGCCGACGCCCACCGCTGCGGCCGAGCTGGTGAGCCCCGACCGCGCCGCCCTGCTGCAGCAACTGGCACGGCTGCGGCGCGCACTGGAACAGCGCCTGCGAAGCCTGCTCGGCCAGCGCATGCAGCAGCTCGACTTCCTGGCACGCCGCCTGGTCGCGCCGGCACAGCAGGCCGTGCAGTGGCGTGTACAAGTGCGTCAACTGGATGCACACCTCAGGCAGGCCATACAGACGATGGTGGCAAGGCTGCGCACCAAGCTGCAGCACGCGGCGCATCGGCATGCGTTGCGACGGCCGGACACGACGGCGCGCCGGGCGGAACTGCAACGCGCCAGGCAACGGCTGCCGATTGCCGCAGCGGCTAGCCTGGAATGGCAGCGGCAGCGGCTGCAGCGGCTCGCCGGCGGGCTGGAGCACCTCGCGCCGCAGCGCGTGCTGGAACGCGGTTATGCGCTGGTCGAAACCATGACCGGCGACATCGTGCGCGACAGCGCGCAATTGCAGGTGGGGCAGGAACTGCGCCTGCGTCTGGCACGGGGCGAGGCCGGCGTCGAGGTCAGGCAGCTTCCGCGCCCGACCTCCCTGCCGTAGGCGGACGTTGGCGCCAGGCGTGATAGCCACTTTCCGAGACTTCCAGAACCCGGCACATCGCCGCTACGGGGTGGCGCTGTCGCAATTCCTCAATCCGGGCGGATTGCACCGCGACTCCTTCGCAAAATACGCCGCACATTTTTTAACAGGTCGCGCTCCAGCTTCATTTCCGCCAATTTTTTGCGCAACCAGGCCACTACCGTTGGCCGCCCGAGCCACGTGAACGCCTGACTGTCGCAGACGTAGCCCGCCGCGGAACACGGCCGCACGCATTTTCGTCGGGCAACTTCCCGGCCCGCCTCAGGCCGGCAGTTCGCCGATGGGAATGACCTTTCTGCGGGTATATTCCGGCATCCGGTCGAAATTGAGGTAGCGGTAGATTGCGCCGGCGTCCGCGGCGAGCCTGTCGCTCACCATGGCCAAGTATTCCTGCGGCGCGGGGATGCGACCGAGGCGCGCGCACACCGCGGCCAGCTCCGCCGAGCCGAGGTAAACGCGGGCATCCTTGCCCATGCGGTTGTCGAAATTGCGCGTCGAGGTGGAAAACACCGTGGCGCGATCCGCCACGCGCGCCTGGTTGCCCATACACAGGCTGCATCCCGGAACCTCGGTGCGCGCGCCGGCGCGGCCGAACACCGCATAGGCGCCCTCCTCGCGCAGTTCCGTCTCGTCCATGCGGGTGGGCGGGGCGATCCACAGCCGCGTCGGAATGATGCCGGCGTCTTCCAGCACGCGGGCAGCGGCGCGGTAGTGGCCGATGTTGGTCATGCAACTGCCGATGAACACCTCGTCGATGCTGTCGCCCGCCACGGCGGACAGCGGCTTGATGTCGTCGGGGTCGTTGGGGCAGGCCACCAGCGGCTCGCGGATTTCGTCGAGGTCGATCTCGATCACGCAGGCGTATTCCGCGTCCGCATCCGGCTCCAGCAGGCGTGGATCGTTAAGCCAGACCTGCATGGCGTCGATCCGCCGCCTCAGGGTTCGCGCATCCTGGTAGCCGTCGTCCGTCATTTTCTCCATCAGCGCGATATTGGAATTGAGGAACTCGATCACCGGTTCCTTGTTCAGGCGCACCGTGCAGCCGTTGGCCGATCTTTCCGCCGAGGCGTCGGCGAACTCGAACGCCTGTTCCACCTTGAGGTCGGGCAACCCCTCGATTTCCAGGATGCGGCCGTTGAACACGTTCTTCTTGCCCTGCTTGCCGACGGTGAGCAGGCCCCGCCGGATCGCCACGTAGGGGATGGCATTGACCAGGTCGCGCAGGGTGATGCCGGGCTGCATCTCGCCCCTGAAGCGCACCAGCACCGATTCCGGCATGTCCAGCGGCATGGCGCCCATGGCGGCGGCGAAAGCCACCAGCCCGGAACCGGCCGGAAACGAGATGCCGATGGGAAAGCGCGTGTGCGAATCGCCGCCGGTGCCCACCGTATCCGGCAGGATCATGCGGTTGAGCCAGGAATGGATGACGCCATCGCCAGGCTTGAGACTGACGCCGCCGCGGCTGGAGATGAATTCCGGCAGTTCGTGCTGCAGCTTGATATCCACCGGCCTGGGGTAGGCGGCGGTGTGGCAGAAGCTCTGCAACACCAGGTCGGCGGAAAAGCCCAGGCAGGCCAGTTCCTTCAGCTCGTCGCGGGTCATGGCGCCGGTGGTATCCTGGCTGCCCACGGTGGTGATCCTGGGTTCGCAATAGCTGCCGGGGCGCACCCCGCCACCTTCAGGCAGGCCGCAGGCGCGGCCCACCATCTTCTGCGCCAGGGTATAGCCCTTGCCGGTATCGGCCGGCGCCACCGGCCGGATGAACAGGTCGGACGGCGGCATCCCCAGCGCCTCGCGAGCCTTGGCGGTCAGGCCGCGGCCGATGATGAGCGGGATGCGGCCGCCGGCACGCACCTCGTCCGGCAGCGTGCGCGGCGCCAGCGCGAAGGAGGCCAGCTCGCTGCCATCCTCGCGCAGAACCCGGCCCTCATGAGGGCGGATGACGATGACATCGCCCGTATTCATGGCGGACACGTCGCACTGGATGGGCAGCGCGCCGGAATCCTCGGCGGTGTTGAAGAAGATGGGCGCGATCTTGCCGCCGATGACGATGCCGCCGGTGCGCTTGTTGGGAACGCGGGGAATGTCCGTGCCCATGTGCCACTGCACCGAGTTGATGGCCGATTTGCGCGAGGAGCCGGTACCCACCACGTCGCCGACGTAGGCGAGCGGCAGGCCTTTTTCCTTCAGCCGCGCGATGGTCGCCAAGCCGTCCGGCATCCTGGCGGTGAGCATGGCCCGGGCGTGCAGCGGGATGTCCGGGCGCGACCAGGCCTCCTGCGCGGGCGAAAGATCGTCGGTGTTGGTCTCGCCCGGCACCTTGAACACCACGCAGCGGATTTCCTGCGCCAGCGCGGGACGGCCGGTGAACCATTCGGCATTGGCCCAGGATTGCACCAGGCTGCGCGCATGGGGATTGCCGGCGCGCATCCTTTCCTCGACGTCGTGGAAGGCATCGAACATCAAAATGGTGTGCGCCAGCGCGCGCGCCGCCTCGGCGCCCAGATCGCCATCGAGCAGGCCCACCAGCGTCTGCACGTTGTAGCCGCCCAGCATGGTGCCGAGCAGGCGCACGGCCTCCTGCGGCGTCAGCAGCGGCGAGGTCGCCGTGCCCTTTGCCACGTCGGCGAGGAATGCCGCCTTGACGTAGGCGGCCTCGTCCACCCCCGCCGGCACACGGTTGGCCAGCAGGTCGAGCAAGGCGTCGCCCTCCCCGGCCGGCGGATTCTTCAGCAGCTCCGCCAGCGCGGCGGCCTGTTCGGCATCGAGCGGCAGCGGCGGCAAGCCCAGCGCGGCGCGCGCGGCCACGTGGTCACGGTAGGCGTTCAGCATGATCGGAGTTCCGGCAATTGGCTAAAACGAAATTATAGCGGCGGCGAATGCCCTTGCGTCAGCACTTGTCTAACGGGACCCGCCATCTGCGATAAGAGTTCGATCAAGATTCAAATGTCCTGGTTCGCGACAATTCCGATCACGCTCCCCCTGCCCCCATCCGGCTGATTCCCATTGCCCATGCATGACAAGAGCAGAACCCGCGTTCAGGCAAGCTTCAATGGCTTTGTGCTCGACGACGAGCACGGCCTGTCCTTCCGGGGCCGCCGGCTCACGCTCCACCCCAAGGAGTTGGCGGTGCTGCGCCTGCTGGTGCAACATTCGGCGCGCCTGGTGAGCAAGGAGGAATTGATCGCCGCAGTGTGGATGGGCGCCCCACCTCGGACGAGAGCATCGCCCGCTGCATTTCCGTCATCAAGTCGTGGCTGCGCGCCGCCTGCCCGGGCGCGGATGCGCTGATCAGGAACGAGTACGGACGCGGTTACCGTTTCGTCGGCCAGGTCGCCCGCCGGCATGCGGAGCCGTGCGAGTGCGAGCTGCAGGCCCTGATCGACGCTTCCCCCGACCTCATCGCGCTCAAGGACGGCGAGCTCTACCCGGAATGGCTGGACATCAGCCTGGTGCGCGACAGCAGCGGCCGCATCACCCATCACCTCGGCATCTTCTCCGACATCACCCGGCACAAGGAAACCGAGCGCCGGCTGCAGTTCATGGCCTCCCATGACCCGCTGACCCGCCTGCCCAACCGCCTGCTGCTGCGCGACCGCTTCGAACTGGCGGCCGCCGGCGCGCTGCCCTCGCCGACGGCGGGCTGGAACCGGCCTGGCTGGAGCTGGAACTGACCGAATCCATCCTGATCCACGACGTGGATTACGTGCTGGACATGCTGAAAACGCTGAAGCAGATCGGTGTGCGGCTGTCGATCGACGATTTCGGCACCGGCTATTCCAGCCTGGCCTACCTCAAGCGCTTTGCCGTGGACAAGCTCGAGGTGGACCAGACCTTCGTGCGCAACATGGCCATCGACGCGGATGATGCCGCCATCGTGCATTTGGTCATCCAGTTCGGGCGCAGCCTCAAGCTCACGGTGATCGCGGAGGGCGTGGAATCCGCCGAACAGGCGGAACTGCTGCGGCAACAAGGTTGCGACCAGGCACAAGGCTATTTCTACAGCCGGCCGCTGCCGCCGGAACGATTCACCGAGTTGCTGGAGCGTACCGCCAGCCCGCAGCGCGCCGACTGAGAACCTTGCATCTATTTCAGCAGGCTGGCAAGCCGCAGCCAAATGGGGCGTGCCCGTCACGCAGTGACGAGACAGTACATGCAAGCACGGCGAGGAGCGAGTACCGCGCAAGCCCGGGTGGGCAAGCGCCGTATCGAGGGCCTGTCCCGAGCTTGTCGAAGGCCCGCCGAATGGCTTTGTGCCGCGCTTGCCTAGAACGTGGAACGGCTGAACGGCGAGGCACAGCTCCTGCCACCGGCCAGCAGTTCAAAGTCGTCCAGCAGACGCTGCTCGAAATCCTTGCCGCGGCGCGCCTCGATGAAGGCGCGCACCTCATGGGCGGTGACCATGCCGTCGCGGTCGGTATCCATGGCGCGGATATTGTCCTCCACGCCGGGTGTGCGCTCCGCCTCCAGCGCAGCAGGCTCCCCGGCCACGGCAGGCAGGCTGACCAGCAGCAACAGGGGAAGGAACCGTTTCATGACCGTCTCGCTCGACCGGATGAGAACGCATTTCAGCAGACCGGCAAGCGCAACGTCTGATGAAATGGGCTTTAGTCGGATTCTAATCTCTTTGGTTCAGGCCCGGGCAAAAAGTTCGTGGACGCGCAGCCTGATCTCGGGCAGCACCTCGGCCTCGAACCAGGGATGCCGCTTCAGCCACAGCCGGTTGCGCGGGCTGGGATGCGGCAGCGGAAAATGGCACGGCAGATAGTCGCGCCAAGCCTGCACCGTCTGCGCCAGCGTGGCCTGGCGACGCTCGCCCAGGTAGCAGGCCTGGGCATGACGGCCCACCAGCAGCGTGAGGCGGATGTCCGGCAGCGCCGCCAACAGGCGCGGATGCCACAGCGGCGCGCACTCCGGGCGCGGCGGCAGGTCGCCATGACTGCCTTTGCCGGGATAGCAAAAGCCGGTGGGGATGAGGGCGACATGCCGCGTGTCATAGAACTGCTCGCGCGACAGGGAGAGCCAGGCGCGCAGGTTGTCGCCGGAAGGGTCGTTCCACGGAATGCCCGTCTCGTGCACGCGCCGCCCCGGCGCCTGGCCCACGATGAGCAGGCGCGCACTCTCCCCCGCCAGCAATAGGGGTCTGGGCGGATTGGGCAGATGCGCGGTGCACACGGTGCACGCGCGCACCTCGGCGAGCAGGTCGGCAAGCGCGCTCATGACGCCATTATGCCTGCCGGCGCGGCACATGGCTGCGTGCCGTGCCAAACCCGCGGTGGCAGGGTAAAATGTGCGGGCTTCCCCAACCTTCCCCCGTTCTCAAGCCATGGACCTGACCCCGCTCAACGCGCTCTCGCCACTGGACGGCCGCTACCACGCCAAGCTGGACGAGTTGCGCCCGTGCTTTTCCGAATACGCGCTGATCCGCCACCGTGCCCTGGTGGAAATCGAGTGGCTCAAGGCACTGGCGGCAGAGCCACGGATCACCGAGATCGTGCCGTTCTCCGACCTCACGCTGCAGGAACTGGACGAGACCATCGCCGGCTTCGGCGAGGCCGAGGCGGCCGAGGTCAAGGCCATCGAGATGCGCACCAACCACGATGTCAAGGCACTGGAATACTGGCTCAAGGAACGCTTCGACGGCAACCCGGAAGTCCGTGCGGCCAGCGAGTTCATTCATTTCGCCTGCACTTCCGAGGACATCAACAACCTGTCGCACGCGCTGATGCTGAAGACGGCGCGTGACGATGTGCTGCTGCCGGCGCTGGACGCCCTGATCGGCCAGCTCGCCGAACTGGCGCACGAACTGGCCGACGCCGCCATGCTGGCGCACACTCACGGCCAGCCGGCCTCGCCCACCACGCTGGGCAAGGAACTCGCCAACGTGGTGTACCGCCTGCGCCGCCAGCGCCGCCAGCTCGCCGGGGCGGAAATCCTCGGCAAGATCAACGGCGCAGTCGGCAACTTCAACGCCCACCTCGCCGCCTATCCGGAATTCGACTGGGAAGGCTTCGCCCGCGCCTTCGTCGAAAGGCTGGGGCTGCTCTACAACCCCTACACCATCCAGATCGAGCCGCACGATTACATGGCCGAGCTGTATCAGGTCATGGCCCGCGTCAACACCATCCTCATCGACCTCGACCGCGACGTGTGGGGCTATATCTCCATGGGCTACTTCAGGCAGAAGGTGAACCGGGAGGAGGTCGGCTCCTCGGCCATGCCGCACAAGGTCAACCCCATCGACTTCGAGAATTCCGAAGGCAACCTGGGGCTGGCCAACGCCGTGCTTGTCCACCTGGCGGAAAAGCTGCCCATCTCGCGCTGGCAGCGCGACCTCACCGATTCCACCGTGCTGCGCAACATGGGCGTGGCGTTCGGCTACACCCTGCTCGGCTATGAAACCTGCCTCAAGGGCCTCGCCAAGCTGGAAGTCGACCGCAACCGCCTCACGGAAGACCTGGATGCGACCTGGGAAGTGCTGGCCGAGCCCATCCAGACCGTGATGCGCCGCCACGGCATCCGGAACCCCTACGAGCAGCTCAAGGAACTCACCCGCGGCAAGGGCGGCATCAGCCGGGAGATGCTGCACGAATTCATCGCCGGCCTCGACATCCCGCAGGCTGCCAGGGAGCGCCTGCTGGCGCTGACGCCCGCGAACTACACCGGCCTGGCCGGCGAGCTGGCCAGGCGCATCTAGCCCGTGTTAGCCACATGACCGACATCCTCGTGCTTTATTATTCCCACGGCGGCGCGGTGCGCGAGCTGGCGCAGCTCGTCGCCCGCGGCGTGGAGATGGTGGACGGCGCGCGGGCGCGGCTGCGTACCGTGCCGCGCGTCTCCGCCGTGTGCGAGGCCACCGAGCCGGACATCCCGCCGGGCGGCGCGCCCTATGCGGAACTCAAGGACTTGCAGGAATGCGCCGGCCTGGCGCTGGGCAGCCCGACCCGCTTCGGCAACATGGCCGCGCCGATGAAATACTTTCTCGACGGCACCGCCGGGCTGTGGCTCAACGGCGCGCTGGCCGGCAAGCCGGCGGCAGTGTTCACTTCCACCGCTTCCATGCACGGCGGCAACGAGGCCACGCTGCTCACCATGATGCTGCCGCTGCTGCACCACGGCATGCTCATCGTCGGCCTGCCCTACAGCGAGCCGGAGCTCATCGCCACCGGGGGCGGCGGCACGCCCTACGGCGCCAGCCACGTCGCCGGCCCGACCGACGACCGCCCGCTCAGCGAGGAGGAGCGCCGGCTTGCCATGGCCCTGGGCCGCCGTCTCGCACACACGGCGATGAGGCTGGCATGAGCAGCAGCAGCGCCCCGGAGGCGCGCCGGTTCCTGCGCAGCACGCACAGCGGCGTGCTGTCCACCCATTCCGCGCGCCATCCCGGCTATCCGTTCGGCTCGGTGGCGCCTTTCGTGCTGGATCACGACGGCCTGCCGCTGATCCTCATTTCCACCATCGCCGAACACACCAAAAACATCCAGACCGATCCGCGCGTCTCGCTGATCGCCTTCGACCCGGCCAGCCCGGACATGCAGGCCGGCGCCCGCCTCACCCTGCTGGGCGACGCCCGCATCGCCGACAAGCAGGACGGTGCCCTGCGTGAGCGCTACCTGCGCCATTTTCCGCAGGCGGAGCAGTACTTCGACATGCACGACTTCCTGTTTCATCGCATCCAAGTCGAGCACGCCCGCTATATCGGCGGCTTCGGCAACATCCACTGGATTCCCGGCGCGGAACTGCTACCGCCGGCCAACCAGCTGGCGGCGGCGGAAGGCCGCATCATCGACCACATGAACGCCGACCATGCCGACAGCCTGCGCGCGTACTGCCGCCATGTGCACGGCATCGAGGCGGCACGGGCGGAAATGGTCGGCATCGACTGCGATGGCTTCGACGTGCGCGCCGACGGCCGTCTGCTGCGCTTCGGCTTCGACACCCCGGTCACCGATGCCGATGCCGCCCGCCAGGCGCTGGTTGCCCTGAGCCGCGCGGCGCGCGCATGATCCGCGGCCTGCGCCTTGCGGCAAGTACCAGCCTGATCGCCCTCATCCTGCTCTGTCTCGCCTGGGAAGGCTGGCTCGCGCCGCTCAGGCCGGGCGGATCGTGGCTGGTGCTCAAGGCCGCGCCGCTGCTGCTGCCGCTGTTCGGCATCCTGAAAGGCCGCCGCTACACCTACCAGTGGGCCTCCATGTTCATCCTGGTGTACTTCACCGAAGGCGTGGTGCGGGCCTGGGCCGACGAGGGAATGTCCGCCGTGCTGGCGCTGGCCGAGATCCTGCTGTCGCTGACCTTTTTCGTGAGCGCCATCCTTTACGCGCGCCTGTCCGGCAACCCACGCCACACCTGACGTCCCGACCGTTCCACCCGTGCGACACGCACGATCGCATTGATTTGTAATGCAAATTGCGCATATCGTGCGATTGTGCTAGCTTGAGCCTGTAAGCAGCTTACGGCTACGAAGCCATGGCGCGCTTGATACCTTCTTGAACAACAACAACCAAGAAGACCAGGAGATGAGCGCAGCAAGCCAGCCATCAAAGGGGGGGGCCACGCCCCCGCCGACAGTTGACAGTGGAAGCCAAGATATTGCTCGGCTTCGGCATTGTTTTGTCTTTTCTGCTGTTTGCCGGCGGCGTGGCCACCTTCAACATTCAGCGCTTCATGCAAACCTCGCGCGAGGTGGCGCATACCCACGAAGCACTTAAGACCCTGCAGCAGGTCCACGTGCTGATCAACCAAAGCGAAGCCACGCACCGCGGCTACCTCATTACCGACGACCCCGCCTATCTGCAGCGCCGCAACGCGGCCTTCGATGAATTGCGCCAGCAACTCACTCGATTAGCGCAACTGACTGCGGACAATCCCCGACAGCAAAGCCGGTTGCCGGAAATCGCCCGCCTGATCGAGAGCCGTACCGCTTATTTCGACAACGTACTCGATGTGCGGCGTACGCAAGGCCTGGAGAAGATGCGCCAGATGGTGCGCGACGCCCTGCTGCGCAACGAACCGCTGCGGCTGCGCGCGCTGGTCGAAGAGATGGTGCAGGAAGAGGAAGGGCTGCTGCTGCAGCGCGCGCAGGAAGAGGAAAGGCGCGCTCATGCGCTGCTCGGTATCCTCGCCGTTCTGCTCGCCCTGCTGGCCGGCTTCCTGGTCTTCCTGTTCCTGCGCATCCGCCACGAACTCGCGCAGCGCCGCCTGCTGGAACAGGAACAGAAACGCCTGACCGACATCCTGGACGCCACGCCGGATTACATCGCCACCGCCACCCTGGACGGCCAATATCTCTACCTCAACCAGGGCGGACGCAAACTGGCCGGCATCGGCCCGCACGAGGATATTTCCGGCCTCACCATCGCCGGCATGCATCCGCCCTGGGCGGGCGAATTGATCCGGCGCGAGGGCATTCCCGCCGCGCTGAATGAAGGTTCCTGGATGGGCGAGACGGCGTTCCTCACCCGCACCGGGCAGGAATTTCCCACTTCCCAGGTCATCATCGCCCACCGCGACGACAACGGCACGGCGCCTTATCTTTCCACCATCGCCCGCGACATCAGCGCGCAGAAGCGGGTCGAACGCGAAATCACCAATGCCGCCCGCTACGACAAAACGCATGGAGAAGTATTGCGCATCTTCAACGCCAGCCTCGATCAGGAAGGCATCCTGCAGAGCATGCTGCAAATCCTCGCCGACAACCACCCGATGCCGGCATCGGCGGTCTACCTGTACAACGAATGGGACGGCAGGCTGCACCTGGCGGCGTCACATGCCGCACCACCCGGCATTGCCGGGGAAGTCGCCCTGGGCGAGGGACTGGTGGGCGCGGCCGCCCAGGAAAGCCGCACCCAGGAATTGGAGCCTTCCTCCCGGATGGCCGAACTGGCGATCGCCTCCGGCCTGCTCTCCTTCGTCCCCGCCGCAGTGACGGCCTGCCCCATCGTGTACCAGGAAAAATTGCTGGGGGTGCTGGTCGTCGCGGCAAGCGCCGCCCCGAGCGAACGCGAGCGGCAGTTTCTCGAGCGCCTGTGCGACCAGCTCGGCGTGACCCTGCGCAACGTGCAGCAGTATGGCGACCTCAAGCTACTGGCGGAGCAGCTCAGGCTGCGCAGCGAGGAAATCGCCAGCAAGAACGAGCGTCTGGAGGAAGCCAGCCGCATGAAGTCGGAGTTCCTCGCCAACATGTCGCATGAGCTGCGCACGCCGCTCAATGCCATCATCGGCTTCTCGGAAGTGATGCGCGACGGTCTGACCGGGAAGTTGAGCGAAAAGCAGCGCGAATACGTGTCGGACATTTTCGAAAGCGGCCAGCATCTGCTCTCGCTCATCAACGATGTCCTCGACCTGTCCAAGATCGAGGCCGGGAAAATGGAACTGGAAGAGGAAACGACCGGCATCGCTGCACTGCTGGCCAACTGTCTTTCCATCGTCAAGGAAAAAGCGGCTGCGCATCGCGTCGACCTGAAGCTCGACGTGCCCAATGATCTGGGCGAATGCCGGCTGGATGCGCGCAAGGTCAAGCAGATCGTCTACAACCTGCTGTCCAACGCCGTCAAGTTCACCTCCGAAGGCGGTTCGGTCGCCCTGCGAAGCCGCATTGTCAGCTTCGAGGAAGCCTCGCGCCACTCATCCGGAATGCCGGAGAAGCACACGCCGCTGCCGGAAAAAGTCGACAGGTTCCTGGAAATTGCGGTCAGCGACACCGGCATCGCTGCCGAGGACATGCCGCGACTGTATCAACCTTTCGTGCAGATCGACAGCTCGCTGTCGCGCCGTTTCGAGGGAACCGGCCTGGGTCTGGTCATGGTGCGTCGGCTCGCCGAACTGCACGGGGGAGCGGTGGCGGTTGCGAGCCAGCCTGGTCAGGGCAGCGTGTTCAAGGTATGGCTGCCATATCATGCCGCAATCGGCCGCAGCGACCGGCACATCGCGCCCGAACTGGCGTCCCTCACACCCGGCAGCGAAATCATGCCCCAGGTGCTGGTGATCGAGGACGACGACAAGGCGGCCGACCTGGTACGCATTCAGCTCGAGGCAGCCCATTGCAGCGTCACGCGCGCAGCCACGGCGGAAATTGCGCTGACCATGCTGGAAGAGGGACTGCAGCCCGACCTGATCAGCCTGGACATCCTGCTGCCGGGCATGGACGGCTGGGAGTTTCTTGCCCGCATCAAGAACATGGCAAGGGTAGCCCACATCCCGGTGGTGATCCTGTCCATCGTGGCCGACAACAACCGCAACCGCGGCCTTTCGCTGGGGGCGGCCGAGGTGCTGCAAAAACCGGTTTCTGCCGAGGAACTGGCCGCCGCCCTGACAAATCTGGGCATGGCCGCGCCGCGCGATTCCGGCCAACCCGCCGCGGTGCTGGTGGTGGACGACGATCCCAAGGCAGTGGAGATCATCGCCAGCCACCTCGAAAACAGCCACTACACCGTGCTGCGCGCCTACGGCGGCGCCGAAGGCATCCAGATGGCACACGGGCGCCAGCCAGACCTGATCGTACTGGACCTGATGATGCCGGAGATGAGCGGCTTCGAAGTGGTCGAGATGCTGAAGCAGCGCCCGGATACCGCCGCCACCCCCATCCTGGTGCTGACCGCCAAACTGCTGACCGCCGAGGACCGCAGGCAGCTCAACCGCCATGTGATGCAGATCATGGAGAAATCCGAATTCAACCACGGCCGTTTCATCGGTGAAGTCCGGCGCGCGCTCGTCCGCCGGCCGCGCAGGCCGGCCGGTACGACCGCGCAGGAGTGAAAGTCATGGCCAGTATCCTGGTGGTCGAGGACAACCCGCAGAACAGGAAGCTGGCGGCGTTCCTGCTGGAACAGGCCGGCCACGAGGTGCTGCAGGCCATCGACGCGCAGACCGGCATCCGCCTGGCGCGCGCCCACCGGCCGCAACTGATACTCATGGACATCCAGTTGCCCGGCATGGACGGCCTTGCCGCGGTCAGACTGCTGAAGGAGGAGGGCGCGCTGCGCAACAGCAAGGTGTACGCGCTCACTGCCTTCGCCATGAAGGGCGACGAGGAAAAAATGCGCGCGGCCGGCTGCGACGGCTATATCGCCAAGCCCATCCGCTACCGGGAATTCCTGGGCGCCGTGGCGACGGCGCTGGGCGCGGCCGATGCCCTGCCCGGCGGATAAAACCGGCTGATGCTCTTGAACCTGGAAACGGTTGAAAGGAACACCCGACATGGATCGCCCGGCTACCAGAAAAACCATCCTCATCGTCGATGACGACGGCAAAAACCGCGCCTACCTCGAAGCGCTGCTCAAGGCCGAGGGCTATGCCACGCTGGAAACCCAGAACGGCGAGACGGCGCTGCATCTGGCGGAGCGCCACCAGCCGGACCTCATCCTGCTGGACGCCATGATGCCGGGCATGGACGGCTTCCATGTCGCGGCACGGCTCAAGGCCAGCGACGCGACCAGGCCCATCCCCGTCATCATGGTCACCTCGCTCGCCGACCGCGATTCCAGGCTGCGCGCTTTGCAATGCGGAGTGGAAGAATTCCTGTCCAAGCCGGTCGACCGGGCAGAATTGTGGATACGGGTACGCAACCTGCTGCGACTCAAGGAATACAGCGATTTCCTGGCAGACTACAGCCGCACCCTGGAAGAGCAGGTCAAGCAGCGCACGGAGCAACTGGTTGCAAGCCAGTTCGATACCCTTTACACCATACTGCGCGCCGCGGAATTCCGCGACGAGGAAACCGGGGCGCACATCCGCCGCATCAGTTTTTACTGCAGGGAACTCTCGCGGCAACTTGGCATGTCGCAGGAATTCAGCGACACCATCTATCATGCCAGCCCTTTGCACGACATCGGCAAAATTGGCGTTCCTGACCATATATTGCTCAAACCTGGTCACCACAGTGAAAGCGAGCGAGAAATCATGAAAACGCACGCCCACCTCGGTGCCAGAATACTGGGCAGCGGCAAGAGCGATTCGCCATATACTCGCATGGGGTCTGCCATCGCTCAGAACCACCACGAAAAATGGGACGGCAGTGGCTATCCCGCAGGCCTCAAAGGGGAGGAAATCCCACTGGAAGCGCGCATCATGGCCATCTGCGACGTCTACGACGCTCTGCGCAGCAAGCGCCCCTACAAACCAGCCTTTACCCATGAGCAGGCGCGCATGCTTATCGTTGAAGGGGACGACCGTACTATGCCAAGCCACTTCGACCCGGACGTGCTGGGGGCGTTCATCCGCTGCCTAGACACGTTCCACGATATCTTCCAGTCGCATATGGATTGACCCCTTCGCCATGTGCGCTACCCGATCTCCCAATGCTTTCCCCGCGTCGGCCGATCCTGCGGAATGGTATGGACGCGCCATGGAACAGCTGGTCGAGGTGGTGCAGCAGCTTTCCCTGGCGCGCGACCTGGCAACGGTGATGGACATCGTACGACGTGCCGCACGCCGGCTTACCGGGGCCGACGGCGCGACTTTCGTCCTAAGGGACCACGACCGTTGCTTCTATGCCGACGAGGATGCCATCAGCCCGCTCTGGAAAGGGCAGCGCTTCCCGATGCACATGTGCATCAGCGGCTGGGTCATGCTGAACCGGCAGCCGGCAGTCATCGAGGATATCTATGCGGATTCACGCATTCCGGCCGATGCCTATCGGCCGACTTTCGTGCACAGCCTGGCCATGGTACCTATCCGCACTCTCGACCCGCTGGGTGCTATCGGCAACTACTGGGCACAGCCCCATGCCCCAAGCCGGGAAGAACTCAAGGTACTGCAGGCGCTCGCCGACACCACTGCAGTGGCCATGGAAAACGTCCGCGTATATGCGGAACTCGAACAGCGGGTACGGGAACGCACGGCAGAGCTGGCAACGATCCTCGACAACGTCCAGGCCGGGGTCCTGTTCACCACCGGTGGCAAGATCGTCCGCGCCAACCCGAAGGCGGCCAGCTTGTTCGGACTTGCCTCGCCGAATGACCTGCTGGACATGACGGAAGACCAGCTCATACCCCAAACCGATTCCGCACCGGGGCAGCAAGAGACATCCGACGTGGAGTTGCGGCTGTTACGACGTGACGGTGCCACCTTCTGGGCACACATTGTCCGCACGGCCTTGGATTCTGATGTTTATCCGGATGGTGTGATCTGGATGGTGGACGACATCAGCCTAGCCAAGGAAAAGGAGGGCCTGCTGATCCAGATGCGGCTCGCAGCAGAGGAGTCGGCACGATTCAAGAGCGAATTCCTGGCCAGCATGAGCCATGAACTGCGCACCCCACTTAACGCCATCATCGGGTTCTCCGAGATACTGCGCGACGGGATTGTAGGCGAGTTGGACGCCAAGCAACACGAATACATGTGCGACATTTTTGACAGCGGGCAACATCTGCTATCCCTAGTCAACGACATCCTCGACTTGTCCAAGGTCAAGGCCGGCAAGATGTCACTGGACATGGAAACGACAAACCTCGGGGCGCTGCTTTCCGGCAGCATGGCCATCGTCCGGGAAAAATCTCTGGCGCAGCACATCCACCTGCAACTCGACACACCGGACACCCTGGGCGAATGCCGTCTCGATCAGCGCAAGACGAAACAAATTCTTTACAACCTGCTCTCCAATGCCGTCAAATTCACACCGGAAGGCGGGAAAGTCATGCTGCAGGCCCGTATCGTAAGTAGGGAAGAAGCCCTGCGGCCGGAAGATGATCTCCCGGAACAGCGCATGCCTCCACCTGTGAACGTCGCCCGCTTCCTGCAGTTCACGGTCAGCGATACCGGTATCGGCATTGCCGCCAAAGACATGGAGCGCTTGTTCCAGCCTTTCGTTCAGATCGATAGTTCGCTGTCACGTCGCTACCAGGGGACTGGGTTGGGGCTGGCCCTGGTACGCCGCCTCGCCGAATTGCACGGAGGAGCAGTCGCTGTCGCCAGCCGGCCAGGTACCGGCAGCCGCTTCACGGTGTGGCTGCCCTATCACCATGCATCCGGAGAAGCTGAACAGGAGAAAATCGCTGCACCGACCTTCAAGGCCGTGGACACCAAAACACTGTCCCCGCTGGTGCTGGTGATCGAAGACAACGACAAGGCCGCAGACCTTATCCGCCTGCAACTGGAATGAGCTTCCCCCGGAATTTCGTCTGCCAAGGGTGACATAAAATCGAGTCAC
>JBBILG010000014.1:0-6250 GCA_037445085.1 Methylobacillus sp.
TGGAAGCGGTTGGGAATTTTTTCCAGACAGTCGTCTACGGTGATGCGTGCCATGGGAAGTCCTCTACTTGAATGCCTGCAGCAGCTCCTGGTGCCGCCACAACTGCTTTTCGCCGCGCAGGCGCTGGGCCCGCACGATGGCGAGCAGATCCTGCAGGGCGATGTCGAATCGGTCGTTGATTATAACATAGTCGAATTCGCCAACATGGCCGATCTCCTCCTGCGCGGCGGCGAGGCGGCGCGCGATGACCTCGGCGGCATCCTGGCCGCGGCCGTGCAGGCGCTCGGCCAGCGCCTGCGGCGACGGCGGCAGAATGAAAATACCGATGGCGCCTTGGTACAGGCTGCGCACCTGTGCCGCGCCCTGCCAGTCGATTTCCAGCACCAGGTCGCGGCCGCTCTTCAACACCTCCTCCACCTGTGCCTGCGAAGTGCCGTAGCACGCGCCGTGCACCTGGGCAGATTCCAGGAAATCGCCGGCTTCCAGCATTTCCTCGAAGCGCGCCCCGCTGACGAAGTGGTAATGCACGCCGCCCCTCTCGCCGGGGCGCGGCGCGCGCGTGGTATAGGACACCGACAGCGCGACCTGGCGGTCGGCGGCAAGCAGCTCGCGCACCAGGCTGGTCTTGCCGGTGCCGGACGGCGCGGTAATGATGAACAGGCTGCCCGAGGTTTTCATGGCGAAGGGGTCTTTCCGGTCAGATCAAAAGGGAAGAAAAACGGCGGTGGCAAGATTCTGCGTCACCCGCGAGATCCTGCGCTGCGTGCCCTCCGCCAGCGCCAGCGCGAGGAGATCGGTGCGGCCTATCATCTTGCCGAATTCGCGCTCGAAGCTGAGGTTCTGCACATCCTCCCCGATGGCGTTGGTCAGCAGGTACAGCCGGCCGCTGCCGTCGCGCGCGCGTGACAGCTTCCACACCGCAATCTCGATGTTGCGTGCGGCATTGTAGACCAGCTGCGGCTCGATGCGGTCGAGCAGGTAGAACTCGCTCTTGCCGCCATGCGCCTTGACCAGCATGGTGTACAACCCGACGATGAAGGGCAGCACGCGGTCGCCCCGGTAATCCTCGCGAAAAGCAAAATGGATGGCATCCACGCCCTGCGCGTAGCCGATGGCCTTGAAGCGCCAGCCGTGGTCGCCCTCGAACACCCAGTCCACCATCTGCTCGACGCCGCCCGCGGTGCTCTTGGCCAGTTCGTGCGGGTTGCGCTTGTACAGCTTGGTCATGAGCAGGCGCAGGCTCTGCGTGTTCTCGCGCATCTGCACGTCCGCCATGCGGTCGAAGTCAGACTTGCCGAGCTGCGCGAGCGAATTGCGGTCGCGCAGCTGCGGCACCCCTTTGCCGGCAAGCGGTTGCGGGCCGGCGCAGGCGGCGAGCAGCGCGAAGGCCGCGATCGGGATCGTCAGGCTACCCACGCGCACGCGCCGCCGCCCTCTCACTCCAGGTTCTGCGCCTGCTCGCGCACCTGCTCGATGAGCATCTTGAGTTCCATCGAGACCCGGGAAGTGACGCTGGAAACCGATTTGGAGCCCAGCGTGTTGGCTTCGCGATTGAGTTCCTGCATGAGAAAATCCAGCCGCTTGCCCACCGCGCCGCCGGCAGCGAGCACGCGCTTCGCCTCCTGCAGGTGGGTGGCGATGCGGTCCAGCTCCTCGTCGACGTCGATCTTCTGCGCATACAGTGCCAGTTCCTGGCGCAGGCGCTCGTCGGCGCCAGCCTGCAGGGCGTCCAGCAGGCGTGCCTGCAGCCTTTCCTGGTGCGCGCGCAGCAGTTCCGGCAGCAGCGGCCGCACTACGGCCACCTGTGCTTCCATCGCCGCCACCCGCTCAAGGACGAGCGCCTTGAGCGTCTCGCCCTCGCGCGCCCTTGCCGCTGCGAACTCCCGCAGGGTGTCGTCCAGCAGGGCGAGCAGTTCCGTCTCCAGCCCGCCGGCATCCGCCTCCTCGTTCACCAGCACGCCGGGCCAACGCAGCACGTCGGCCACCGCCAGCGGCGCGCTGTCGGGAAAATGCCGGCGCACTTCGCCCGCCAGCCGCGCCAGATGGGCGAGGGCGGCAGGGTCGACGCGGCCGGTCAGCCGCCCGTTGGCCGGCACCACCAGCGCCGCCCGGCATTCCACCTTGCCGCGCCCGATGCGGGCAGTGATGGCCTCGCGCAGCGCCGGCTCGCTGCCGCGCAGCATGTCGTCCAGGCGCATGTGCAGTTCGAGATAGCGGTGATTGACGGCGCGCAGCTCGAGCAGCAGGGTGCCGGCGGCGACTTCACGCTCGCCCGCCGCGAAGCCGGTCATGCTGTGGATCATGCGGGTTCCCCAGAAAATATGCCCCATCTTATCAAATCGCCGCCGCTTCATGCCAAAATGGGCCGTCTTCCACAGATGCGCCCACATGCAGACCACCAGCAACCAGCCACTGCCGGCCGGCTACCGCCTGCAGGATTACCGGATCGACAGCGTGCTGAACGGCGGCGGCTTCAGCTACGTCTATCTGGCCCACGACGAGTGCAGCCGCATGGTGGCCATCAAGGAATACCTGCCGGCGGCACTGGCGCTGCGCCCGACCGGCGCGGAAGTGGTGCCCAGCTCGGCGGACAACCTGGCCGCCTTCCGCCATGGCATGAAGTGCTTCTTCGAGGAAGGCCGCGCGCTGGCCAGCATCGATCACCCCAACATCCTGCGCGTGCTCAATTTTTTCCGTGCCAACAACACCGTGTACATGGTGATGCGCTACGAGCCGGGCGCCTCGCTGCAGGAGCACATCCGCAGGCATGCCGCGCCGGTGCCGGAGCGCATGGTGCGGCGCCTGTTCGGCCAGCTGCTGGGCGGCCTGCGCGAAGTGCATACCTACAAGCTGCTGCATCTGGACATCAAGCCCGCCAACATCCAGATCCGCCACAACGGCACGCCGGTGCTGCTGGATTTCGGCTCCGCCCGCCAGGCGCTGACCGAGGAGGAGCCGGCATTGTCACCCAGCTATACGCCGGGTTACGCCGCCCCGGAGCAGTATTTCGACCGCAAGGCACTGGGGCCGTGGAGCGACATCTACAGCGCGGGTGCTTCCCTGTACGCCTGCCTGACGCGCAGCCCGCCGCCTGCTGCCGATCTGCGCTGCCGGCACGACACCCTGGCGCCGGCCGTCGAAATCGGCGACAGGGTCTATTCCGGGCGCCTGCTGGAAATCATCGACTGGTGCATGCAACTGGATCCGCTCAGGCGGCCGCAAAGCGTGTTCTCCCTGCAAAAGGCACTGCTCGAACGTGTCTCCCACCCGCCGCGCAAGCCATCCCTGTTGAGCGCGATCAGGAAGCGGCTGGCCGGCATGGGAGGCTCCTGAGGAAGCCCCGCCCTTGCAGTTCGGCATTCATCAGATCAGCCGGCGCGGGCCGCGCCCGGAGAATCAGGACCGCGTGGCCTACGCCTACAGCAAGAAGGCCCTGCTGGCAGTGCTCGCCGACGGCATGGGCGGCCACCTGCACGGCGAGATTGCGGCCCGGGTCGCCGTCCAGGTGATGATGGAATCCTTCCAGCGGCTGGCCCTGCCCACGCTGCGCGATCCGGCCAGGTTCCTGCGCGACCACATCCGCCTGGCGCACGATGGCATCGTACGCCAGGCGCTGCAGCAAGACCTGGCGGAATCGCCCTGCACCACCCTCGTCGCCGCGCTGGTGCAGGACGGCGTGCTGTACTGCGCCCATGCCGGCGATTCGCGGCTCTATCATTTCCGCGACGGCCGGCCATTGTTCTGCACCGAGGATCATTCGCGGGTGCAACTGCTGTTCCGCCAGGGCGAGATTGGCCGTGAGCAGATGCGCACTCACCCGCAGCGCCATGTCATCTACAACTGCCTCGGCGGCACCTGCCTGCCGCATGTGGAACTGGCGCCGCCGCGCAGGCTTGAGGCGGGCGATGTGGTGCTGCTGTGTTCGGACGGCGTGTGGTCGCAGCTCGACGGGGACGAAATGGCACACATCCTGCGGCAAGGGCCGCTCGCGCTGAGTGCAGCGGCACTGCTCGATCTCGCCGAAGCGCGCGCCGGTGCTGCCGGCGACAACATGAGCGCGGTGGCGTTCCGCTGGAACAGCAGCGACAACGGCGGCATATCCACCGCCGCCATGCCGCTCAACCAGAATGCCGCGGTGCACGGACGCGCCGGCGAGGCCGCCCGCGTCTCTTCCCCGTCTGCCGAGGAGCGCAGCCTGGACGCTATCGAATACACCATCGCCGAGATCCAGCTCGCCTTGCGCAAAAGCGGCAAATAGCCGGCTGGCGCTTATAATTCGATCTTTCGTTTCGGGAACCCCCATGCGCCCCAGCCAACGTCAGCCCGACCAGCTCCGCGAGGTCGGGATCGTCCGCCGCTACACCAAACACGCCGAAGGTTCGGTGCTGGTGAAATTCGGCGATACCCACGTCATCTGTACCGCCAGCATCGACGAGAAAGTGCCGCCTTTCCTGCGTGGCAAGGGCCAAGGCTGGGTGACGGCGGAGTACGGCATGCTGCCGCGCTCCACCGGAAGCCGCATGGAACGCGAGGCGGCGCGCGGCAAGCAGTCCGGCCGCACCCAGGAAATCCAGCGCCTGATCGGACGCAGCCTGCGCGCGGTGATCGACCTGGAAAAACTGGGCGAGCGCACCATCCAGATCGACTGCGACGTGATCCAGGCCGACGGCGGCACGCGCACCGCCAGCATCACCGGCGGCTTCGTTGCCCTGCACGATGCCATCTCCCATTTGCTGGGAAGGGGGCTGCTCTCCGAATCACCGCTGACGGATTTCGTCGCCGCCGTCTCGGTCGGCGTGTATCAAGGCACGCCGGTGCTGGACCTGGATTACCTGGAGGATGCCGGCTGCGATACCGACATGAACGTGGTGATGACCGGCAGCGGCGGCTTCGTCGAAGTGCAGGGCACCGCCGAAGGCGCGCCGTTCCGCCGCGAGGCGCTGGATGCGATGCTCGATCTGGCCGAACACGGCATCCGGCGGCTGATCGAGACGCAGAAAGCCGCCTTGAACGCCGCTTAGAACAGGATGGCTTTCAGTACTACAATGCGGCCGTCTTCCGCTTCGCCTCCGCCGCCATGAATACCCTGGTCATCGCCACCGGCAACACGCACAAGCTGCGCGAAATTCGCAGCCTGCTCGCGCCGCTCGGCATCGCCGCGCTGCCGCAGTCGGACTTCCGCGTGCCGGAAGCCGCCGAACCCCATGCCACTTTCATCGAAAACGCGCTGGCCAAGGCGCGCCACGCCGCCCGCCTCACCGGGCTGCCGGCGCTGGCGGACGATTCCGGCCTGTGCGTGGAAAGCTTGAGCGGCGCGCCAGGGGTGATCTCCGCCGTCTATGCCGGCGAGCCACGCTCGGACGCGCGCAACAACGACAAGCTGCTGCAGGCGCTGCACGGCGTGACCGACCGCCGCGCCCACTACCATTGCGCGCTGGTGCTGCTGCGTCATGCCGAAGACCCGCGGCCCATCATCGCCGAGGGGCAGTGGCACGGCGTGATCCTGCACGCCCCACGCGGCGCGAGCGGCTTCGGCTACGATCCGCTGTTCCTGGACCCTGCACTGGGTCTGAGCGTGGCCGAGCTTGCGCCGGAAGACAAGAACCGTGTCAGCCACCGCGGCCAGGCGCTGCGCGCGCTGGCGGAGAAGCTGCGCACCGTGCGAGCCGCATGACTGCCCTGCCGTCGCCCGGCACGCTGCTCGCCGCGCCGCCGCCGCTGTCGCTGTACATCCACATCCCGTGGTGCGTGCGCAAGTGCCCATATTGCGACTTCAACTCGCACGAGGTACGCGCCACCATCCCGGAGCAGGACTACGCCGACGCCCTCATCGCCGATCTGGAGCAGGCCCTGCCGCTGATCTGGGGACGGCGCGTGCACAGCATCTTCTTCGGCGGCGGCACGCCCAGCCTGTTCTCGCCACAGACCATCGCGCATGTCCTCGGCGCCGTGCGGGCGCGCCTGCCGCTGACCCTTGATGCGGAAATCACCTTGGAAGCCAACCCCGGCACGGTGGACGCGGCCCGCTTCGCCGGCTTCCGCGACGCCGGGGTGAACCGGCTGTCGCTGGGCATCCAGAGCTTCGACGGCCGCCATCTCGCCGCCATCGGCCGCATCCACGACGCGGCCCAGGCGCACGGCGCCGCCGAAGCCGCGCTGAAGATTTTCGAGCGGGTGAATTTCGATCTCATGTACGCGCTGCCGCAGCAAGGCATCGACGAAGCACTGGCCGACGTGCGCACCGCCATCG
>JBBILG010000014.1:6260-26514 GCA_037445085.1 Methylobacillus sp.
ATCCTCATGGGCGATGCCGTCGCCTACGACAACGCGCTGAGCCGGCGCGTGCTCGGCTCGCTCTTCAGGCCCATCGCTGCCGACGTCGCGGCGGTCGTCCCGGACGGCGCACGGGTGCTCGAGGTGGGCTGCGGGCCGGGCCACCTGTCCTGCTATCACCTGACGCTGGAGCCCAATACCGCCTTCCACCGCATGCCGCCGCCGCTGCCGAACGACGACGTGGCCGCCGCCATGCAGGAAGCCATCGAGGCCGAGCTGGCGGCGCACGGCTACCGGCATTACGAAACCTCCGCCTTCGCCAGGCCCGGCCGGCAGTGCCGCCACAACCTCAACTACTGGCAGTTTGGCGACTATCTCGGCATCGGTGCGGGGGCGCATTCCAAGCTGTCGTGCGCCGACCGCATCGCGCGCCAGGCGCGCACCCGGCATCCGGCCGCCTACATGAGGGCGGCGCTCGAAGGGGAGTTTGTGGAAAGTGAGCGGTTGCTCACAAGGGGAGACCTTGGATTCGAGTTCATGATGAACGCGCTGCGCCTGGTCGAAGGTTTCGACAGCGCGCTGTTCGAGGCGCGTACCGGCCTGCCCCTTGCAGCCATGGAGGCGGCGCTCGGGCGGGCGGAAAGGCAGGGCCTGCTCAGCCGCGACGCCACGCGCATCGCGCCGACGCCACCGGGGCGGCGCTTCCTCAATGAACTGTTGCAGCTATTTCTGGAGTAGCCCTGCTCACTGCCGGGGCAGCGCCGCCCTGTTCTGCTGGATGGTCTCCTGCATCTTGGCGGCTTCGGACTCCAGCACCCGTAGCCGCTGGTTGAGCGTTTCCAGCTCCTGGCGCCGCCCCTGGTTGCGCTTTTGCAGATTGTCGAGCTCGACGGCGGAAACCGGCGCATCCGCGGCCACGGCCGGGGCAGGTGCTGCTGCGGCCGGCCTGGCCTTGCGCGCCGCCGGCGGGGCAGGGGTCGCGTAGCGGGACAGCTCGTAGAGGTCGGGCAGCAGGATCTCCATGCCCTGCTCGAACGGCTGATCCGCCGCGTGTCCGGCCAGCACGTCAGCATTCAGGCGCAGCGTGGCGCGGATGAAATGCTGCTGCATGGCACGGTCCTTGGGGTAGATGTGCGCCGCCAGCGCACGCAGGGTTTCCCCCGGGAGCATCGGCCAGCTCACCGGCTCGCGCGCGCGCGGCTCCGCCGTGGCCGGGCCGGGCTGCAACGCCACCCAGGCCAGAAAGCCGGCGGCGATGCAGGTGAACAAGGTCTTTTTCATGGCAGTATCCTCAAGTGACTCGTTGGGGGCGTGTTCACGCGAATCCGACAACAGTGCCTCCGCTCAGGCGGCGGCCAGCGCGACGCGCGCCCGCGCAATGGCCTGGCGTACCTGGGCCGGGGCGGTGCCGCCTACATGGTCGCGGCTGGCGAGCGACCCTTCCAGGGTCAGCACGTCGAATACATCGGCAGCCACCAGGCCGGAAAAGCCTTGCAGTTCTTCCAGGGCGAGGTCGCACAGGTCGCAACCCTTCTCCTCGGCATGCCGCACGGCGCGCGCCACTACCTCGTGGGCATCGCGAAAGGGCAGGCCGCGCTTTACCAGATAGTCGGCCAGATCGGTAGCGGTGGCGTACCCTTCGGCAGCGGCACGGCGCATCGCCGCCTGGTCCACGCGGACGCCGCACAGCATGTCGGCATAAATTTCCAGGGTCGCGAGCAGGGTGTCTGCGCTATCGAACAGCGGCTCCTTGTCTTCCTGGTTGTCCTTGTTGTAGGCGAGCGGCTGCGCTTTCATCAGGGTGAGCAACGCCACCAGGTGGCCGTTGACGCGGCCGGTCTTGCCGCGCACCAGCTCGGGCACGTCGGGATTCTTCTTCTGCGGCATGATGGAAGAGCCGGTGGTAAAGCGGTCGGCAATGATGACGAAGCCGAAGCGAGGACTTGACCACAGAATCAGTTCTTCCGACAGGCGCGACAGGTGAGTCATCGTGAGCGCGGCGGCGGCGGTGAATTCGATGGCGAAGTCGCGATCCGAAACGGCATCCAGCGAGTTCTCGCACACGCCGTCGAAACCCAGTTCGCACGCCACCCGTTCCCGATCGATGGGATAGCTGGTGCCGGCCAGCGCGGCCGCGCCCAGCGGCAGGCGGTTAAGGCGGCGGCGGCAGTCCGTGAAGCGCCCGGCGTCGCGCACGAGCATTTCATAATAGGCCATGAGATGGTGGCCGAACGTCACCGGCTGCGCCACCTGCAGATGGGTGAAGCCGGGCATGACGGTGTCGGCATGCTGCTCGGCCAGGTCCACCAGCGCCGCCTGCAGCCTGCGGATGCGCGCCAGCGTCTCGTCCACTACGGCGCGCAGCCACAGGCGCACGTCGGTGGCCACCTGGTCGTTGCGCGAGCGGCCGGTATGCAAGCGCTTGCCGGCATCGCCCACCTTGTCGGTGAGGCGCTTCTCGATGTTGAGATGCACGTCTTCCAGGTCCAGTGACCACTCGAACCTGCCGGCGCGGATTTCTTCCAGGATTTCGGCGAGGCCGCGCTCGATGGCGGCGAAGTCGTCGGCGGCGATGATGCCGCGGGCAGACAGCATGCGGGCATGAGCCAGCGAGCCCCGGATGTCGAATTCCGCCAGGCGCCGGTCGAAACCGACTGAAGCGGTATAGCGCTTGACCCGTTCGGCCACCGGTTCGCCGAAGCGCCCGGACCAGGTCTTGGATTCATCTTGCATGTTGGGTGGCACTTACCAATAATCGGGGTAACATGGCAAGTATAAAGCAAAACCACAACCGCCTCCCCGTCACGCTGCCGGACATGCGCAACCTCGGCATACAATTGCGCGTGCTGGTGTTGGCCAGCGCCATGGCGGCGGGCGCGGCGCTGTTGCGCACCACCCGCCCCGCCGACGCCTGGGAGGAACTGCTGGAGATTTCCGCCAGCATGCAGCCCGTGCTGCTCGCCAGCATGCTGGTATTGTTCATCGTCCATCGCCAATTGCAAAAGCTGCCTTACCGCCTGGGCGTGGTGGCCGTATTCGCCATCGTGCTGGGGCTGACCACGCTGCACCGGCAGGGCGCCGTCTGGCTGCTCGGGGGCGACAGCGCGCCGGCACTGTGGCGGTTGTGGACATTCGCCGCGCTGGTGACCGGTATCCTGCTGCTCTATTTCAACCTGCGCGGCCGCGCGCTGTCGCCAGCCCTCGCCGAAGCGCGCCTGCAGGCATTGCAGGCGCGCATCCGGCCGCACTTCCTGTTCAATTCCCTCAACGCCGTGCTGTCGATGATCCGTAATGATCCGCGCCGTGCCGAGAGCGCGCTGGAGGATCTCGCCGACCTGTTCCGCATGGTGATGGCGGACAACCGCGCACTGGTGCCGCTGGCGGGCGAACTGGAGTTGTGCCGGCAGTATCTGGGCCTGGAAAAGTTGCGTCTCGGCGAACGGCTCAATGTCGTCTGGCACATCGACCACATGCCGGCCGATGCGCTGGTGCCGCCACTGCTGCTGCAGCCGCTGCTGGAAAACGCCGTGTATCACGGCATCGAGCCGGCGGAGGCGGGCGGGGAGGTCGTCATCAACATTTTCCTGCGCGAGCGCCGGCTGTACCTCTACCTCAGCAATCCCTACCGCAGGGACGGCAACCACCCGGGCGGCAACCGCATGGCGCTGGCCAACGTCCGCGAACGTCTGGCGCTGCATTTCGACGCCGAGGCCCAACTCGACATCCGCGTCACCGAGGGACGCTACCAAGTGCGCATCGCCATTCCCTACCGCACCGAGCCATGAGCACGCCCGAGCCGCTGAAGGTCCTGATCGCCGACGACGAGACGCCGGCTCGCAACCGCCTGCGCGAACTGCTGGCCGAGCTTCCCGACGTGGTGGTGTGCGGCGAGGCGTGCAACGGCAAGGAGGCACTGTCCATGGCCATCGCAGACCTGCCCCACGTCATGCTGCTGGACATCCGCATGCCGGAGATGGACGGCATCGAGGCGGCCGAGCATACGCTCAAGTTCCACTGCCCGCCCGCCATCATCTTCACCACCGCCTTCGACGCCCACGCCATGCAGGCCTTCGAGATGAACGCGGTGGACTACCTGCTCAAGCCCATCCGCCGCGAACGCCTGGTCGGCGCGCTGAAGAAGGCGCGCGCGCTGCTGCCCGACCAGCTCGGCGGCATCCGTCCGCTGCGGCCGCAGCGCAGCCATTTCAGCATCAACGAACGCGGCCGCATCCTGCTCGTCCCGGTAGACGAGGTCATCTACCTGCGGGCGGAAATGAAATACCTCACCTTGCGCACGCGCGAGCGTGAATATCTGCTGGAGGATTCGCTGTCGCGCATCGAACAGGAGTTCCCGCAGCGCTTCGTGCGCCTGCACCGCAACTGCCTGGTGGCGCAGGCCGGCATCCGCGGCTTCGAGAAGCGCCAGGAATCGGGCGGCGAGCAGTACTGGGTAGCACTGCTGCGCGACATTCCGGACACCCTGCCGGTGAGCCGGCGCCAGCAGCACGTGGTGCACGAAATGGGCGGCTGAGCGCCCTGTGCTAGAATCTAGCCCCTCACCGCCACCGCAAGTTCCGCCTCCATGAGCAACCCGCCCCGCCTGGTCATCGCCACCCGCGAAAGTCAGCTTGCCATGTGGCAGGCGCGCCACGTGCAGGCGCAGTTGCGGCGGCTCTACCCGGACACCCGGGTGGACCTCCTCGGCATGACCACCACCGGCGACCAGATGCTCGACGCGCCGCTGGCCCGCATCGGCGGCAAGGGGCTGTTCGTCAAGGAACTGGAACAGGCGCTGGCGGACGGCCGCGCCGACCTGGCGGTGCACTCCATGAAGGACGTGCCGATGACACTGCCGGATGGCTTCGTGCTGGCCGCCACCAGCGCACGCGAAGATCCGCGCGATGCTTTTGTCTCCGTGCACCACCAAGGGCTGCAGTATCTGCCGGAAGGCAGCGTGGTGGGCACTTCCAGCCTGCGCCGGCAAAGCCAGCTCAAGGCACGCCTGCCGCACCTCAGGATTGCGCCGCTGCGCGGCAACCTGCAGACGCGCCTGCGCAAGCTCGACGAAGGTCAGTACGCCGCCATCGTCCTCGCCGCCGCCGGACTGCGGCGTCTCGGCCTGCAAGACCGCATCGCCCAGTATCTCGCGCCCGAGGACAGCATTCCCGCCGTCGGCCAAGGCGCGCTCGGCCTGGAAATCCGCAGCGACCGCGCGGACCTGTTGCCGCTCCTGGCGCCGCTCAACGATGCCGGCAGTGCCGCCTGCGTGGCCGCCGAGCGCGCCATGAGCCGGGCACTGGCCGGGAGCTGCACGGTACCGCTGGGCGCCTACGGCCGCATCCACGACGGCACCCTGCACCTGATCGGCTTCGTCGCCAGCGTGGACGGCAGCGAGCTGGTGCGCGCCGCGGCGAGCGGGCAGCCGGCCGAGGCCGAGGCGCTCGGCGAGAGCCTGGCGCAGCGGCTGCTCGCCCAAGGCGCCGACCGCATCCTGGCCGCGCTGGGCAGCCATGTCTGAACGGCCGCTGGCGGGTTGCGGCATCGCCATCACCCGGCCGCTGGAACAGGCGCACGCGCTGGCGGAACTGATCCGCCAGCAAGGAGGCACCCCCACCCTGTTTCCCCTGCTCGCCATCGTGCCACTCGCCGACTACACCGCCTGCGACGCCGCCATCGCCGGGCTGGCAGACTGCGACTGGGCCCTCTTCATCAGCGGCAATGCCGTGGAACAGGCCATGCCGCGCATCCGCCGACAGTTCCCCCAGTGGCCGCCGAGACCGCGCTGCGCGGCCGTGGGTCCGGGCAGCGCGGCCGCACTGGCGCGGCACGGCATCCATGAGGTACGCATCCCGGCAGGGCGCTACGACAGCGAGAGCCTGCTGGCGCTGCCGGAATTGCAGCACATGCAGGGCCGGCGCGTGATGATTTTCCGCGGCATCGGCGGCCGCGAACTGCTGGCGCAGACCCTGGCGGAGCGCGGCGCCGAAGTCGTTCTGGCCGAATGCTACCGGCGCGACAACCCGCAGGCAGACGCTGGTGAACTCGCCCGGCTGTGGCAGAATAGGCGGCTGCAGGCCATCATCGTCACCAGCAGCGAGGCCATGCGCAACCTGCTGGCACTGGCGGGAGACGCCGACTGGCTGCGGCAGACGCCGATCTGCGTCAACCATGCACGCATCGCCATGCTGGCGCGCCAGCATGGCCTGCAGGCGGCGGTAGCGGACGCACCCGACGATGACGGGCTGCTGCGTTGCCTGCAACTACATTGTCAAGGTCGCCCCTCATGAGCGAAGACACGTCCACACCCGCCGCGCCGGCAGCACCGGCCCGCAGCCTGCTCGCCAAGGCGGCATTGCTGGCCGCCCTGGCCGCCCTGTTTTTTTCCCTGTGGCAGTGGTGGGATCAGCATCGCCGGAACTTAGAACTACAGCAAGTGCTCACTGACAGACTCAGCCGGTTCGATGACCGCAGTCAGGAAACCGCACTGCTGGCCAGGCGTGCCGAGGAAATCGCCACCCGTCACGCGGCCAAGATCACCGTGCTCGAAGAAAAACTGCAGGCTTCCAGCGCCCAGCAGGAAGCGTTGCAGACCCTCTACCTGGAACTGGCCGGCCGGCGTGGCGAGTGGGCGGTGGCGGAAGTCGAACAACTGCTCATCATCGCCAGCCAGCAACTGCAACTGGCCGGCAACGTCCGGCCGGCGTTGCTGGCGCTGCGGGCGGCCGACAACCGCCTGCAGCAACTCGACAAGCCGCAGATCATCTCGCTGCGCAAGGCCATCGAACAGGACATCCAGCGCCTGCAGGCGGTGCCGCGGGTCGATACCGTGGGCATGAGCCTCAGTCTTTCCACGCTGGCCGAGAACATCGACCAGTTGCCGCTGGTCAGCGAGCGCCATCCGCAGGAAACGGCGGAGACGGTGGCCCTGCCGGATACCGGGCCGTGGCAGCGCCTCACCCGGGAAATCTGGCAGGATCTCCGGCGCACGGTGCGCATCGAACGGGTGGACCGGCCGGAGCCTCCCCTGCTGGCACCGGAGCAGAGCTTCTTCCTGCGCGAGAACCTGCGCCTGCGCCTGCTGGCCGCGCGCCTCGCCCTGCTGCAGCGCGAAGAAGCCAGCTACCGCACCGACCTGCGCCTGGCGGAGAACTGGCTGAGGCGCCACTTCGACACCCAGGACGCCGCCACGCGCGCCGCCCTGGTCACCCTGCAGCAACTGGCCGCCACCGGCATCACCATCGACATTCCCGACATCAGCACCAGCCTCAACGCGCTCAGCCAGTACAAGCTGACGCAGGAAACGGTGCGTCCATGAGGGCGCTGTTCTGGCTGCTGCTCATCCTGCTGGGCGCACTCACGCTCTCCATGGTGCTCAGCGACAACGAGGGCTACGTGCTGCTGGTGCAGCACCCCTATCGCATCGAACTGTCGCTCAACCTGTTCGTCGTGCTGCTGTTGTTGGGCTTCGTGCTGCTGCACGCCGCCCTGAGGCTCTTGCAGCACATCCTGCGCCTGCCGCACGACGTGCGCCGTTACAGGCAGGAGCAGCGGCACGTGCGTGCGCGTGCCGCCCTGCTGGAAAGCCTGCATAGCCTGGCCGAGGGCCGCTACGATAGGGCGGAAAAGGCAGCGGCGAGCGCCTTGCAGGGGGGCGAGGATAGCGGACTCGGCGCGCTGGTCGCCGCCCGCGCTGCGCACAAATTGGGCAAGACCGACCAGCGCGACCATTACCTTGCCGAGGCCGAGCGTCTGGCCCCACAGGCCAGCCTGGCGCGGCTGCTCATGCAGGCGGAGCTGCAGGTGGACGACCGCGATTATCTGCAGGCCCTGCACACCCTGCAGCAACTGGAAAAGCTGGAACCGCAGCACCTGCCGGCCCTCAGGCTGGAGCTCAAGGTGCGGCAGAAGCTAGGGCACTGGGATCAGGTGCTGCAGCTTGCGGCCGTGCTGGAGAAGCGCCTCGCGCTGGGCGGCGAAACATTGCGCCAGGTGCGCATCAATGCCCACCGGCAGCAGCTCCTGCAGCGCGCCGGCAAACCGCGGGAACTGCTGGCCTGCTGGAACAGGATCTCCGAAAGCGATCAGCTGCAAACCCGGCTGGCGCTGACTGCCGCGCGCCTGCTCAACGACGCCGGCGAGGGCGCCGCCGCCGCCCGCATCGTCGAGATGAGCCTCACCCGCCAGTGGGACAGCGAGCTCGCCGCACTATACGGAGACTGCCGGGAGCCGGAACCGCTACGCCAGTTGCAGCAGGCGGAAGCCTGGCTGCAACGCCACCCCGGCGACGCCGGGCTGCTGCTGGCACTGGGCAGCCTGTGCATGCGGCAGGAATTGTGGGGCAAGGCGCAGAACTATCTGGAGGCCAGCGTGAGCATCCGGCCCAGTGCCGCCGGCCACCTCGCGCTGGCGCGGCTGCTCGAGCGCAACGACCGCCGGGAAGAAGCGCAGCGGCATTATCTGTATAGTCTGGAATACGCGCTCGCCGCCCAGGAAAGCGCTCAATGAGACGACGCGCCGTGCGGCCCGATGTGCTGCATGCCCGTAGACGCGATGCCTACTTGGCCGGCACGGGCGCAGCGTAGGTAAAGGCGTCGGAGAAGAACTCCTCCGGCGGCAGGCCGGCGGCGACGAAATCGCGATGTGCCGCCTCCACCATGGCCGGCGCGCCGCAGCAATAGACCTGATAGCCGCTCAGGTCGCCGATGTCCTCCAGCACCGCCAGATGGACCAAGCCGGCGCGCCCGCGCCAGTCGTCCTCCGGCAGCGGGTCGGACAGCACCGGCACGTAGCCGATGCCGTGCTCGGCCTGCCAGCGCAGCGGCAGCTCGTTCATGTAGAGGTCCCGCAGGGCGTGCACGCCGCGGTAGAGCGTCATGCCGCGCCGCATCCTGTGGTGCAGTGCGTGTTCGATGATGCCTTTCACCGGAGCGAAGCCGGTGCCGCCGGCGACGAAGATGATGGGCTTGTCGCTGTCCTCGCGCAGAAAGAAACTGCCCAGCGGGCCTTCGAAGCGCAGGATGGTTTTTTCCTTCATCTCGTGAAACACGTATTCGGTGAACCGGCCGCCCGGAATCAGGCGCAGGTGCAGTTCCAGCAGGGCGTCATCGTGCGGTGCGTTGGCCAGCGAGAAGGCGCGGCGTCCGCCGTCCTTGAGCAGGAAGTCGATGTATTGGCCGGCAGCGAACTGCAAGCGTTCGTTGCTGGGCAGCTTGAGCCACATCACCATCACGTCGTGCGCCACGTGCTCCAGCCTTTCCACCCGACATGGCAGGATGCGCGGGCGCAAGCCGCTGGCGGCACTGACTTCGCGGCATTCGATGACGAGGTCGCTGGTCGGTCGGGCACAGCAGAACAGCGCCTTGCCGGCGGCGATTTCCTGCTCGCTCAGCGCATGCGGCTGATAGTGGCCGAGCTCCACCGTCCCCCGCAGCACCTGTCCCTTGCAGGCGCCGCAGGCGCCGTTGCGGCAGCCGTAGGGCAGGTTGTAGCCGGCCTCCATGGCGGCGGCGAGCACCGTCTCGTCGCCACTGACGCTGAAGCGGTGGCCGCTGGGCTCGATGGTGACCTGGAAAGACATCGCGATTCCTTGACCTGGCACTTGACGCAAACCGCGCAGTGTATCACAGGACCAGGCCGCAGCCATGGCAAGCCGGTCAGCCCTCGCGGTGCTATTCCCCTTCGATGACGCCGTCGCGCGACCGTCGCCTGCACCGTATCGGCAGCAGGGTGGCGAGCAGCAGACAGACCAGCGCGTCGCTCAGCACACCCGGGAAGATCAGCAGCAGGCTGGCAATGACCTTGGCGGCACTGGCGAACAGGGCGCGCAAGGGATGCTGGCCCTGCTCCAGGGTCCGCATCAGGCGCCCCAGCGCCACCGGCCGCTAGTCCATGATCAGCATCCAGCCGAAGCGCTCGGCCAGCAGGAACAGCAGCACGATTTCCAACAGCGGAAATGCGAGTAGAATCAGCGGCAGCAATCTGCGCATCCAGTCGCCCTCATGGAAGAAAACATCCTCGTCCTCACCAACCTGCCCGAGCAGGATTGCGCCGTCAGACTGGCGGAAGTGCTGGTGTCGCGCCGGCTGGCGGCCTGCGTCAACATCCTCGCCCCTTGTACTTCAATCTACCATTGGCAGGGCAGAGGCGAAACCGCGCAGGAAGTTCCCATGCTGATCAAGACCACGCGCGCACGGTATGCGGAAGTCGAACGCGCCATCCGCACGCATCATCCCTATGAACTTCCCGAGATCGTCCATGTCACTCTCAGCGGTGGCCTGCCCGCCTACCTGGAATGGATCGCCAAGGAAACCTCACCCTGACTCCCATGCTGCGCGCGATCATCCTGACATTGTGCCTGCTGCTGCCGCAGGCCAGCCTGGCCGGCGGCGGTTTCGCCAAGCTGTTCACCGAGGACGATGCCGCCACGGTGCTGGAGCCGGATCAGGCTTTCCGCCTCGCCGTCGTGGTGGAGGATGCCGCCACCCTGCGCGCGCGCTTCACCATCGCCCCCGCCCACTACCTCTACCGCGACCGCATCAGTTTCAGCCTCGCCCCGGACACTGCCTCGCGCTTGGCCGCAACCGAGCTGCCGCCGGGTGAAGTCAAGCAGGATCCCCATTTTGGCGAGACCGTGGTGTTCTACCGCGACTTCGATGCCATCCTGCGCCTGCAGCACGACGGCGCGCCACCACGCCAGATCACCCTGCAAGCGAGCTACCAGGGCTGTAGCGAGGCGGGGCTCTGCTACACCCCGATACGCAAGACCTACACGCTGGAGCTCGGCAGCGCCGGCACGGCGCGCAGCGCGCCGGTCACGGAATCGGACGCGGCGCGGGCCCTGCTCGCCGACGGCAAGCTGTGGCTGATCGCCGCCGGCTTTTTCGGTTTCGGTCTGCTGCTCGCCTTCACGCCCTGCGTGTTCCCCATGATCCCCATCCTGTCCAGCATCATCGTCGGCCAGGGCCGGCACCCGACCCGGCTGCATGCCTTCAACCTGTCGCTGGCCTACACCTTGGGCATGGCGGTCACCTACACCCTGGCCGGCATCGCCGCCGCCTTCTCCGGCCAGCTCATCAGCAATGCCCTGCAGAACCCCTGGGCGCTGGGCCTGGGCGCGATGCTGTTCGTGCTGCTGGCGCTGTCCATGTTCGGCCTCTACGAGCTGCGCCTGCCGAGCGGGCTGGAAACGCGCCTTGCGGGCCTCAGCAACCGCTTTCGCGGCGGTCATTTCGCCGGGGTGTTCGCCATGGGCGCGGTCTCTGCCCTCATCCTCGGCCCCTGCGTGGCGGCACCGCTGGCCGGTGCCCTGCTCTACATCGCGCAGAGCCATGACGTCCTGCTGGGCGGTGTGGCGCTGTTTTCCCTGTCGATGGGCATGGGCGTGCCACTGCTGCTCCTTGGCGCTTCCGCCGGCACCCTGCTGCCCAAGGCGGGAGCCTGGATGACCGCGGTGCGCAACGTATTCGGCGTGATCATGCTGGCCATGGCCATCTGGCTGATCGGTCCGGTCATCCCCCCTGCCGTGCAGATGGGTCTGTGGGGCGCGTTGTTGGTGGTGTGCGCGGTGTACCTGCACGCCCTGGACGGCTTGCCGCCCCATGCCGGCCAGTGGAGCCGGCTATGGAAGGGCGTGGGTGTGATCGCCCTGGTGGGTGGCATCGCGCTTCTGGTCGGCGCGCTCGCCGGCAGCCGCAACCCGCTGCAGCCGCTGGAGGGGCTGCGCGGCAGCGCCGCCGAGGCCAGCCCCGTCCTGTCTTTCCAACGGGTGGCCAGCGTGGCCGAGCTGGATGCCGCCCTGCAGCGTGCCCAGGGCAAGTATGTCATGCTCGACTTCTACGCGGACTGGTGCGTTTCCTGCAAGGAGTACGAGCAATTCACCTTCCGCGACCCCCGGGTGGCGCAACTGCTGCGGGACATGGTGCTGCTGCAGGCCGATGTCACCCGCAACAGCGCCGAGGACGCCGCGCTGCTCGCCCGCTTCGGGCTGTTCGGGCCGCCCGGCATCATCTTCTTCGACCGCGCCAGTCGCGAGGTGCCGCCCAAGGTGATCGGCTATCAGGACGCCGAGCGTTTCCTGGTCAGCCTCAACCAGGCCTTCGCCAGCGAGGACGAAATGTGCGATGCCGAACTCGACTGCTGATCACGGCTGCGTAGCCGCAGGCCAGCCGCGCGCCGCGTCCACCGCCTTGCCTCGCCGGCTGCCGACGGATGGCCGGAAGTTCGCCAAATTCCCGCGAATCCGCTGGACAAAGGCTTGCTTCCTGCGGCAAACTTGCTCCTCCGTCACGCCATGGAAATCCGCCCGCAAATGGCTGAGAACCAGACCATACTCGTCCTGCACGGCCCCAACCTGAACCTGCTCGGTCTGCGCGAACCGCAGCATTACGGTCATCTCGGCCTGGACAGCATCAACCGCCGGCTGGCGGCGCGGGCCGCCACCGCGGGCGTCGCCCTGGAATGCTTCCAGAGCAACAGCGAGGCCGGGCTGATCGACAAGATACAGTCCATGGCCGGCGGCAAGGCCGCTTTCATCATCATCAATCCGGCCGCCTACACCCATACCTCGGTCGCCCTGCGCGACGCACTGGCAGCAGTCAGCATACCCTTCATCGAAGTGCATCTGTCCAACGTGTACGCACGCGAGCCCTTCCGTCACCATTCCTATTTTTCCGACATCGCCGTCGGCGTGATCTGCGGACTCGGCGCGCAGGGCTACGAACTGGCGCTGGAATACGCACTCGGCAAACTGTCGAACCAATAATGATATTTCGAGGCCACTCATGGATCTGCGCAAACTGAAGAAGCTCATCGACTTGGTGGAAGCGTCCGGCATCGCCGAGCTCGAGCTCACCGAAGGCGAGGAAAAAGTCCGCATCAGCCGCAACCCGCCAGGAGCCGTGGCATACGCACCTGCCTACATGCCGCAACCAGCCTTCCCGGTATCCCTCGCCACGGCTGCGCCAGCGCCCGCACCCGCTGCGCCGGCCGAACCGGCGGCCCCCGCCGTGGAGGGGCATGTCGTCAAATCGCCCATGGTCGGCACCTTCTATCGATCCCCTTCCCCGGACACCAAGCCCTTCGTCGAGGTCGGCAGCACGGTTTCCGCTGGCGACACCCTGTGCATCATCGAAGCGATGAAACTGCTCAACGAGATCGAGGCCGACAAGAGCGGCGTGATCAAGGCCATCCTGGTCGAAAACGGCCATCCCGTGGAATTTGGCGAACCGCTGTTCGTCATCGGCTGAAGGGGGCGACATGTTCGAAGACATGTTCGAAAAAGTTCTCATCGCCAACCGTGGCGACCAGCTGCCGCAAGGCAGCGCAGCGGCGCAGCCAAATCGCCCAGTGGGCGAAGCACACATGGGCGGTTTCGCCACGGAGTCCTAGATATGTTGTTCGAAAAAGTTCTCATCGCCAACCGTGGCGACCAGCTGCCGCAAGGCAGCGCAGCGGCGCAGCCAAATCGCCCAGTGGGCGAAGCACACATGGGCGGTTTCGCCACGGAGTCCTAGATATGTTGTTCGAAAAAGTTCTCATCGCCAACCGTGGCGAAATCGCCCTGCGCATCCAGCGCGCCTGCCGCGAGTTGGGCATCAGGACCGTGGCCGTGCACTCCGAGGCCGACCGTGAAGCCAAGTACGTCAAGTTGGCCGACGAGTCGGTATGCATCGGCCCACCATCCTCGGGCCAGAGTTATCTCAACATTCCTGCCGTGATCAGCGCAGCCGAGGTGACGGATGCCGAGGCCATCCATCCGGGTTACGGCTTCCTCTCGGAAAATGCCGACTTCGCCGAGAGGGTCGAGCAAAGCGGCTTCGTCTTCATCGGCCCACGCGCGGAAACCATCCGCCTCATGGGCGACAAGGTAAGCGCCAAGGGTGCCATGAAGAAGGCCGGCGTGCCCTGCGTACCCGGCTCCGAGGGCGCCCTGGGCGACGATCCTGACGAAATCCTACGCATGGCCAAGGAGATCGGCTATCCGGTCATCATCAAGGCCGCTGGCGGCGGCGGCGGCCGCGGCATGCGCGTGGTGCACACCGAGGCCGCCCTGCTCAACTCGGTGACCATGACCCGCTCCGAGGCGCGAGCGGTATTCGGCAACCCCATGGTGTACATGGAGAAATTCCTGGAGCAGCCGCGCCACATCGAGATCCAGGTGCTGGCCGACGAACACGGCAATGCCGTCTACCTGGGCGAGCGCGACTGCTCCATGCAGCGCCGCCACCAGAAGATCATCGAGGAATCCCCCGCCCCCGGCATCGACCGCAAGCTGATCGCGGCCGTGGGCGGGCGCTGCGCCGAAGCCTGCCGCAGCATCGGCTACCGCGGGGCTGGCACGTTCGAATTCCTGTTCGAGAACGGCGAGTTTTATTTCATCGAGATGAACACCCGCCTGCAGGTCGAGCATCCGGTGACGGAACTGGTCACCGGCATCGACCTGGTGCAAATGCAACTGCACATCGCCGCGGGCGAGAAGCTGCCGTTCCGGCAGAAGGACATCCGCATGCGCGGCCATGCCATCGAGTGCCGCGTCAACGCCGAAGACCCGGCCACTTTCGTGCCTTCCCCGGGACGCATCACCGGGTTCCACACCCCCGGCGGACCCGGCATCCGCGTCGACACCCATGTCTATCAGGGCTACACGGTGCCCCCCTACTACGATTCCATGATCGGCAAGCTGATTGCCTACGGTGACAGCCGCAGGCAGGCCATCGCGCGCATGCGCATCGCCCTGTCGGAAATGGTGGTGGAGGGCATCAAGACCAACATCCCCCTGCACAGCGAACTGATGCAGGATGCCGCCTTCCACAAAGGCGGGACCAGCATTCACTACCTCGAAAAGAAGCTCGGCATCGCCGGCAAGTGATGAGCTGGCAGTCGCTTGATATCCGGGCCACGGGCGACAATGCCGAGGCACTGAGCGACGCCTTGCTGGAACTGGGCGCCCTGTCCGTCAGCATCGAAGATGCGGACGCCGACACCGCCCGCGAGCACGCCATTTTCGGCGAACCGGGCGAGGCCCCTCCGGGTATGTGGCAGCACAACGTGGTGAACGCCCTGTTCCCCGCAGAGGCGAATATCCACGCCATCGTCTCGGCGCTCCAGCAAGCTTGCCCGGATCTCGCCACCCTGGCCTACCGTGTGCGGAGCATCGCCGAGCAGGACTGGGTGCGCGCCACGCAGGCGCAGTTCGACCCCATCCGCATCCGCGACGATCTGTGGATCGTGCCTTCCTGGCACGTGGCGCCCGACCCGCGGGCGCTCAACATCGTCCTCGATCCCGGCCTCGCCTTCGGCACCGGCAGCCATCCCACCACGCACCTGTGCCTGGCCTGGCTCGCTGATCATCTGCATGCGGGCGAACGCGTCCTCGATTACGGCTGCGGCTCGGGCATCCTCGCCATCGCCGCCAGGCTGCTCGGCGCCGGCGAAGTCGTGGGCGTGGACATCGACCCGCAGGCCGTCGCCACGAGCCGCGCCAACGCGGCAGGCAACGGCGCCGAAGTGCGCTTCTGCCTGCCTGACGAACTGCCGCCGTACCTTGCCGACGCGGTAGTGGCCAACATCCTGGCCAACCCGCTCATGGTACTGGCGCCTGCATTGGCAGGCCACTGTCGCCGCGACGGCCGCATCGCCCTGTCCGGCATTCTGCCGGAACAGGCTGAAGAAGTGAGCGCATGCTATCAGGCCTGGTTCGACATGGAACCGCCGGTCCGTATGGAAAACTGGGCATTACTGAGCGGCCGCAAGCGATGAGCCTGGTCACTGCCTGTCCGGCCTGCGGCACGCGTTTTCGTGTGCGCGCCGAACAGTTGTCCGCCCGCGGCGGCCGGGTACGCTGCGGCCACTGCGGGCAGGCATTCGATGCGCTCGCCAGCCTCGGCGAGGCCGCCACACCCGCACGACAACCGGCCGGCGTCCCCGATGCCGCAGCGGAATCCAGCCGGCTTGCCCCGCAATCACCGCCTCCCGCCGATGCGGCTGAAACTCCGCGGGCCGCCATGGGATCATCGCGGGAAGCAGTCCCGCAACCTGTGCCGCCGCTGCCTGCAGCAGACTTGGTGATCGCCCCCCCGGAGGATGTGGATGCCTTCTCCCCTCCCCCGCCGGCCGCAGGGCACCGTCTGCGCATCCTGCTGCTCGTCCTGCTCGTTCTCCTGGGCTTGGGCCAGCTCGCCTACCACCTGCGCACGCCGATCGCCACCGCCCTGCCTGCGACCAGACCGCTGCTGGAAGAGGCCTGCATGTTGCTCGGCTGTCGCGTGGAATTGCCGCACCATGTCGAGCGGCTCGGCATCGAGGATTCCGACCTGCGCCAGAAAGCTGGCCGCGACGATGCCTACATGCTTACGGCCACCCTGAGCAACCGTGCGCCCTATCCCATGGCCTATCCGCTGCTGGAACTCACGCTGACCGACATCAACGACACCCCCCTGTTGCGCCGCCGTCTGACGCCGGAAGAGTATCTGCCTGCAGGCCATCCAGTGGACGCCGGCATCGCCGGCGGCAGCGACCTCCACCTCCGGGTCCATTTCTCCGCCGGTGAGATCACGGCTGCCGGTTATCGCGTCTACGTCACCTACTGACCGAGTGCCGTCGATGCACCGGTCCGTGTAAGACGGTATCTATGTCAGTAGGCAGGCAAGCGCAGCGCCCTAATGAAATGGGTTCTCAGGAGTGCGTGGGGCATCACGCCGTCAGACGTCGAGATTGCTCACTCCCAGCGCATTGCTTTCGATGAAGGCGCGCCTCGGCTCCACCTGGTCGCCCATGAGCGTGGTGAAAATCTCGTCGGCGGCGATGGCATCCTCGATCTGCACCTTGAGCAGGCGCCGTATCTTGGGATCCATGGTGGTTTCCCACAGTTGCTCGGGGTTCATCTCGCCCAACCCCTTGTAGCGCTGGATGTTGAGACCCTGTTTGGCCTCGCCCAGCAGCCATTCCAGCGCCTGCCGGAAGCTCGCCACCGGCTGCTGCCGGTCACTCCGCCGGATGGCGGCGCCAATGGACAACAGGCCGTCCAGCATGTCCGCGGTCTTGCGGATCTGGCGATAATCCCCGCTGCCGAGCAGTTCGGAATCGATGATACTGCACTGCAAGTTGCCGTGCAGGTACTTGCTGATTTCCAGACGGTAGCTGTTGCTCTCCTGATCGTAGACCACCTTCACCTCGCAGCCGCAATCTGCCAGTTGGCCGCGCAACGCCTCGGCGGCCAGCGCCGCGCCCTCCTGGCTGGCGAGATCGACAGCCGGAACGTGTAACAACGCACGCAGCACGGCTTCGTCGTATAGCGGGGCGAGCCGGGTGATAACCGCCTCGCTCAGCACCATTTCCTTGGCGATCTGGGTAAGTGCCTCACCGGCGATCACCCTGCCGCCCTCACCGGTCAGCAGCTCGGCATTGCGCAGGGCGGACTGCAACAGGTATTCGTTGAGTTCATGCTCATCCTTGAGATAGCGTTCCTCCTTACCTTGCTTCACCTTGTACAGGGGTGGCTGGGCGATGTAGATGTGGCCGCGCTCGACCAGTTCCGGCATCTGCCGGTAGAAGAAAGTTAGGAGCAGGGTGCGGATGTGGGCGCCGTCGACATCCGCGTCGGTCATAACGATGATGCGGTGGTAGCGCAGCTTCTCCACGTTGAAATCGTCCTTGCCGATGCCGGTGCCCAGGGCGGTGATCAGCGTGGCGATTTCCGCGGAGGACAGCAGCTTGTCGAAACGCGCCTTTTCCACGTTGAGAATCTTGCCCTTGAGTGGCAGGATGGCCTGGAACTTGCGATCACGGCCCTGCTTGGCGGAGCCGCCAGCGGAATCGCCCTCGACCAGGTAGAGTTCGCACAGGGCAGGATTTCTTTCCTGGCAGTCGGCCAGCTTGCCGGGCAAGCCCAGACCGTCCATGGCACCCTTGCGCCGTGTCATCTCGCGCGCCTTGCGCGCTGCCTCGCGGGCGCGCGCGGCGTCGACGATCTTGCCGCAGATGATCTTGGCGTCGTTGGGGTTCTCCAGCAAGAAATCGGCGAGCTTCTGCCCCACGATCTCCTGCACCACCGGCTGCACCTCGCTGGAGACCAGTTTGTCCTTGGTCTGCGAGGAGAACTTGGGTTCCGGCACCTTCACCGACAGCACGCAGGTCAGGCCTTCGCGCATGTCGTCGCCGGTAGTGTCCACCTTGGCCTTCCTGGCCAGTTCGTTCTCTTCGATGTAGGCGTTGATGGTACGTGTCATGGCCGTGCGCAGGCCGGTCAAGTGGGTGCCGCCGTCGCGCTGCGGGATGTTGTTGGTGAAGCACTGTACCGTTTCGGCGTAGGAGTCATTCCACTGCATCGCCACTTCCACGGTGATGCCATCCTTCTCGCCGGTGGCATGGAACACCCTGGGATGCAGCACCGTCTTGGTGCGGTTCATGTATTCCACGAAGCCCCTGACACCGCCCGTATGGGCGAAATTCTCGCTCTTGCCGGTGCGCTGGTCGATCAGCTCTATCCTGACGCCGTTGTTGAGGAAGGACAGCTCACGGATACGCCTGGCCAGAATCTCGTAGTGATATTCGACATGGGAGAAGGTTTCCGGGGACGCCATGAAATGCACCTCGGTACCGCGCCGCTCGGTGGTGCCGGTCATGGCCAGAGGGGCCACCGGTACGCCGCGACGGAATTCCATCTGGTGCACCTTGCCGTTGCGGCAGATCTTGAGGCGCAGCCAGTCGGACAGCGCATTCACCACGGAAACGCCCACCCCGTGCAACCCGCCGGATACTTTGTAGGAATTCTGGTTGAACTTGCCGCCGGCATGCAGCTCGGTCATGACGATTTCCGCCGCAGAACGCTTGGGTTCGTGCTTGTCGTCTTCCTTGATGTCGGTGGGGATCCCGCGACCATTGTCGGAGACGCTGATCGAGTTATCTGGATGGATGATGACCTTGATGTCGTCGCAATGCCCGGCCAGCGCCTCGTCGATGGCATTGTCGACCACCTCGAACACCAGGTGGTGTAAGCCGGAACCGTCCGAGGTGTCGCCGATGTACATGCCCGGGCGCTTGCGCACCGCCTCCAGGCCTTCGAGGATCTGGATGCTGGAGGAATCGTAATCAGTCGTTATTTGCATGGTTTCACGTGGAACATTGAAAAATGTCGTGCCGTTCAGATACGCATGGGCATGACGACATATTTATAATCATCGTCGCCCGGTACCGTGACCAGGCAACTGCTGTTGGCATCGGCAAACGAGAACAGGACGTTGTCGCTGCTGACGTTGCTCAGCACGTCCATCATGTAGGTGACGTTGAAACCGATGTCGAGCGGATCGCCTTCATAGGCGATTTCCAGTTCCTCCTCCGCCTCCTCTTGTTCGCTGTTGCTGCTGATCAGGCGCAGGTTGTTCCCGCCTAGCACCATGCGGATGCCGCGATATTTCTCGTTGGACAGGATGGATGCGCGCTGCATGGCCAGCAGCAGGGAAATGCGGTCGATGCTGAAGCTGTTCCGGTAACCGCCCGGGATGACCCGCGTGTAATCCGGGAACTTGCCGTCGATCACCTTGGAGATCAGGTTTATTCCGCCAAAGGCAAAATGAACCTGGTTGCCGCCGACTTCGATTTCGGTCATCCCCTCGCCATCTTCCAGCAGCTTGATCAATTCCAGCACGGTCTTGCGCGGCAGGATCAGCTCCTGTTTCTCGTGGCTTTGCTTTAGCTGCCGCGAGGTATAGCTGAGACGGTGGCCGTCGGTGCCGACGAGGTTGAGGCGATCCGCGTTCACTTCCAGCAGGACGCCGTTGAGGTAGTAACGAATATCCTGCTGTGCCATGGCAAATTCAACCTGGCGCAGCAGGTGCTTGAGCGCACCCTGCGGGAGTTCCAGTCGCAGGCTGAGGTCTCCCCCGCTCCTGGTCATGAGCGGGTAGTCGGCGGCAGGCAGTGTCTGCAGGGTGAAGCGGCTCCTGCCCGCTTTCACCAGCATACGTCCATCCTTTGCCTCCAGAATGATCTCCGCCTGTTCGGGTAAGCAGCGGAAGATATCGAGCAGTTTGCGCGCCGATACGGTGGTCGCAACCCCGTCGTTTGACGTTGCCGGCACGACAAGGGAAATTTGCATTTCCAGATCGGTTGCCGTCAGCGACAGCGTATCCGGACGCGCTTCCAGCAGAAGATTGGTCAATATGGGCAGGGTATGGCGGCGCTCAACGACACCACTCACCGAAACCAGCGGCTTCAGAAAAGTTTCGCGGTTGATGATCATGTTCATGGTTTAAATAAGCTTAATAATAGCTGATAAGTA
>JBBILG010000015.1:0-7489 GCA_037445085.1 Methylobacillus sp.
CACGAACGCGAATGCCTGTTCTTCGTCGCTGACTGGCACGCGCTCACCACCCATTACGACACGCCGCAGGTGATTGGGGAAAGCGTGTGGGAAATGGTCATCGACTGGCTGGCGGCCGGTGTGGATCCGGCCAGCGCCACCATTTTTATCCAGTCGCGGGTGCCGGAGCATGCCGAACTGCACACCCTGCTCTCCATGATCACGCCGCTGGGCTGGCTGGAGCGCGTGCCGACCTACAAGGATCAGCAGGAAAAGCTGTCGAACAAGGATCTCTCCACCTACGGCTTCCTCGGCTATCCGCTGCTGCAGAGCGCTGACATCCTCGTCTACCGCGCGACCCAGGTGCCGGTGGGCGAGGACCAGGTGCCGCACATCGAATTCACCCGCGAGATCGCACGCCGCTTCAACCACCTGTACGGGCGTGACCCGGGTTTCGAGGAAAAGGCCGAGGCCGCCATCAAAAAACTCGGCCAGGGTGGGCTCTATCGGGAGCTGCGCACCCGCTACCAGCAAAACGGCGATGACGGGGCGCTGGCCGCCGCACGCGCCCTGGTTGGCGGGCAGCAGGGCCTGTCCCTGGGCGAGCGCGAGCGTCTGCTGGGCTACCTGGAAGGCGGCGGCAAGATGATCCTGGTCGAGCCGGAGGCGGTGCTGACGCCGGCCTCGCGCATGCCGGGTCTGGACGGACAGAAAATGTCCAAGTCCTACAACAATACCATCTCGCTGCGCGAGAATCCGGATACCATTGCCAGGAAGATCCGCACCATGCCCACCGACCCGGCGCGCGTGCGCCGCACCGATCCGGGCGACCCGGCCAGATGCCCGGTGTGGCAGCTCCACGAGGTGTATTCCGACGAGCGGCGCCGCGACTGGGTGCAGCAGGGCTGCAAGGGCGCCTCCATCGGCTGCATCGAATGCAAGCAGCCGGTGATCGACGCCGTGCTGGCGGAACTGAAGCCGATCCAGGAACGCGCCGCGCAGTACGCCGAAGACCCGACGCTGGTGAAGAACATTGTCGCCAACGGCTGCGAGAAGGCGCGCGGGCTGGCGGGCGAGACCATGCGCGAGGTGCGCGAGGCGATGGGGCTGAGCTACTCGTAAAAGCCTGAACCCAGATTATCCATTGGCCTGCGCGCCTGCGCGCGCTCCGGCGGTCGTTTTGCGGCGTCTTCGCGCCCCCGCTTCGCGCCAACAGGCTCGGCCATGGGCTTGTCGCGGGTGCGCCAGGCCACTCGCAAAACGCCTCGCCATCATCGTGCGTCCCAATGGATAATCTGGGTTGAATCGAGGGTTTTGGAAATCAGGAGACAAGATGCAACGTTGCGTTACTTTCCGCGTTCCACCATTTGCAGGCGCATGGGTATGACCTGTTGCGCGAAGGCGGCAATCACAGTGTTTTCGTCAATCGGGCAAAAGGCAAGGCTTCTGCTGTCCCGAGACGCCGCGCAGATTAACGGAATGCTGGTGCGCAGAATAGGCAAGGACCTGGAAATTCCATTCGCGAACTGACAAATGTCCACGATATCTTCCCAAGCCCGCATCCACGGCGAACCCCTGCAGTCGTTGCCGCAGGATCTGTACATCCCGCCGGACGCGCTGGAGGTGTATCTGGAGACCTTCGAGGGGCCGCTGGACTTGCTGCTGTATCTCATTCGCCAGCACAACCTCGACATCCTCGACATCCCCATGGCCGAACTCACCCGCCAGTACATGGATTACGTGGAGAAGATGCGCGCCTCCCGGCTGGAACTGGCGGCGGATTACCTCCTGATGTCGGCCATGCTGATCGAGATCAAGTCGCGCACGCTGCTGCCCCGGCCCGCCGGGGTGGAGCAGGAAGAAGACCCACGCGCCGAACTGGTGCGGCGCCTGCTGGAATACGAATCCATCAAGCTCGCCGCGCAGCGGCTGGACGAAATGCCGCAGGCGGGGCGCGGACTGGCGGTGGCGCAAGCCTACCACGAGCGCATCGCGGAGAGCAGGCCGCCGCAGATCGGGCTGGATGACCTGGTGGCCGCCTGGCAGGAACTGCTACGCCGTGCCAGCCACTACACCCACCACAAGGTGAGCCGCGAGGAGCTCTCGGTGCGCGAGCACATGAGCCTCATCCTGCGCCGTCTCGGTGCCGAGCCGCTGCTGGAATTCTCCGCGCTGTTTGACCTTCGGGAAGGCATTTCCAGGATGGTGGTGTGCTTTCTCGCCATCCTGGAACTGGCGCGTGAGGGTCTCTTGCGCATCGTTCAGCAGGAGGCCTATGCGCCCATCTATCTACAGGCCGCCGATGTCTCCGCCTGAACCACGCAGCCCGGAACTGCACAGCATAGACCAGCTCAAGGCGGTGCTGGAAGCGGCCCTGCTCACCAGTGTCGAGCCGCTGTCGCTGGACGAGCTGGCGCGCCTCTTCGAGGGGCGCATTGAGCGCGCCACCCTGCGCATGCTGCTCGACGAACTGAAGGGTGACTGGCACGGGCGCACCCTGGAGCTCGCGCAGGTGGCCAGCGGCTGGCGCTTCCAGGCACGCCCCGAATACTGGCCCTATCTCGTCCGCCTGCAGCCGGAGCGCGAGCAGCGCTATTCGCGCGCGGTGCTGGAGACCCTGGCCATCATCGCCTACCGGCAGCCGGTGACGCGCGGCGACATCGAGCAGATTCGCGGCGTGACGGTCAACCCCAACGCCATCCGCACCCTGCAGGAGCGCGGCTGGATCGACGTGATCGGCCACCGCGACGTGCCCGGGCGGCCGGCGCTGTTCGCCACCACCAAGACTTTTCTCGACGACCTCAACCTGCGCTCGCTGGCGGAACTGCCGCCGCTGGAGCAGTTCACCCGACACGAGATCCCCTTGGGATGATCATCTGGATGGTGCCTAGAGTACCCGGAGAACATGGAGAGGCGGGCTTTCTCTGTGGTTTTGGGTGTCCCGTGGCTTGAAAAATTTGGAGTCAACCATGAGCAGACCGTTCAAACGGCAATCCCGCCCACGGCGCGCATTGCCAGCCGCCAGCCCCGACCTGCCGCCGCAGCGCCTGCACAAGCTGCTGGCGCTGGCGGGCCTGGGTTCGCGCCGCGACATGGAGGCGCTGATCGCCAGCGGCCGTATCACCGTCAACGGCAAGGTGGCCGCGCCCGGCGCCAGTGTCACGCCCGCCGACGTGGTCCGGCGGGACCGCCGCCTGCTGCACCTGCCGTTCGAGGCCGAACTGCCGCGCGTGCTGCTCTACCACAAGCCGGAAGGCGAGATTGTCAGCCAGGACGATCCGCAGCACCGTGCCAGCGTGTTCGACAAGCTGCCACGGGTGCGCGGCGGCCGCTGGGTGGCGGTCGGCCGGCTGGACATCAACACCTCCGGGCTGCTGATCTTCACCACCTCGGGCGAACTGGCCAACCGCTTCATGCACCCGCGCTACGAAGCCGAGCGCGAATATGCGGTGCGTCTGCTGGGCGCGCTGACGGACGAGCAGATGCGCCTGCTGACCCAGGGCCTGGAGCTGGAAGACGGCCCGGCCCGCTTCGACAGCATCGAGGACAGGGGCGGCGAGGGCGCCAACCATTGGTACCAGGTGGTGCTGCGCGAAGGCCGCAACCGCGAGGTGCGGCGCCTGTTCGAGGCGCTGGGCCTGATGGTGAGCCGGCTCATGCGCGTGCGTTTCGGCCCGGTCAGCCTGCCGCCGCGCGTCAAGCGTGGGCAAATGCTGGAGCTGCCACCCAGGGAGGTGGCCGGCCTGCTGGAATGGGCCGGCCTGCCGGTGCCGCGCGTGCCGCAGCGCACGCAGCGGGAAAAGGAGTTGGCGGGTAGTATCTTCACGCCTCGGGAACGCAAGCCACCCGCCCGTCCGCCCGGTGCCCTCGGCGAGGCCGCCCGAATGCGCGCGCCGGACCAGCCGCCCGCGGCTGGTCGCCGCCTGCGCGGCGACATGACCCCTCCGGCCCAGCAAAGGCGCAGCGACCGCAACCGCGGACGCGGATAGCCTGCCTCAGCCGTGCGGCTTCACCCGCCCTGCGACGTGGCTGGCCATGCTGTGCGCCAGTTCCAGCTCGCTCTCGAATACCGTACCGAGCTGTGCCTGGCGCAGCAGCTCGGTTTCGGTTTCGGTGTCGCTGCGCAGCACCACCTCGATAGCCGGGTTGAGCGCGCGGGCGATTTCCACCATCCGGCCGGCCCGCAGCGTATCCGCCAGGGTCACCACCAGCATGGCGGCGTGGGCGATGTGGGCCTGGATCAGCACCGAGGGATCGGCGGCATCGCCTGCCACTGCGGGGATGTCGTGCACACGCAGGCGCTCCACCACCTCGCGGTTGACATCCGCCACAACGTAGGGAATGCGGTGCTGTTCGAGCAGATGGGCGATGTGCTGGCCGACGCGGCCGTAGCCGACCAGCACCACCTGGCCGGTCAGGAGCGACTGATCCACCGACATGGGTAGTTCCGCCAGCGGGTCTGCGCGCATTTCCAGCCGCCGCGCCAGCGCCGAACGCGCGCGGATCCACTTCTGCGCCGGCTCGATGGCGGCGAAGAAGGCGCTGTTGAGCGCGATGGAAAACAGCGCACCGGCCATGACCAGACTCACCCCCTCGCCCGGCAGCAGGCCGAGGTGCATGCCGAGCCCGGCGAGGATGAAGGAGAATTCGCCGATCTGCGCGAGGCTGGCACCGACCGTGAGCGCGGTGTTGAGCGGGTAGCGGAAGGCGAGCACCAGCGCCGCTGCCGCCATGGTCTTGCCGAGCATGATGATGAGCACCACGGCCACCACCCGCAGCGGCTCGTCGACCAGCACCTGCGGATCGAACAGCATGCCCACGGAAACGAAGAACAGCACCGCGAAGGCGTCGCGCAGCGGCAGCGATTCGTCGGCGGCGCGATGGCTGTATTCCGATTCGCGCATCATCATGCCGGCGAAGAAGGCGCCCAGGGCGAACGACACGTCGAACAGCTTGGCCGCGGCGAATGCCACGCCCATGGCCGTGGCGATGACGCACAGGGTGAACAGCTCGCGCGAGCCGGTGCGTGCCACCAGCCACAGCAGGCGCGGAAACACGCGCTTGCCCAACACCAGCATGAGCACGAGGAAGGCGGCCACCTTGGCGATGGTGGCGGCGAGATCCAGCCAGGGCTGGGCCGGCGCGGGTGCGTTGCCGGCGCCGACCATGCCGGCCAGCACCGGCAGCAGCACCAGTACTGCCACCATCACCAGGTCCTCCACCACCAGCCAGCCCACCGCGATGCGGCCGTTGACCGACTCCAGCAGGCCACGGTTTTCCAGGGCGCGCAACAGTACCACCGTGCTGGCGACCGACAGCGCCAGTCCGAATACCAGCGCCGCGCCAACATCCCAGCCCCAGGACAGCGCCACGGCGGCACCCAGCAGGGTGGCGACGGCGATCTGCACCAGTGCGCCGGGCAGGGCGATGCGGCGTACCGCCAGCAGGTCCTCCAGGGAAAAATGCAGACCGACACCGAACATCATGAGGATGACGCCGACCTCAGCCAGTTGGCTGGCGAGATCGGCGTCTGCAATGAAGCCCGGCGTGGAGGGGCCGATGACGACGCCGGCGAGCAGATAGCCCACCAGCGGCGGCATCTTCAGGCGCGCGGCGAGCAGGCCGAACAGCATGGCCAGACCGAAGCCGGCGGCAAGCGTCGTGATCAGACCGAATTCATGCGGCATGCGGGAAATCCCCTAATGGTGCGAATGCGAAAACGTCAGCCGTAAGCATAGCATCCGCCCGTCATTCTCCTGCAGCGCCTGTTGGCGTCACCGGCATGCAACATGGCAGGTTTATGCTGCCCGACTGGGTGTCTGGGCAGTCGGCCCGGCCGGCATGCCTTGGCAAATTTTGTTCACGAAATGGTGTTGACGCGATGAATATCCAGGTCATCAATCTGCTGTCGCTATTCGACAGCGAGGAAGAACAGGTCACCTTGCCCGCCGGCAACGTGCTGTACCGCCAGGGCGATCCCGGGCGCTACATGTACGTGATGAAATACGGCGCCGCGGACATCCTGGTCGACGGCCGGCTGGTGGAGAAGGCCAGCGCCGGTACCGTGCTCGGCGAGGCCACCGTCGCCCTGGGCAAGCCACGCTCTGCGACCGTGGTGGCCACCGAGGACAGCAGGCTGATCGCCATCGACAGCAAGCGCTACGCGCAATTGTCCACCGGCGTGCCGGGCTTTTCCCGTTATCTGGCCGGTGTGATGCGCGGGCGCCATCTGCTGGAGGATGCGCGAATGGCTACCCGTGCCGTTTAGGCGGTCAGCTCCTCGCGGCGCAGCAGGAACACGTACGGGTCGCCTGCGCTGACTTCCAGCCAGGTGAAGGGCAATTCCGGGTAGGCCGCCTCCAGCGCGTCGCGGTTGTGGCCGATCTCCGCCACCAGCAGGCCGCCCGGGTTGAGGTGGGCGGCGGCTTCACGCAACAGGACACGGGTGTGGGCGAGACCGTCCTCGCCGCTGCCCAGCGCCAGGCCGGGCTCGTGGCGGTATTCCGGCGGCAACGCCGCCATGGAAGCCGCATCCACGTAGGGCGGGTTGCAAAGGATGAGGTCGTAGGTATTGCCGGCGAGTGCACCCAGCATGTCCGACTGGATCGCTCGCACCTGCTGCATGAGCCCGTAGTCGGCGATATTGCGCCGCGCCACGGCGAGCGCCGCTTCGGAGATGTCCGCCGCATCGACTGTGGCATTGGGGAAGGCATACGCGGCCAGGATGGCGAGGCAGCCGCTGCCGGTGCAAAGGTCGGCCACGCTCCCCACTTCTTGCGGGTTTTCCACCCATGGCGCCAACTGTTCCCGCAGCAGTTCGGCGATGAAGGAGCGCGGCACGATGACGCGTTCGTCCACGTAGAATCTGAATTCGCCCAGCCATGCCTCGCGCACCAGGTAGGCGGTGGGGATGCGCTCGGTGACGCGGCGCTCGATGCGCTGCGCGAGCAGCAGGCGTTCCGGTTCGGTGAGCACCGCGTCGAGGAAGTTTTCCAGGGTGTCATGCGGCAGGTGCAGGGTGGAGAGCACCAGCCATGCCGCTTCGTCGTAGCTGTTCTGCGTGCCGTGGCCGTAGAACAGCCCGGTTTCCCCGAAGCGGCTCACCGCGTAGCGCAGCCAGTCGCGCAGGGTATGGAGCTGGTGGGCGGCTTCCGCCGGCGTCAGCGTCATCGGTCGCCACTCCCGCAGCCGTCGGCCACGCTGGCGGCTGTCGTCATCACCCGGTCGCGTCCCATGTCCTATTCCTTGATGAGCAGGTTTTCCAGGGTACGCCGGTAGCTGTCCTTAAGCGGTTCGATGTCCGCCACGGCCACGCATTCGTTGAGCTTGTGGATGGTGGCGTTGAGCGGACCGAACTCGACCACCTGTGGGCAGATGTCGGCGATGAAGCGCCCGTCCGAGGTGCCGCCGGTGGTGGAAAGCTCCGGGGTCACGCCGAAGGAGTCCTCGATGGCCCGGCTGATCGACTCCACCAGTTCGCCTCTGGAGGTCAGGTAGGGTTTGCCCGATT
>JBBILG010000015.1:7499-11960 GCA_037445085.1 Methylobacillus sp.
CCCAGGCGATGTCATAGTCCAGCCCGTGGCTGTCGAGGATGGCATGCACGCGCTCGCGCAGGCTCTGTTCCGTGCTGGCGGTACAGTAGCGGAAGTTGAACAGGATTTCGACGTGGCCGGGCACCACGTTGGTCGCCCCGGTGCCGCCGTGGATGTTGGACACCTGGAACGAGGTGGGCGGGAAGTATTCGTTGCCTTCGTCCCACACCGTCCGTGCCAGTTCCGCCAGCGCGGGAGCCGCCATATGGATGGGGTTCCTGACCAGATGGGGATATGCGATGTGGCCTTGCACGCCCTTCACCACGAGCCTGCCGGAGAGCGAGCCGCGGCGGCCGTTCTTGATCATGTCGCCCACCACCCGGTTGGAGGTGGGCTCGCCGACGATGCAGTAGTCCAGCGTCTCGCCGCGCGCCTTGATCGCCTCCACCACTTTCACCGTGCCGTCCACCGCGACCCCTTCTTCGTCCGAAGTGATGAGCAGGCCGATGGCGCCGGGGTGGTCGGGGTATGCGCCGAGGAATTCCTCCAGCGCCACGATGAAGGCGGCAATCGACGTCTTCATGTCCGCCGCGCCGCGGCCGTACAGCATGCCGTCGCGCAGGGTAGGGGTAAAAGGCTCGCTCAGCCATTGTTCGACCGGGCCGCTGGGCACCACGTCGGTATGGCCGGCAAACGCCACGAGGGGCCTGGCCGTGCCACGCTGCGCCCAGAAGTTGTCGACGTTGCCGAAGCGCATGCGCTCGACCGCGAAGCCGAGCTTTTCCAGGCGGGCGATGAGGATTTCCTGGCAGCCGGCGTCATCCGGGGTGAGCGAGCGGCGGGCGATCAGTTGTTGGGCGAGGTCGAGCGTTGCGGTCATTTGCACAGGCTTTCGTATTCGGTCTCGGTGAAGCCGGCGGCCAGCACGCGGCCGTCACGCTCCAGTACCGGGCGCCGGATGACATTGGGCTTTTCCAGCAGCAGCGCCAGTGCCGAGGCGTCGTCCCTGATGGCGGCCTTCACCTGGTCCGGCAACTGGGCCCAGGTGGGGCCGGTTTTCTTGAGCAGCTTCTGCCAGCCGACCTGCCGCAGCCAGGCGGCGATCATGTCCCGGCTCACGCCATCCTTCCTGAAATCGTGGAACTGGTAGTCCACTCCGCGCGCTTCCAGAAAGGCGCGCGCCTTTTTCACCGTGCCGCAGTTGGGTATGCCATAGAGTTTCATGGACATGATGCAATGAAGCGTCGCGAGCGCAGCCGGCAAAGTATTGCCAAGCGCAGCAGGTTCATACGCCGCGCAGCAGCTCGTTGATGCCGACTTTCGACAGGGTCTTCTCGTCCACCTTTTTCACGATGACGGCGCAATACAGGCTGTGGCTGCCATCCTTGGCGGGCAGGTTGCCGCTCACCACCACCGATCCCGCCGGCACGCGGCCGTAGTGGATCTCGCCCGTTTCGCGGTCGTAGATGCGGGTGCTCTGGCCGATGTACACGCCCATGGAGATGACGCAGTGGTCTTCCACCACCACGCCTTCCACCACCTCGGAGCGGGCGCCGATGAAGCAGTTGTCGCCGATGATGGTGGGGCCGGCCTGTAACGGCTCCAGCACGCCGCCGATGCCGACGCCGCCGGACAAGTGCACGTTCTTGCCGATCTGCGCGCAGGAGCCGACGGTGGCCCAGGTGTCGACCATGGTGCCTTCATCGACATAGGCGCCGATGTTGACGTAGGAAGGCATCAGCACCACGTTCCGGCCGATGAAAGAGCCGCGGCGCACGAAGGCGGGCGGCGCCACGCGATAGCCGCCGGCCTTGAAGTCGGCCTCGGAGAAGTGCGCGAACTTGGAAGGCACCTTGTCGTAGAAATGGGTGAAGCCGGCACCGGACATCCGGTTGTCTTCCAGGCGGAACGACAGCAGCACGGCCTTCTTGATCCACTGGTGGGTTTCCCATTCCTGGGTGCCCGGCTTGCGGGTCGCCACGCGCAGGCGGCCGGCGTTGAGTTCCTCCAGCACGGCGAACACGGCATCCTTGACGGCCTTGTCGTGGTTGGCGGGAGTGATGTCGGCGCGCTTCTCGAAGGCGTCCTCGATGATGGCTTGCAGTGGCTGCATGGCGATTCCTCAAGCTTGAAAAAGGGGCAATTTTACTTGGATAACGGTTTTTCGTCAGGTGCAAAATCCTTGCGGATGCGTTCCAGCTCGTTGCGCCAGCCTTGGGCGTCGCCGAATTCCAGGAAGCGGTCGTAGCGGGCATGCGTGCCCTGCAGACGGCCGGCGTGCTTGATCGGACACCAGTACTGTTCGGTGCGGCCGATGATCTCGCGCAGATAGGCGGTCAGCCCGTCGGCGTAGGAGCAATAGAAACAGTTGAACTTCTCCAGCAGGTTGAGGTAGCCCAGGCTGTTGCGGTCATGCAGCATGTAATCCCGGCGTCTGACACGCGGAATGCCATAGGCCGGGAAGCACACGGTCTGGTACAGCGTGGCGAACAGATCCAGCAGCAGCATGGGGAAGAACACCGCATAGATGAACGGTGCGGTGAGGAGGTGCTTGAGCTTCGCCCCCAGGATGTAGCGCGCCAGGCTCTGCCTGAACTGCCTGTGCTGCGCCAGCATCTCGCGCTCGAAGCGCACCTTGTGGCCTTCCAGCCGGTAGCGGAACTGCTCGCGCCGCTTGTCCAGCTCGGCTTCGAGTTCCTGCTGCAGCGCCTTCATGCGCGCGATGATGTCGCTGATGTAGGGGTTTTGCATGGCGGATCCTGAAAAATGCAAGGGGGGCAACCACCGCCCCCCGTGCCATAACTGTCACATGTTAGCGGGTTTTCGCCTTGGCCTCGTGATACAGCGGCATCACGCGCGGCACCATGGCCTGGATGTCGCGGGTGCGCGATTCCTCGGATGGGTGGGTGGAGAGCCATTCGGGCGGCTTGGCGCCGCCTTGGGCCATCATCTTCTGCCACAGAGTGACGGCGGCGTTGGGGTCGTAGCCGGCGCGGGCGGCGAGTTCCAGGCCGATGCGGTCGGCTTCGCGCTCGGCCTCGCGGCTGTTGGGCAGGGTCAGTGCCAGCGTGCCCACCGCGGCGGCGGCGGCGATGGAGCCCTGCCGCACGCGCTCGTCGTCGGAGAGGATGGCAGCCAGCACGGCCACGCCCACCACCCCGGCCTGCTGGGCATAGGCCATGGACATGCGCTCGCGGCCATGCTCGCGCAGGGCGTGGGCGATCTCGTGGCCGATGACGGCGGCGAGTTCGTCGTCGGTGGTCTTGAGCTTTTCCATGAGCCCGGTGTAGACCATGATCTTGCCGCCGGGCATGCAGTAGGCGTTGAGCTGGTCGTTCTGCTCGACGTTGACTTCCCACTTCCAGTTGAGGGCATCCGGCCGGAACACCCCGGTCTGCGCGATCAGCCGGCCGGAGATGGCGCGCACGCGCTGTACCTGCTGCGTGTCGGTGTTGAGCACGTTTTTGGCCTTGGCTTTTTGCAGCATCTGCAGGTAGCTCTGCGCGGCCATGTGCTCCACCTGTTTTTCGGAGAGCATCATGTACTGCTTGCGCTCGATGCCGACGGCGCCGGGCTGGGTGGTCTGCACGGTGGCACAGCCGGCCAGCGCGAAAGTGGCGGCGGCGAGCAACGCGAAAATCAGCTTGGACATGCCCGGCTCCTGTTGTCTGCAATGTGAAGGACGGTCTTTTTCATGAACGCGCACCTCAGAATCCCGTGCGCGCGCCCTCCGCGGTCAGCCGGATCTTGAGGGAGAGGTCGTTGCGCGAATCAGCGTTGCGCAGCGCGCTTTCCCCGGTGATGCGGCCGGCCTGGTAGAGGCGGAACAGCGACTGGTCGAAGGTGCACATGCCAATGTCGTTGTTGTCGGCCATGACTTCCTTGATTTCTTCGGTCTTGTTCTTGAGGATGAGGTCGGCGATGTAGGGGATGTTGATCAGCACCTCGAAGGCGGCGACCCGCTTGTCCTGGGTGCCCGGCACCAGGCGTTGCGACACGATGGCGATGAGGTTGAGCGACAGCCCGAGTTGCAGGCCGGGCTTCTCGTCCTGCGGGAAGAAGGAGAGGATGCGCTCCAGCGCCTGGTTGGCGTTGTTGGCGTGCAGGGTGGCAAGGCACAGGTGGCCGGTTTCGGAGTAGGCGATGGCGTGTTTCATGGTTTCCCGGTCACGGATTTCGCCGATCAGGATGACGCTGGGCGCCTGGCGCATGGCGTTCTTCAGGCCATTCTCGAAAGAGAGTGTGTCGATGCCGATTTCGCGCTGGTCGACGACCGATCTTTTGTGGTGATGGATGAATTCGATGGGATCTTCCAGGGTGAGGATGTGCCCGGATTCGTTTTCGTTGCGGTGGTCGATCATGGCCGCCAGGGTGGTGGACTTGCCCGAGCCGGTGGCGCCGACCACCAGCACCAGCCCGCGCCGGCGCGTGACCAGTTCCTTGAGCACCTGCGGCAGGCCGAGCGCATCGATGGTGGGAATC
>JBBILG010000015.1:11970-25246 GCA_037445085.1 Methylobacillus sp.
GGTGATGCGGCGGATCACCATGGAGACTTCGCCGCGCTGCTTGAATACGTTGACGCGGAAGCGTCCGATGTCCCTGACGCCGAGCGCGAAATTCATCTCCAGGGTGCGCTCGAATTCGGTGATCTGCTCTTCCTTCATCAGCGCATAGGCGATTTCCCGTACCATGCCTGGCGCCATGACCTGGCTGTTGACCGGCATGGTGCGACCCTCGATCTCGATGTTGATCGGCGCGCCGGTACTGAAAAACAGGTCGGAGGCGTTTTTTTCAACCATGAACTTGAGGATGGGCTTGATGTCGAGTGCGGCCATGGTGGGGGATCCGAATCGCGTTGTTGTCGGGAGAACTCTAGCACAGGTCGGCCGGATTTCCGCGGCCGGCGGGATGTTCGGCCCACATGCCGAGGTAGCACCGTTCGAGCTGGCGGGCGAAGCGGGCGGTGTCGAACAGCGGCATGCCGTCGCGGGTTTCATCCAGCCTGGCGCGCAACGCGCGCAGGCGGTCGGGCTGCCTGGCGAGCGCCAGGGCGAGGGCGCGGTAATCCTGCAATGAATGGGTGACCAGTTCCGCCATGCCGGCGGCGTGCAGCAGGCTGCCGGCAACGCGCGAAGCGAAGGTCCCGCCGGCGCAGGTGAGCACCGGCAGGCCCATCCACAGGGCATCGCTGGTGGTGGTGTGGGCGTTGTAGGGCAGGGTGTCGAGGAACAGGTCGGCGCAGCGGTGGCGCGCCAAGTGCTCGGCAACCGCCACGCGCGGGGCGAACACCAGGCGTTCGCCGCGGATGTCGCGTGCCTCGGCTTCGCGTAGCAGGTTGGCGCGCGCCCAGCGGTTGCATTCCAGCAGCCACAGCACGCTGCCTGGTACGGCGCGTAGCACTTCCATCCAGATGTCGAAGATCGCCGGGGTGATCTTGAAGGTCTGGTTGAAGCAGCACAGCACCAGGCCTTCTTCCGGCAGGCCGCAGGCGGAGCGCGTGGGCACTTCCGCCACGGGCCGGCGGCTGTCGTTGGGCTGGTAGGTGTCGGGCAGCAGGACGAGCCGCTCGCGGTAGTGCATGGCCTGTTCCGGGGGCGTGATGAAGGCGTCGCTCAGCAGATAATCGACGAAAGGGGCCCCCATGCTGCCCGGATAGCCCAGCCAGTTGACTTGGATGGGCGCCGGGCGCAGCGCCAGGATGTCGCTGCGGCTGCTCTGGGTATAGCCGGTGAGATCGACCAGGATGTCGATGCCGTCGGCATGGATGCGGGCGGCGGCATCAGCCAGGCCCATGGCGCGGATGTCGAGGAAGTGGTCGAAGGCCCGCTGCCAGCGCAGGCGTTCTGGACTGCCGTCGTCCGGGCCGTAGGAGTAGGCGTGGAGGGTGAAACGGCTGCGGTCATGCCGCTCTATCAGCTCGGTGGCGAGCCAGGCGAGCGGATGGGCGCGGAAATCGGCGGACAGGTAGCCGATGTTGAGCCGGCTGCCGTCATGACGGCGATGCCGGAAAGCGGGGCGCTCGCTTTCCGCCGGTAGGGTGGCATAACGGTTGGCCACCCAGTTCCGCGCACAGTGCAGTTGTTCCGCGGCGGTGGTGCCGGGCAGCGAGAGGAAGGCGAAGGGCGAAATCTGCGCGCGCGGTTCCTCGCGCACCAGGCGGCGGATTTCGGCGATTTCCGCATCCATGTCCGCCCAGTCGCAGACATGCTGGCGCTGGTGCAGCAGGTGCACGCGCGCGTGGTGCAGCCCGGGGTTGAGGTGCAGCGCCTCGCGGTAACAGGCGATGGCTTCATCCAGCCGGCCCAGTTCGCGCAGCGCATTGCCCAGGTTGTTGTGGCAGTCGGCGTGATGGGGGGCGAGCCGCAGTGCCGCCCGATAGCACTCGGCGGCTTCCTGCGGCCGCCCCAATGCACGCAGGGCATTGCCGAGGTTGTGGTGCGCCGCGAACTGGCCGGGGTCGTGCCCCAGACTGGCGCGGAACTGGGCGGCGGCATCGGCGTGCCTGCCCTGTGCCGCCAGTGCGTTGCCGAGTTGCAGCAGCACCTGCGGGTGTCCGGGGGCCAGCGCCAGCGCCGCACGGTAGCAGGCCTCGGCCTGGTCGGGGCGATGGAGGGCGAGCAGCAGGCCGCCCAGGTCGTAGTGCAGCTCGGGGTCGCGCGGGGCGAGCCGCAGCGCCTCGCGGTAGCCCGCCTCGGCTTCGGCGAGGCGGCCCGCCTGCTGGAGCTGGCGGGCTTGCTGGATAGGCGGCTGAGCTGACATCGTGGGCGATTTTAACCGACGGCACCGATCAGGCGCCTGAGACCGCGGCTGCGCAGCAGGAAACGGTTGGGGTCGAGCGCGCGCGCGCTGCCGGCATCCACCGGCAGCGGCTCGCCCGTGAGCGTGGCGGCGATGAGTTCGCCGGCGAGCGGGGCAGTGAGCAGCCCCCTGGCGCCGTGGCCGGCATTGACGTGGAGGCCGTCCAGCCAGGGCAGGCGGTCGGCGCCGGGACGGCTGCCGGGTGCGTGGATTCCGGCCAGCGACGCGGCATCCAGCAGCGGGCCGGCCAGCGGCAGATAGTCGGGCGAGGCGCAGCGCAGGGCAGCACGGCCGGCCAGTGTTCCGCAGTCGAGGGCATCGGCGTCGAGCGCGCGGTGCAGAGCCGGCGAGAGTTGCCTGAGCATGGCCAGGTTGCCGGCATGGTCGGCGGCGCGCAGCCGGGTGTCGGTATCCTGCGGGTGGAAGCTCGCGCCCAGGCAATGCATGCCGGCGCGCGCCGGACTGATGTAGCCGTCGGCACACACCACCGCGCGCAGCTTGCGGCTCGGCTCCGTCGCCGGTAGCAGGGTGGTCTGGCCGCGTACCGGCAGCAGCGGCAGGTGCGTGCTCTGCGCGAAGCGGCGGCAGTCGCTGGCCGCAGCCAGCACCAGCGTCGGCGCCTCGGCGATGCAGCTTGCGGCATCGTGCACCTGCCAGCCGTGTGCGCCGCGCATGAGCCGCAGCGCTTCCGTCCCGGCGCGCACCCTGATGCCGGGGTGGCTGGCCAGTGCCCGGCACAGCGCGGGCGGTGCCGCCCAGCCGGCGGCCGGCAGCCACAGGCCGCCGTGCGGCATTTCCACGCCGGCCAGCCGGCCGGCTTCGGCGGCATCGACCGGGCAGAGCAGATCCTGGGGCAGGCCGCGGGCGGCGACTTCCCGGCAGCGCCTCGCCTCACGTGCATCGAAGGCGAGCTGCAGCAGGCCGCAGTCGTCCCACTCCGTACCGTGCGCGAGCAGTTCCGGCAGCAGGCGGCGGGTGGTGAGGAAGCCCGCCAGCGCGATGCGGCTGAGCGGGATGTCGTGGCCGGACAGGCGCGGGTAGAGCACGCCCTGGGCGTTGCCGGAGGCTTCCTGCGCCAGACCGGGGTGACGTTCGATCAGGGTGACCTGCCAGCCGCGCCGCGCCAGTTGCCAGGCGCTGGCGCAGCCGCCGATGCCGCCGCCGATGATCACGGCACGGCGCTCGCACGGCGCGGGGGCCATGACGGCCCGCCCGATTTCGCCGCACAGCATGTCGCGCTTGCACCCGTATCCGGCGACCTTGCGCACGGTGAAGCCGGCCGCCGCAAGCCCGCGCCTGACCGCGCCGGCACTGGTGTAGGTGGCGAAAGTGGCGCCGGGTGCACAGAGGCGGGCGATTTCACGCAGCAGGTCGTCCTGCCACAGCTCCGGGTTTCTGTCTGGCGCGAAGCCGTCGAGGAACCAGGCATCCACCCGTGCGCGGAGCTGTGGCAGGGTTGCCCGCGCATCGCCGATGACCAAGGTGAGGGTGACGCGGCCGCCGTCGAAGCCGATCTGCTGCCAGCCCGGCACCAGCCAGCGATATTCTGCCAGCAGGCGGCGGCTGTAGGTCTCCAGTTGCGGCCACAGGGCCAGCGCCCGCGTGAGCTCCTCGCGCGACAGCGGGTGTTGCTCGGTGCTGACGAAATGCAGGCGGGCGTCGGCCGGCGCGCAGGTGTCCCACAACTGCCACGCGCAGAGGAAGTTGAGCCCGGTGCCGAAGCCGGTTTCGGCGATGGTGAAGACATCGCCTTGCAGCGCCTGCCAGCGCTCGCGCAGGCGGTTGCGCTGCAGGAATACGTGGCGCGTTTCCTCGATGCCGGATTCGCGCGAGAAATACACGTCGCCGTAGCGGGCCGACAGCGGCTGGCCGTCGCGCCATTGCAGGGGGGGGTCTTGGCCGCTCATTGTCTTCGGGTTGCCGTTCGGGCATATTTTCGCATGAGATGCATGCGGACAACGACACGCCATCCTCCTGGATGAGAAAATATGCGCCCCTGATGGCAGCGGGCGGCACGGTGCTCGACCTCGCCTGTGGCGCCGGCCGCAACGCGCGCTGGCTGGCAGGGCAGGGCTGGCGGGTGGAGGCGGTGGACCGCGATGCGGCGGCGCTGGCCGCGTTGCGCGGGGTGCCCGGCGTGAGCGCGCGGCAGGCCGATCTGGAAGCCGGTCCCTGGCCCTACTCGGGGGTGCGGTTCGCCGGCATCGTGGTGTGCCGCTACCTGCACCGCCCCTTGTTGCCCCTGCTGGCGCACGGCCTGGCGCCCGGCGGGGTGCTCATTTATGAAACCTTCATGCTGGGGCAGGAGCGCATCGGCCGGCCGCGCAACCCGGATTACCTGCTGCGCCCCGGCGAGCTGCTCGACGTCTATGGCCCCATGCTGCGGGTGGTCGCCTATGCCGAGGGGGTGATGGAGGAACCGGCGCCCGCTGTGCTCCAGCGGATCTGCGCCGTAGGGCCTGCCCGCGGCGGTCCCGCATCCGCGCCGCCGTGAAGGAAGACAGACTGTGCACACCCAGCGCAAGCGGCCACCATGAAAATGTCCGGAGCCCTATTGACCGTCCTGTTCGCCCTGACACTGGCGGGCTGCGCCGGCTTTACCCCGCGCCCGCAGCCACTCGATGTCGGCCTGGCCGGCCTCAGCCTGATCGATGTCGGCCTGATCGAGCAGCGTTTTGCCGTGGACTTGCGCGTGCGCAATCCCAACCGATTCGACATCCCCGTGCAGGGCTTGCGCTATACCCTGGAGCTCGGCGGGCAGTCTTTCGCGCGTGGCCACTCCGCCGGGCCGGCGCGCATTCCCGGTTACGGCGAGGCGGTCGTGCGCACCGAGGCGGTGAGTCATCTCTCGCACATCCTGCAGCATCTGCGGACGCTGCAGCAGGAGGGCGGGCTGTCATACCGTCTGCACGGGCAGGCCGATCTGGGCGGACTGCACGGCGTGCAGCCGTTCAGCGTGGACGGCGAAATCGCGCTGCCGGACTTTCTGCGCCAATAAACAAGGGGAGGCGGCATGCGCTGGATGGAGAGATTGGGCGTGTACGGCCGCCTGATGCGGGTGGACAGGCCCATCGGCACCTGGCTGGTGATCTGGCCGATGCTATGGGCGCTGTGGATCGCCGGCGATGGCCACCCCAGCGCGGCCATCGTGCTCATCTTCCTGGCCGGCGCCTTCCTCATGCGCTCGGCCGGTTGCGTCATCAACGATTTCGCCGACCGGCGCATCGACGGCCATGTGGAGCGCACGCGCGGGCGGCCGCTCGCCACCGGCGAGGCGACGCCCTGGGAGGCGCTGCTGCTGTTCGCCGCACTGTTGTTTGTCGCGCTGCTGTTGGTGCTGCTGCTCAACGAGCTGACCCTCAAGCTGGCTGTTGCCGCTGCCGGCCTGGCCGTGCTGTACCCCTTCATGAAGCGCTACACCCATCTGCCACAGCTCTTCCTCGGCATCGCCTTTGCTTGGTCCATCCCCATGGCCTTCGCCGCGGTGACGGAGACGGTGCCGGGCGTAGCCTGGCTGCTGCTGCTCGCCACCGTGGCCTGGGTGGTGGCCTACGATACCATGTACGCCATGGTGGACCGCGACGACGACCTGCGCATCGGCGTGAAATCCACCGCCATCCTGTTCGGTCGCCACGACAGGCTCGTCATCGGCCTGCTGCAGCTCGTCAAGCTGGGACTGTTGGTGCTGGCCGGATGGCAGCTCGGTCTCGGGCCGGCATGGTACGCCGGCCTCGCGGTTGCGGCGGCGCTGGCGCTCTACCAGCAATGGCTGTTGCGCGAGCGTGACCGTGTCGCCTGCTTCCGCGCCTTTCTCAACAACAACTACGCCGGCGCGCTGGTGTTTGCCGGCCTGTTTCTCGACTACGCGCTGCGCTGATCCCGTCTTTCCCTCGATGCGGCGTTTGCGCGCCTGCTCGGGACGAACGGGGTGGGGTGGATGCCGTTCGTGCCTGAGTCGCCCGCATGGCGGGCGTATCGAAGTATGAGGGACGACGTCAGCCGCGTCCTTCGACTGGGCTCGGGAGAGCGATCGAGGCGCGAACGGAACCTTGCGCCCTGTGCGGTTCACATGAGTTTCTGGAAAAACAAAAGCCCCGCATGCGCGGGGCTTTCGGTCTTGCCGGGCGGCGCGGCCTATTTCTGGGTTTCCACCATCACCAGCGGCTCCTCGCCGGTTTCGGCTTGCGTCTTCTGCTGCCAGGGGGCTGGCCTGGTGCGGCCGCGCGGCGCCGGTTCCGCTTCGACGGCGGGTTCCGCCTGCACGGCATCGGCGCGGGTTTCCACCATCTGCAGGCTGGTTTCGGCGATGTCGGGGATGAGCGGCGCCTGCACCGCGTCGGCCTTGCGCCGGCGCGGCTGGCGGGTGCGGCGTGCCGGTTTTTCCCCGACTGCTTCGGCGACGGGCACGGTGGCCGCGGTCTCCTGAGCAACAACCTCGGCGGCGACGATCGCAACCGGCGTCGCGGTTTCTTCTGCCGGAGCGGCCCTCGCCACGCCGGCCGCGCCGGCTGCCGGGGTTTCCGCTGGTGCGGGCGCATGCGCGGCGAGCGGGGAGAGCTCCGCAGTCGGCATGGCTGCCGGGACGGCCGCTTCCCGCGGGGAGTCCGTCAGGGCGGCTGGCAGGCCGGTTTCCGCCGCCGGCGCCGCAGTCTCGGTGCGCGGCTTGCGCTCGCGGCGGTTGCGGCGCCGGCTGCCACGCGCCTCGCTGCTTTCCCTGGCGGTTTCGTCCGTCTGCGGGACGGCCTCGCGCTGGGGCTGGACTTCACGCTCGACCTTCTCCGGCTTCGGCGCCGCCTGGCGCTGCTCCTGCCTGCGGCTGCCGCGCTCGGCCGTGCGCTGCTCTGCGCGCGCTTCCTGGCGCTCGCCGCGGCCACGTTCGCCGCGCGTGCGTTGTTCCCCGCGGCTGCGATCCGTGCGACGGGTACCGCCTTCGCGCCCGGTCGGCCGCGGAGTGGGCGCGGCTTCCTCCTCCTTCTTCCTGCCGCTGCTGATGCTGGCCAGCCAGTTGCGGAAGCGGCCGAACAGGGTGCTTCCGGGCGCCTCCTCGGCTACCGGTTCCGGGCTGGCCGGGGCCGGCGCAGCCGGGGTGATGCCGCGCACCGCGGCGACCTGCCTGGGCGCTTCGGGCTTCTGCTGGGCGGCGGCCTCCTCGATCTCCGAGGGCAGCTCGACCAGCTCGTAGCTGGCGCGGCTGGTTTCCTCGCTGAGGTCGTCGTGGCGCAGACGCACGATCTTGTAGTTGGGCGTTTCCAGATGGACGTTGGGAACGAGCACCACCTTGACGCCCATGCGCTGCTCGATGGAATGGATTTCCGCGCGTTTTTCGTTGAGCAGGAAGGTGGCGGCTTCCACCGGTAGCTGCACCTGGATCACGGCACTGTTCTCCTTCATCGCCTCTTCCTGGGTGATGCGCAGGATGTGCAGGGCGGTGGATTCGATGCCGCGGATGTGGCCGATGCCGTTGCAGCGCGGGCAGGGGATGTGGTGCCCTTCGCCCAGGCTGGGGCGCAGGCGCTGGCGTGACAGTTCCATCAGGCCGAAGCGCGAGATCTTGCCGAACTGCACGCGGGCGCGGTCGTAGCGCAGGGCTTCGCGCAGGCGGTTTTCCACCTCGCGCTGGTTGCGCTGGCTTTCCATGTCGATGAAGTCGATCACCACCAGGCCGCCGAGATCGCGCAGGCGAAGCTGGCGAGCGGCTTCCTCGGCTGCTTCCAGGTTGGTGCGCAGCGCGGTTTCCTCGATGTCGCTGCCGCGGGTGGCGCGGCCGGAATTGACGTCGATGGAGACCAGTGCCTCGGTGTGGTCGATGACGATGGCGCCGCCGGACGGCAGGCGCACTTCGCGCGCGAAGGCGGTTTCGATCTGGTGCTCGATCTGGAAGCGGGAGAACAGCGGGATTTCGTCGCGATAGAGCTTGACACGCGAGACATTGCCCGGCATCACGTGGTTCATGAACTGCAGGGCCTGCTCATGGATTTCCGGGGTGTCGATGAGGATTTCGCCGATGTCGGGCTGGAAATAGTCGCGGATGGCGCGGATTACCAAACTGCCTTCCTGGTAGATGAGGAACGGCCCCTTCTGCAGGGTGGAAGCGTTTTCGATGGCGTGCCACAGTTGCAGCAGGTAGTTGAGGTCCCACTGTAACTCTTCCAGGCCGCGGCCGATGCCGGCGGTGCGGGCGATGATGCTCATGCCGGCGGGGACTTCCAGTTGCGCCATGGTGTCGCGCAGCTCGTTACGCTCCTCGCCCTCGATGCGACGCGATACGCCGCCGCCACGCGGGTTGTTGGGCATCAGCACGAGATAGCGGCCGGCCAGACTGATGAAGGTGGTGAGCGCGGCGCCCTTGTTGCCGCGCTCGTCCTTGTCCACCTGCACGATGAGCTCCTGCCCCTCGCGCAGGGCTTCCTTGATGCTGGCGCGGCTGTCCGCGCCTTCCTGGAAATAGCTGCGCGCGACTTCCTTGAAGGGCAGGAAGCCGTGGCGCTCGGTGCCGTAGTTGACGAAGGCGGCTTCCAGCGAGGGTTCGATGCGGGTGATGACGCCCTTGTAGATGTTGCTCTTGCGCTGTTCCTTGCCGGCGTGCTCGATGTCGAGATCGATCAGGCGCTGCCCGTCGACGATGGCGACGCGAAGTTCTTCTTCCTGCGTCGCATTGAAAAGCATGCGTTTCATTCCAGTCTTCTCCCGCGCTCAATTCAGCGGGCGGGCAGCATGGCGGCTGCCGGGGTACGGGTGGGGAAAGCGGTTTGACCGGCCGTAAACGGAAAATCCACATGCGGCACCCGCGCTCGGCGGTGGCCGTCCCAGTGCAGTGTGGCGCACTGGGAATCTAAAAAATAAACAGGTTAATCAGTGCGTTATAGATTAATCTTAACGTTATGCATTAATTTTCTAGGGTGGGTTCATGGCGCACTGCGGTGCGCTTTCGTTTACAATGCCGTCAATTCGTTTCCCGCCGCGCGGCGTGTCGCCATGATCTGCGCGGCAGCTTTGAGCGCTCAATTTGCCGGGATGCATGCCGGCGCGTCACTGGTGCGAACGGGTCCCGCACAGGGCGCCGGAAGTGGATCCTGGTGTTGCATGGATCGCTGCTTGTGGTCCGTGGTGAGCGAAGTTAACCAGAAATTCTCCAAAAATTATGCCCTGATGGGGCAAGCCGGTAGTATAGGTCAGATGAGCGATTTAAGCAAAGCGGCCGTGCATCTGGTGACGGTGGACGAGCGCGGCGAGGGTCAGCGCATCGACAACTTTCTCGCGCGCCGGCTCAAGGGCGTGCCAAAAAGTCATCTCTACCGCATCCTGCGCAGCGGCGAGGTGCGCGTCAACAGCCGGCGCATCGACGCCACCTTCCGCCTCGGCCTGGGGGATGTGGTGCGCATTCCGCCCCTGCGCACCGCCGCGCCCGCCGTGACGGATGTACCTGCGCGGGCGCCGGCGAAGCGCCTGCACGCCGCCGTGGTGTTCGAGGACGAGGCCCTGCTGGTCATCGACAAGCCGGCGGGCATGGCCGTGCACGGCGGCAGCGGTATCAGCCGCGGGGTCATCGAGCAGTTGCGGCTGGAGCGGCCGCAGGCGAAGTTCCTGGAGCTGGTGCACCGCCTCGACCGCGAGACTTCCGGCATCCTGCTGCTGGCGAAGAAGCGCAGCGCGCTCACGGCGCTGCACGCCGCCCTCCGGGACAACGCCATCGAAAAGCGCTACCTGATGCTGGTCCAGGGCCGCTGGCCAGAGCCGAAGCGTCGCGTCAGGCTGCCGCTGAAGAAACACGTGCTGGCGAGCGGCGAGCGGCGGGTGAGCGTGGAAGCCGGCGGCCAGGATTCGGAAACGGTGTTCTACCTCAAGCGGCAGATCGGCGATCATTCCCTGCTGGAGGCCGAGCTGGTCACCGGCCGCACCCACCAGTTGCGCGTGCAGCTCGCCCATCTGGGGCATCCCATCCTCGGCGACGACAAGTACGGCGATTTCGCCCTCAACAAGGCGCTGCAGAAGCAGGGCCTGAAGCGTATGTTCCTGCACGCGGCACAGACGGTGATCCGCCACCCGCAGAGCGGCGAGCGACTGGAGCTCAGGGCCCCGCTGCCACCAGAATTGCAGCGGTTTCTGGACCGCCTGGCCGGGGACATCCCGCATGTCCAGGCGGTTTGACCTCATCGTGTTCGACTGGGACGGCACCCTGGTCGATTCTTCGCAGGTGATCGTGGACAGCATCCAGGCTGCAACCCGGGATGCCGGGCTGCCGGTGCCGGATGCCGCCGCCGTGCGCGGCATCATCGGCCTGAGCCTGCGCCCGGCCATCGGGCGCCTGTTCGCCGGTATCGAGCTGCCGGAAGATCGGCTGGTGCAGATGACCGAACGCTATGCCTGGCATTTCCGCCAGCGCGACCATGGCATCCGCCTGTTCGAGGGCGTGGCCGCGACCCTGCGGGAACTGGCCGGAGCCGGCTACCTGCTGGCGGTGGCGACCGGCAAGGGGCGCCGCGGGCTGGAGCATGCGCTCGACAGCAGCGGCCTGCGTCCGTACTTTCTCGCTTCGCGCTGCGCTGACGAGTGCCATTCCAAGCCGCATCCGCAGATGTTGCACGAGCTGATGGATGAACTGGGCGCGTGCGCGGCGCGCAGCCTGATGGTGGGCGATACCTCCCACGATCTCATGATGGCGCGCAACGCCGGCATGGCCAGCCTGGCGGTCACCCATGGCGCCCAGCCGCTGGAGCATCTGCTGCCCCACGCGCCGCTGGCGCATTTCGACCGCTTCACCGCCTTGCGCGAATGGCTGAGCGAAAAAGGCTGATTTGCGCCTCGGCACAACTCGCGGAGCGGGGGCGCGGCGTGCGCTTCGACCTGCCGGAGTGGGGCGAGCGCGCAAGCGGCTTCGCCGTGCGTTACAATGGCGCGGTTTACGGCTATCTCAACCGCTGTGCGCACGTGCCCGTGGAACTGGACTGGCAGGAGGGCGATTTCTTCGATATTTCCTGCCAATATCTCCTCTGTGCCACGCACGGCGCGCATTATGCGCCGGACAGCGGACGCTGCCTCATGGGGCCGTGCGCGGGGGCGTCGCTGCAGGCGCTGCCCGTGGTCGAGCGCGACGGCAAGGTTTACCTGATTGTGAAAGACTAGACATGGAACAGCAGAGCTGGGAGCGCCAGACCCTGGAAAAGCTGGCTTTCGCTGCCATCCGCGAGCAGCGCCGCACGCGCCACTGGGGCATCTTCTTCAAGATACTCGCCTTCGCCTACCTGTTCATCCTGCTGTTCATTGCCATGGACTGGATCGGGCCGGGCGCGGCGACCGGCACCGGCCACACGGCGCTCATCGACATCCAGGGCGTCATCGGTGCCGAAGGCGACGTCAGCGCCGACCGCACCATCTCCAGCCTGCAGTCGGCGTTTTCCGACAAGCATACCCGCGGCGTCATCCTGCGCATCAACAGTCCGGGCGGCAGCCCGGTGCAGGCCGGCATCATTAACGACGAAATCCGGCGTCTGCGTACCCAGCACCCCGGCATCCCGGTCTATGCCGTGGTGGAAGACATCTGCGCTTCCGGTGGCTACTACGTCGCCGTGGCGGCCGAACGCATCTATGTCGACAAGGCCAGCATCGTCGGCTCCATCGGCGTGCTCATGGACGGCTTCGGCTTCACCGGCACCATGGAAAAGCTGGGCGTGGAACGGCGCATGCTCGCCGCCGGCGAGAACAAGGCGCTGCTCGACCCTTTTTCGCCGCTTGACCCCGAGCACCGGCAGTTCGCCCAGGGGTTGCTCGACGAAATCCACCAGCAGTTCATCCGCGTGGTGCGCGAAGGCCGCGGCAACCGCCTGAAGGAAAGCCCGGAAATCTTCAGCGGCCTGTTCTGGAGCGGCGAGACCAGCATCAGGCTGGGCCTGGCGGACGCCATCGGCAGCTACGACTGGGTGGCGCGCGAAGTGATCAAGGAAGAGCGCATCGTCGATTTCACCGCCCGCGACAGTCTGGCCGACCGCTTCGCCAAGCGCTTCGGCGCGGCCATGGCGAATGTGCTGGGCGGTTCCGCCTTCCAGTTGCAATAGGCAAATCGGCATCCAGAAACCCAGGAAGGCCGGTAACCGGCGTGATGGGTCAAACCCGCTGAAATGGGTGCTTACTCCGCCTTCCGTGCTCCTCGTGGCCACGGCTTTTTATGATGTGACCAACGCCGTGCCGGCGGGTGGCCCTGCCGGCACGCACTTTCGCGAGTACCGTTCCATGCAGAAAAACCAGACCCGCTGGAAAATTTTTGAAACCGCTGCCGGCGTGCGCGACGCCGCCGTTCAGGCCATCGTGCAGGAGGCGGCGCAGGCCATCGCCAGGCGCGGTCGCTTCGTCATCGTGCTGGCGGGCGGCAGCACGCCGCGCGAGGTGTACCGCGAGCTGCGCGGCATTGTCACCGACTGGTCGAAATGGCACGTCCATTACGGCGACGAACGCTGCCTGCCGCCCCACCACGCCGAGCGCAACAGCCGCATGGCCGAAGAAGCGTGGCTCGGTCACGTCCCCATCCCCGCGCAGCAGATTCATCCCATCCCCGCGCAATGTGGCCCCGAAGAAGGGGCGGCGCGCTACTCCCGACTGCTCGCCGAGGTCGGCGAATTCGATCTGGTCCTGCTCGGCCTGGGCGAGGATGGCCACACCGCCAGCCTGTTCCCGGGCAACGTGCTGGAGCTGGACGGTGCTCCCGCCATTCCCGTGCGCGGCGCCCCCAAGCCGCCGCCCGAGCGCATCAGCCTCTCGGCCAGCCGCCTGTCGCGGGCGCACCGCGTGATTTTCCTGGCGACGGGGGCGGGCAAGCGCGAGGCGGTACGACAGTGGCAGGAGGGGGTGACCATTCCTGCCGCCGCCATTACGCCTGTACAGGGAGCGGATGTTTTCCTGGACCGTGCGTGCACGCAGGCCGCGGCGTGAAATGGCGCGATGATGACGGGGTATTTGTTATTGATCCGACAAGATGAAGTTTTCAAGCCGCATGCTGCACGATTGGGTCCT
>JBBILG010000016.1:0-9393 GCA_037445085.1 Methylobacillus sp.
GGGGCGCGCCGCGCCTTGGGCGGGGCCGACGATTTCGATGCCCAGTTCGTCATCCAGGAAAACCAGCAATTCCAGGTTCCAGGGAAACAGCCCCGCCATGGGGTCGGGGCCGAAACTGCCCTCGCTCGCCAGCCCGAGCGGCAGCCCCGCCAGTTCCATGCCGATGCGCGCTTTTTTGCGCGCCGTCTCGAGCTGCGTGCCGGTGCGCGTGATGTCGCGGGTGAAGGTGCCCAGCCGGTCGGTGTCGTAGCCGTCCACCAGCGCCACCCGGCAGCCGAGCGAGGGTTCCAGCGCCGGCACGATCACCTTTTCCTTGCCGTGCCGGGTGAGCAGGGCGATGCCGCGACCGGCATAGCGGGCGGGAGTCATGGCCTGCTCCGCGCACCTGTCGGGGGGTGCGCGGCGTGCGGCATCGAGCTCCGGGACCCCGGACATTCACGCCGCCAGCCGCGGCCACAGCCGGGCGAGTTCCAGCGCCAGCACGACCCACCAGGCCAGGATGACCAGGCCGGTGGCGGCGGCGGCGATGTCCTTGATGATGCCGATTTTTTCATTGTGGCGGGTCTCCACGAAGTCGCACAGCGCCTCGATGGCGGTGTTGAACAATTCCGCCGCCACCATCATGCCGGTGGCGAGCAGGATCAGCGCCGCGTCCACCCAGTTGTGCAACGACAGCGCCAGGGCCATGACCACGAGCGACAGGATCACCTTGTACATTACGCTGAAATCGTGCAATACCGCATAGCGCAGACCGGACAGGATGACGGCGAGTTTCCGTATCGGGCGGTAGCCCGCCTCGCCGGTACCGAGAAACTTGTTCCTCATGTCGTCGCCCCCGTCGTCCAGTGCTGGTGCGTGCCGGCACGCACCAGAGCGGCCCAGAATGCGGCCACCAGCAGCCCGGCGAGCACGTCGCTGGGCCAGTGCACCTGCAGGTATAGCCGCGAGGCTGCCACCAGCAGCACCAGGGTGCCGAGCGCGGCGCCGGCCGCCGCGCGCCGGTGCGGCGCGTGGCGGCCGGCCAGCAGCCACAGCGCGAGGGCGAAGGCGGCGGCATGAGTGGCGTGTCCGCTTGGATAGGCCGCATCCGACGGCAGGGTTCCGAGCACCGCGTGCAGCGCGGGCCGTTCGCGCCCGATCGTCATTTTCAGCAGCCAGGTGGTCAGGGTGGCGCCGAAATACGTCAGCCCCAGCAGCAGTGCCGATGCCCAGAATCGCTGGAAGACCAGCGCCGCCATGAGCAGGAGCGTTGCCGGCATCAGGACATAGCTGGAACCCAGCCAGGTCACGGCCAGAAAGAAGGCGTCGGGCGCAGGCCCGCGCAGCGTGGCGAAGGCATCCAGCCAGGTGCGGTCGAATGCGGTCGCATGGCCGCCCGAGACGGCGAGGGTCATGGCGGCGAGGCCGGCGAGCACGGCCATGGCGGCGAGCAGGGGGATCCTGATGGCCGTTGTCATGTGCGTCGCGCCCACAGTACCAGCAGCGTCACCACAGTGAGCGGCAGCGCGAAGCCGAGCATGACGCCGCTGAAGGCCGGCAGGGCGTCGTGGGCGGTCGAGGCGAGGGCCAGGTAGGTTGCGTAAACCACATAATAGGCGAGAAACAGCCCCCCTTCCCAGCGCGCGATGTAATGGCCGGTGACAAAGATGGGCAGGCAGGCAAGTGCCACCGCCAGCATCACGGGCAGGTCGAAGCGGATCAGCGAGGCGGCCACTTCCAGCCCGCCCGGGGTGACCAGCGTCGCGATGCCGGCGATGCCGAGCAGGTTGAACACGTTGCTGCCGATGGCGTTGCCCACGGCGATGTCGCGCTCGCCGCGCAGCGCGGCCACCACGGAGGTGGCCAGTTCGGGCAGCGAGGTGCCGACGGCGACGATGGTGAGGCCGATGACGAGTTCGCTCACCCCGAACGCGCGCGCCATGGCCACCGCGCTGTCCACCAGCCAGCCGGCGCCGACCACCAGGAGCGCGAGACCACCGGCGATGCAGGCAAGCTGCACCGGCAGGCGGCCAAGCCAGCCGGCCGTGCCGTCGCCGAACTCCCGCGCGTACTCGTCCTGCACCGCGGCGCCTTCCTTGCGGCCCTGGCGGATGGCGAACACCGTGTAGGCGACGATGCCGGCGGTGAGCAGCAGCCCGTCGAACAAGCCGATGCGGCCGTCGAGCGCCATGATGAGGAAGGTCAGCGAGATGCCGATCATCAGTGGCACATCGAAGCGCACGAGCTGCTGCTGGATCACCAGCGGGGCGATGAGCGCGGAAATTCCCAGCACCCCCAGCACGTTGAAGATGTTGCTGCCGACGATGTTACCCACGGCGATGTCGGCCTGTCCCGCCAGGCCCGCCTGCACGCTCACCGCCATCTCCGGCGAACTGGTGCCGAAGGCCACCACGGTGAGGCCCACCACCAGCGGCGAGATGCCGAAGCGCAGGGCCAGGCGCGAGGCTCCGCGCACCAGCAGTTCGGCGCCGGCCACCAGCAGGGCCAGCCCCAGCACGAACAGGACGATGACCATCGGCGTCATGATGCTTGCTCCTCAGAAATTGCGTTTGAAATTCGTACGATGACGCGGCATCGTGGCATTGCGCCAGCCCGGCCGCCGCAACTCCGCCCCGTTGCGCGCCGGCAGGTGCCCGACGGTAACGGTACTGTCAGCGGGCATCGGCTGTCCCGGCTGCGGCAGGTTGCGGTTCGTTGGGATGGCGGGTGCGCAGCAGCGCTTTCAGTTCCTGGATCTCGGCGCGGAGATCGCGCAGCTCGGTGTGCAGATCGGCCTCGATGTGCATGCGCGTGTGTTCGAGCGTTGCCTCCATGTGTTGCTGATCCGCTTCGCGGTAGCTCTGCATGGCGTTGACGATGATGGCGATGAACAGATTCAGCATGGTGAAAGTCGCCACCAGGATGAAGGGGATGAAGAAGGCCCAGGCATGGGGAAACTGCTCCATCACCGGCCGGGCGATGCCCATGGACCAGCTCTCCAGGGTCATGATCTGGAACAGGGTGTAGAGCGAGCGCCCCAGGGTGCCGAACCATTCCGGAAAGGCCGCGGCGAACAGGTTGGTGGCGATCACCGCGAACACGTAGTAGAGGATGAGCAGCACCATGACGATGGAACCCAGCCCCGGGAGGGCCGCCAGCAGGGCGCCCACCACCCGGCGCATGGCCGGTACCATGGTGAGCAGGCGCAACACACGCAGCACGCGCAGGGCGCGCAGCACCGCGAAGGGGCCGGAGGCGGGGATGAGCGCGATGGCCACCACAACGAAGTCGAATACGCTCCACGGGTCGCGCCAGAAGGCGAGGCGGTGCACGTAGAGCCGGATGGCGATTTCCACCACGAATACCGCCAGGATGGCCTGGTCGGCCGCCAGCAGCGGACGGCCGATGCTGGCCATGACGGCGGGCGAGGTTTCCAGGCCGAGGATGACGGCGTTGACCAGGATCAGCGCGATGATACCCTGCTGCACGCGGGGGACTTCGATGAAGCTGCGCAGCCGCTCGCGCGGATTGCCGCCGGCGAGGACGCCCGGGTTTGCCGGTGTCATGACGCGGGTTGCTGCAGACGGATTTCGACCAGGCCGCCCGGGCGGCGTACCAGCACCAGTCCGATGGATTCCTGGCCGCGCCGGAAATGGTGCCGCTCCTCATCGGGCGTGGCGGCCCGCACCTCGTGGGCGAAGCCGGCGCCGGTGTAGCCCTGCACGTAGTGTGCCAGTACCGCGGCGAAATCCGCGCGGCCGGTGTAGCGCACTTCGGCGGCCTGGCCATCGCTCGCGTAATGGCTGCGCACCAGGCCCGGGAAGCGCGCGACGGGCCCGAGGTCGGCGCCGCTGACGTCGTGCGCGGGCGGTTCCTCGCCCAAGCCGGGCAGCCATTGGTCCACCTGTTCCCGCACGCCGGGCAGCCAGCGATCGACCTGCTCCTGCAGGCCGGGCGCCGCCTGTTCCAGCCGTGTCGTCGCCTCGCCGGCAAGTTGCCGGCCGGTTTCCGTCGCCGCCGGCGCCTGCGCCCACAGCCAAGACAGCAGCGCGATGGCGGCCCAGGCGAGCAGGGCGAGGATGGCGAGGACGATCGCGCCCAGGATCAGCCAGGTGCGCGCGCGTATGCCGGCCAGGCCCAGCACGGTGCGGCCCGCGTGTTGCTTGTTCCATGCGTTCATCGATTACTCCATGGCATGTGAAGAGGTCTCCGGTGTCATCGGCAGAACTTCTCCGGCCGCAGCACCGTCACGTCGGACAGGAACAGGATCATGGCGTAATGCTCGTAATAGTGCTGCTGCAGGTGGGCGGCGATGGTCTCGGCGGTGGCGGCATCGCACACCACCTCGAGGCGGATGTTGCTGCTCTCGCCCCAGGCGGCGTTGCGCGTCCCCCGGCTGCCCTTGCCGCGGGCGTCGGTGATGGTGTAACCGTGCGCCCCCAGGTGTTCGAGGTCTTTGACCAGGACGCTTTCCAGGGCGGTCTCGGCGATGATGGTGAGCAGTTTGCGCATCGAGCTCTTCATGGGTTCAGCCTCCGGTCACGGCGAACAGTTTGGTCGCCATGGCGTGATAGAGTGGAATGCCGACCAGGACGTTGAATGGAAACGTGACGCCCAGGGAGGCGGCCAGTGACAGCGTGGGGTTGGCTTCCGGCACGGAAATGCGCATGGCGGCGGGAACGGCGATGTAGGAGGCGCTCGCCGCCAGGATGGCCAGCATGGCCGTGCCGCCCAGCGACAGGCCGAGGGCATAGCCCAGCGTGGCGCCCACCACGGCAGAGAACAGCGGCATGCCGATGCCGAACAGCACGAGGAACAGTCCGTATTGCCGCAGGCTGCCGAACTGGCCGGCGGTGATCAGCCCCATTTCCAGCAGGAACAGCGCGAGGATGCCCTTGAACAGATCGAAGAAGAGCGGCTTGACGGAAGTCAGCCCCTCGGGGCCGGCGGCCCAGCCGATCAGCAGGCCACCGATCAGCAGCAGGATGCCCTTGCCCAGAAAGACCTCGTGCGCCATCTTGCCGATGTGCATGTCGCGGGAGAAGCCGCGGGCCAGCAGGATGCCCACGATGATGGCCGGGATTTCGAGCACCGCGAGCAGGAACGGCATGTGCGCTTCGTACTCGATTTGCCGGCTGGTGAAATAGGCGGTGGCGACGGCGTAGGTGGCGACACTCACCGAGCCGTAGTGGGCGGCGATGGAAGCCGCGTCCGCGCGCCGGAGGCGGCCGGCGTAGCGCAGCACCGGGAAGGCGACCAGTGGCAGCATCACGCCCATGGCGATGACCGCGATGGCCTGCAATGCGAGGTCGCCGAAGGGCTGTCGGGCGAGCTCGATGCCACCCTTGAGGCCGATGGCGAGCAGCAGCAGCATGCTCACCAGTTCGTAGACTGCCGCGGGCAGGCGCAGCTCCGAGCGCATCAGGCCGGCGGCCAGGCCGAACAGGAAGAACAGCAGGACGGGATCGAAGGTGCTCAAGTGGCGCTCCTTGGTAACCCGCCGTGCCTGGCCTCGCTTGCGACAGGCGCTCGTGGGTCCGGCCGGCGGGCGCTCGTTTTCACAGGTGGACCGGCCTGAATTTTGCAGGTTTGGTATCATCACGAAAAGTCGAATATTATTTTGCAAGCGCTCGGAAAAAATTGCGAATCCCGGAAATGAACCCTGAATGCCCGCATGGCCTGCCGACGGCGGCCCATGCAGGGAGGCCCTGATCATGCTGCGACTCACCTCCCGGCCGGACGACCTGGCCATCGCCGTGGAACTGCTGCGTGCGGGCAAACTGGTGGCGCTGCCCACCGAGACGGTGTACGGGCTGGCCGCCGACGCGACCAACCCGGAAGCCGTGCGCGCGATTTTCCGTGCCAAGGGCCGTCCCGCCGATCACCCCCTGATCGTGCATCTGGCCACCGCCGAGCAGATGCGGGACTGGGCCGTGGACATCCCGGAGGTGGCGTGGCGGCTGGCGGCAGCTTTCTGGCCGGGGCCGCTCACCCTGGTGTTGCCTGCCGCGCCAACGGTGTCGCCGCTGCTGACCGGGGGCCAGACGACGGTGGCGCTGCGTGTGCCGGCGCATCCGGTGCTACAGGCCGTGCTGCGGCAACTGGGCTTTGGCCTGGCCGCGCCGTCCGCCAATCCGTTTGGTCAGATCAGCCCCACCACTGCCGCGCACGTGGAGCGGCACCTGGCCGGCAGGATCGCGGCCGTGGTGGACGGGGGCGCCTGTCAGGTCGGCATCGAGTCGACCATACTCGACCTCAGCGGCGAACGTCCGCGCATCCTGCGTCCCGGTGCCATCACCGCCGAAATGCTCGCCCGCCACCTGTCGCTGGCCGACGGTGCCACCGGCGCAGCGCCTCGCGTCCCGGGCGCACTGGCCTCGCATTACGCCCCGCGCACGCCGTGCTACCGGATTCCGGCCGGGCTGGACACGGCGCCGTTTCCGGGCCGGCGTGCGGGGTTGCTCGCGCGGCACCCGGCAAGCTGGCCGGTGGCGAAGTTCTGGCTGATGCCCGAGCGGCCCCGGGATTATGCGCGCGCGCTCTACAGGGCCTTGCATGAGGCCGATGCGAGCGGGTGCGAGGTCCTGCTGATCGAACTGCCGCCGGACGAGCCGGCATGGGCGGCCGTACACGACCGCCTGTGCCGTGCAACCCGGATTCCCGAAGCGGGCTAGGTGAACAGCTCGATTTCGCCTTCCACCCTGGATTCCACCAGGCGCGAGCGGTATTCGTTTTCGCGGCTGGCGATGGTGTCGTTGTGCAGGTTGCGCAGCTTTTTCACCAGCACCCGCCCGGACTTGGGGAAGTAGTACACCTTGCGCGGATGGATGTCGAGCAGGTCGCTGGCGATCACCGGGATGCCCTCCGTCCTCAGGTATTCCAGGCCGAATCTGGCATTGCGCTCGCCGACGTTGATGGCGGTCATGTTGCGGATCACCGCGCCGCCGCCGAACAGCTTGGCCTCCAGATTGTCGCGGTGCGCGCCCAGCTTGATGAGCTGGTTGATCAGCATTTCCATGGCATAAGTGCCGTAGCGGGTGGAGACGGCGCCCCAGCCGCCTTCCTCCTGAGCATTTTCTGGCAGCATGAAATGGTTCATGCCGCCGATGCCGTTGCCACGGTCGCGGATGCAGGCGGCGACACAGGAGCCCAGCGTGGTTACCAGCAGCATGTCGCGGCGGGTCACGTAGTACTCCCCCGGCATCAGCTTGGCCGCCTCGATGCTGAAAGTGCGGTCGAAATACAGGTTGGGGGCGAGGGTTTCCTCGTAGCCGTGGACGCTCATCGTGCGGGGATGGCCAGGTGGCGGGCCTTATCGGCGATAACGTATACCGTGCGGCCGCGGATGTGGAAAAGGTCGGCGGCGTGCTGGAAGCTTTCCGAATGGCCGGCGAACAGCAGGGCGTCGCCGTGCATGACCGGCACGAACTTCTGCAGGATCCGGTATTGCGTCGGCTTGTCGAAATAGATCATCACGTTGCGGCAGAAAATCGCCTCGAACGGCCCGCGCACCGGCCATTTCTCGTCGAGCAGGTTGAGCGGGCGGAAGGTGACCAGATCGCGCAGTTCGCGGCGCACCTGGACAAAGCCGGCATGGCGGCCGGCGCCCTTGAGGAAGAAGCGCCTGAGGGTGTCCTGCGGCAGCTTCTCCACCCGCTCCATGGGATAGATGCCGGCCTCGGCCTTCTTCAGCACGCTGGTGTCGAGGTCGGTGGCGAGGATGTGCACTGGCGGCGTGTAGCTGCCAAACAGGTCCACCATGGTCATTGCCATGGTGTAGGGCTCTTCCCCGGTGGATGCGGCGCTGCACCACAACTCGATGGGGCGGCGATGGCGCACCCTGCCGATGTGCTCGGCCAGCAGCGGGAAATGGTGCGGCTCGCGGAAGAAGGCGGTGAGGTTAGTGGTGAGCGAGTTGACGAAAGCTTCCCATTCCGCCGGATCGTTGGTCTCCAGCAGCGCCAGATAGTCGCGGAAAGTGGTCAGGCCGGTGGCGCGCAGGCGCCGCCCCAGCCTGCTGTAGACCATGTCCTTCTTGGCCTCGGACAGGTTGATGCCGGCATGGTCGTAAATCAGCCGGCGGATGCGCTGGAAATCCTGCTCGGTGAAGTGGAATTCACGTCCTTGGACATCGTTGTTTGCCGCGAGCGCCACGAGCCGGGTCGCCGGTCTGCTTAAAACTCTTCCCACTCGTCGTCGCCGCTGACCCTCGGCGGTTTGGGCCTGGCGGGAGCTGGTCTGGGCGCGGCGAGGCGGGCGTTGCCGCGGGTGGCCGTGGCGCGTGGCGCGGGTGCCGCCAGTGCCGCTGGCGTGCCGGACAGCTTGAACACGCTGACCGCTTCCAGCAGGGACTGCGCCTGTTCTTCGAGCGATTCGGCGGCGGCGGCGGCTTCTTCCACCAGGGCCGCGTTCTGCTGGGTGACCTCGTCCATTTGCGCCACCGCCTGGTTGACCTGATCGATGCCGGTGCTCTGTTCCACCGAGGCGGCGGCGATTTCGGCCATGATGTCGGTGACGCGCTTCACCGAGGTGACGACCTCTTCCATGGTGCGGCCGGCCGCCTCCACCAGCCGGGTGCCGCCCCCCACCTTGTCCACGGAATCGGAGATGAGCTGCTTGATTTCCTTGGCGGCGGCGGCGGAGCGCTGCGCGAGGTTGCGCACCTCGCCGGCCACCACGGCAAAGCCGCGGCCCTGCTCGCCGGCGCGGGCGGCCTCCACCGCGGCGTTGAGCGCCAGGATGTTGGTCTGGAAGGCGATGCCGTCGATGACACCGATGATGTCGACGATCTTGCGCGAGGACTCGTGGATGGCGGACATGGTATCGACCACTTCGCTGACCACTTCGCCGCCCTTGACGGCGACCCCGGAAGCGGCGGCGGCCATCTGGTTGGCCTGCTTGGCGTTCTCGGCGTTCTGCTTCACGGTGGAGGCGAGTTCCTCCATGCTGGAAGCGGTTTCCTCCAGCGAGGACGCCTGCTCTTCGGTGCGCTGCGACAGATCGGTGTTGCCGGCGGCGATTTCCCGCGCGGCGGTGTTGATGGAATCGGTGGCGGCGCGGATCTGTTCGATCAGCTTGCGCAGGTTCTCCACCGTGGCGTTGGAGTCGTCCTTGAGCTGGCCGAAGGTGCCGAAATACTCGCCATCGATGCGTTCGGTGAGGTCGCCGCGCGACAGGGCGTTGAGCACGCGCACCACTTCGTTAAGACCGGTTTCGCTGGTCTCCAGCAGTTTGTTGAGGCCCTCCGCCAGGTTGCGGAAGAAGCCTTCCTTGTTGCCGAGGTCCAGGCGGGTGGTGAAATCGCCCAGCACGGCCGCTTCCACCATTCTTTCCAGTTCACGCTCGATGGAGACTTCATTGGTGCGGTCGTTCCATTCCACCACGCTGCCCAGGCGTTCGCCTTGTTCGTTGATG